>DHHZ01000108.1:33303-33656 GCA_002403515.1 Legionellales bacterium UBA4759 | reverse complement strand
CCTCTGCCAAACCCAAATGGGCAACCTATGGGCAACAAGCCACAAGCCTAAGCCAAAAAGTCACCATTCAAGCAGCTGATATCAGTAGCGGGGTTGCACATATTCGATTTAAAATTGCAGCTGTTATGGAAAATCCCGCGCACACGGCCAAACAACAACCCTTTTATGCCATTCAAGTTAATAACTACACCAAAGGACGCTATGGTTCCAACCCTATATATTTCCAATGGAGTTACGCCAACCAACCTGGCGTTCCCTGGAATAACCTATCCAGCAAAGGAAGCAATCCAGGCAGCAATGCAACCTACCAATACTTGGATTGGCAAAACTATGACTTAAGTTTTGATAGCACT
>DHHZ01000108.1:11469-32934 GCA_002403515.1 Legionellales bacterium UBA4759 | reverse complement strand
TGCTCTCCAGGTGGACATGATGGCCATGTTTACCTAGATAATGTCACGACTCAAAGTAATCTTGCTGGATTATTAATATCTGCTACAGGTCCTGCAACCACAACACCTGGTAGCTCCATCACCTACACTTATACCTATACCAATAATGGTTTAGATTCAGCTACAAACGTTAAAATTGAAGCGCATATGCCAGTCACACAAAATTCACCAGTACCCTATGAAACCATTTACCAAAACTGCCAACCAACAGGTGTAATAGGTGGAACATGCTCCTATGATCCAACCACGAATATTTTAACCTTTACAGTAAGTGGCTCGCTTGCCCCAGGCGGTACTGGGACATTCACCATGACAGTCGGTGTTCCAGGGGACTGGCCAACATCCTATGGCCCTATTAACAATGGCAATTATCCGATTTCAGGAACAAACCAAACATCACCCCCAACACCTATTAATCCGGTACTAGGCAACTTAGTACAAACAACCATGATACCAGGTGCCTCCCCCACACCCAATAGTAATTTGGTGGTTGATGTCAGTGGGTTAACCAATACGAGTATAGAAAGTGGTAATAATTACACAGGAACCTACTCTTGTACCAACACTGGTGCAGTAACAGCGCCTACAGCCACTTGTAATATCAGTGGTCTACCCGATGGCTTAAGTGTTACAGGTTGCACCATCAATCCAGGTTCGGTGGCTTGGACAACACCGGATAATATTCCATCAGGTTCAACAGTCACTTGTACGGTCTCAGGTCCGGCAACCTCCCCATTTTCAAAAGAATATGATGCCTTGGTGACCTCAGACTCTACCAATAATATCAACTCTATCACGAACCATGCCACAGTGCCTTTTAATGTTTACAACAACCCCGTTAGTATTCCAGCAACTTTAAATGGTTCTACCATTATAAGCCCTGCTCCGGTTTGTTGTGGGCGCCCTATTGCCGTATTTGACTTACCCATTTCCAGTGATTTAGCCGCCTCTTATAGCATCACAGGCACCACAGGAAATATCCGCTGCGTGATTGGAAGCAATGGCGCCAATAATTATGTGAAGATTTTTGGCAGACCGGGCACCTGTACCGTACAAGGTTTGAAAAATGGGGAAATTTCAGCACCTTTAACTTTAGTTGCTTCTTGATTCTAAGGACTATTGAATGCAAAAAATAATTTCAAAATCTTTGCTTTTTTTATTGCCCTCAATCATTTGGGCCAATTCCTCATCATTTGAAAAAAAATGGACTGGACTTTATGCTGGTGGAAACGTCGGTGCAATATTTAATCGAGCCGTTCTCAACTCCAATCACAATGCATTTAGCAACTGGGATGGTACTTGCAATCAAACCAATCATTTTTCCAGTGCATTTATTGGCCCACAAGCAGGAATACTCAAACAATTTGACTCAAAATTGGTGGTAGGGATTGAAGGAGATTTTACCTATAATTTTTCTCAAGCAACCGATGCAACTTGCACTTGTGATTTTTACCCAGATATCTATGATCAATTCACTTTATCAAATCGCAACCAAGGGTCTATCCGAGGCCGATTGGGCTACCCCATAAAGCAAAACCTCTTGCCTTATTTTACAGCTGGTGGCAGTTTTTCTGATATGGGTATTGCCTACAATAACGAAGCGAATGAACAATATTCTCATCACACCACCCAATATGGTTTGATGATAGGTGGTGGTCTTGAATATGCTTACTCTCAAAAACTTTCTTTTCGTTTAGAATACTTTTACAACGAATACGCTCGATTAGATCTTGGTCTTTTAAATATCTATGATGTTTATGACCCAACAGGTCATGGAAGCTATAACCTCAGCGCCAATAATATTCGTGCCGCAATCAATTATTGGTTTTAGAAATAAAGACTAATCGATTGCATAGCTACCAGCTCATCAGGTCGATTAATAATTTTACTACTATTTAAGGCATAATATTCTGGTGATGAACTTAAACAACCAGGAGAGTTCGGGTCATTAAATGCACCTGTTGAACAACCCCCAACAAATTTTGTTTGTGCAAACTCAGTACGCATTTTGAAAAAAGAATTCCAAAACCAATTCAAACCAACACTCCAACCAGTTGCTTTGGCAATTGAAATACGCGGATCTGAAATATAATAAAATGTGGAATCGCCCACAGAATAAGATTTTGAATAAGTCGAAGGATCTGCGACAAATGAGGTAAAACGCGCATAAACCTGCAATGCACCCCAGCCACTTCCATCCAACATATTAAAATTATCATTGGGTTTAATAAAACCATTAACCGTAAACTCTTCTCCCGTAAGATTGTAAAAAACTTGCACTTCACTGGCTTTGTTTTTTTGGATAACTACCCATTCAGGCTTCAATACCGGTGATGGGTAAGTGTTGGTTAAATTTTGTAGCGTTTGAGCCCAATCAGCATAAATCCCCATTTGTTTTCTATGCCAGAATAACTGCGGATGATAACGAGTACGCGATGATACAACATAGGTGGTAGCACCGGCATAACCAAAAACAGGGTTTTGACCAACGCTTAATATGTAGGGTAACAATGTTTGAGCATTAGGTTTTTCAGTACTTGCAGCGACTCCTACGCCCAGATATTCTAAAAACGTATCTTTTTGATTAAAAAATGGATGGTAAAAAACACGACCTTCAAAACTTTTGTTACTCGCAAAATTACTGTATGAGACATAAACAACACTTGTCGGTGTTCCCAATGGGTTTAAGCCTGGGAAAGTACCATCTGAGGTTCCATTAAAAATACCAAACTGATATGAAAAATGACTTTTCAATCCAAAATAAATATAACGGCTTTGATCATCATTACGGCTTTCACCCAAAGTACCATACCATACCACACCATTTTCTTTGGTTGGCGCCATATTGGTACTAAAACCTGTATAATTGACATATGGAAATACTAAAAGACCTAAACCTGCCATCAAACTTGTTTGATAACCAGCGCGCATATTAAATAACTTATATTTTTCTAAACTGATATGACCATCTGCTAAATACGCCTGATTTCTTGAGAAAGAGGGAATAGCAACAACAAATACCTCATTATTTAATTTTGATTCAATTAAAAATCCAGTATTGTTTAACCAAGTACGAATCAAAGTATTTTGATTAATCACTGGAGGCGCTGATACACCTGTATTGATACGCATGCCGTTAAAATTGCTAAAAATATCGGAGTTCATTTCAACATAAGGTCGAATAGAAAAACTATTTTTTCTATCAGCTGTCTCAAATTGAACAAATGGAAAATAATGCTTTTCTTCCGATGACTTCGGATAAGTCGTTAATGCCCAAAGTGATTCATTATTACTTTTTACTTCAGGTAGCAGACTTGGATAGGTTTTTTCGAGACGTTGATTGGCATCCAATAATTTTTTTTGTTGTCTTTTTTCTTTAGATTTTAAGGATTTAATTTGTTTAGAATTTTTCTTTATTTCAAATGAAAGTTTTTTGATTCGCTCCTCAAGTTCATTATTTTTAGCACTAACCCATGTTGATAAACATAAATAAGCCAAAAAACTATATAAAACTTTATCTTTACACATAGGTCATCACATTCTAAAAAGTCAATTGGAAACGTTGCATTATTACTTTTTCTGCAGGTCGATTTAATACTGTGCTGTTCTCTGCGAAAATATACAGTCCACCAGTTAAACATCCCGGATTAACGGGGGCATTCAATCCCCCAGTCGAACATCCGCCCACATAAGAAGAATAATCATATTCCGTTGTAATTTTTATGAATTGATTCCAAAACCAATTCAATCCAATACTCCATGAATTTGCTTTTTGCACAGATACTCTTGGGTCAGAATATAGATAATATTTTCCACCTTGGACAAATCGATATTCATCGAATATTTTCGGGTCAATAGACAAATTGGATAAACGAAACACCACTTGTAAGCCACCATAAGCCCCTTTCTCAAAGGGTTTAAAATTATTATTGGGCGTAAAATGAAACAAATTAAAATCTTCTTGAGTTAAGTTATATATAAATTGAATTTGTGAAGCATGATTGGTTTGAGATGTCGTGCCAGGGTAATAAGTTGAAATAGAATCTAATATACCCAAAGAAACTAATTGCAAATGTTGCTGGGTTTGGGTCCAATCAGCCAAAATTCCCAAAGGACCATGGCTCCATACTGCTTGGGGATGTAAACGAGTTCTGGGGCCATTGGCGGCAACCGTATAAAAGCTATCTTGAACAGGGAGTGCTGTGTAAGTAAAAATTGGATTTTGACCCAAAGAAACTAAATCGGGCAACCCATATTGATAATTTTGCCTCTCCGAGCTTCCTGCAAAACCGATGCCCAAATGCTCTAAAATAGAACCTTTTGCATCGATGAACGGATTAAAAAATACCCGGCCAGTAAATGCTTTATTTGATTGAGTAAATACCGTTTGCGATGTCTTCAAAAGTGGGAAAGGATAATTGTTACCAACAGTTGTATAACTGGTGACTTGCGCACCATCAGGTACACCGTTAAAAATCCCTACTTGATATGAAAACCAATCGTCAAAACCAAGTTCACTCAATCCCCGCCAATATGGCTCATCACCCGAAGGTCCAAAAGAACCATGCGCCATAACCCCCAATTGCCTATCTGGGGCCATCATGGATGGGGGGCTGACTTCCATGGTAAAGGCTTGGGATAAATAATCAAAATTATTAAAAAAGTTTTCAATACCGCTGACCAAACTCATTTGTAAACCAGCTTGTATTCCCAAAGCACGGTAATAATTTATATCAATAAAAGCATCATATAAGGTAACTGCGCCTTCGCCAAAATCCACATTGAGTAAATATTGAAAAAAGTCATTGATTTTCCCTTCTACCGTAGGTCTTAATCTACGCAGCCAAAAACGATCAACGGTGGATTGATTCACAACACCAGTCACGCTGGGTCCAGTATCTACAAAAAGTCCTAAATAATTGGGGAAAATCGAATTTACAGCCTGTAACCAACCGTGAAATTCTATTGAAGACATTTTATCTGGTGATTCAAATTTAAAATAATTGGGGTAAATATTGGCTGGGTAACGGTTGTAGTCTAAAGCATACAATGAAGGATTGTAAGAATCCTTGGCTGGAAAAATTTTTTCAATACCCAGGGTAGATAATATAGAAGACTGTTTTGGACGTTCGTCTATCTTTTGTTGTTTCAGCGCTAATTTGGCTTTATTTAATTCAATTAAATTTCTTTGCTGATTGTTCTGCGCATCCAACAATTCAAATTCTGTTTGTTTAATCTGTTTCTCAATTTCTTGAATTTCTTGTTCAATATTTTGATTTAAAGCAGCAAAGTCTAAACTTGAAAAACCTGCCAAAACCAAAAAACAAACACAACGAAGCCGCAAAACATCCATTTATATTTATCCTTCTGAACTTCCCTAAAAAAGCCATTTCATCTTATCTGGAATTTAAAAAAAATACCAGAATTTATTTAAAAGTCTATAATGAATGTACAAGGATGGAATTTATGCAAAAACCAACGCGACAAACATTGAAAAATTTTCTTCATTTTGGTGTCGGAACATCGATTTATCAAATGAGCTGCCCTGACACATTTGATTTAGGCCATGCACCTAATCAATGGGATATGGCTCAACAACAACAATCGGTGCCTCAAAGACAAAATCCTCAATCAGTTTGGCATACACTGGAAATGTATTTGCCTATTCTTGCTAAGATGGGCATTCACCATTTACGATTTTCAGTAGAATGGAGCTTTATCGAGCCCCAATGCGGACAATTTAATTTGACTGCTATCAAAAAATATCAAAAAATCATTGAACAATGTCACATGCATCACATTGAACCGATGTTAACCTTGTGTCACTTTACTCAACCCCAATGGTTTATCAAAATGGGCGGCTTTGAGCATGAAAAAAATATTGAACATTTTCTTCATTATTGTCAATTTGTCATTCACCAACTATCACCTGATGTAAAATATTGGTGCACGATCAATGAACCTGCTGTCGAAGCTTTTTCAGGGTATTTGTTGGGTCAATTCCCACCACACCATCGAATTCAATGGACCAAAGCAACGCATGTTCTTAAAAACATGTTAAAGGCGCATGTGGATTTATGTCAGCAAAATGATAAAAAAATTGAAAAAGATGCTATCAAAATTGGGCTGGTTCACAACATCTTGCGTTTTGAAAGTGACTCCAGCTTCATTGCTCGTTTTTTAACGGCACCCTTGACGCATTTTACCGATGAACTGGTCATGGAATTTATGGCAACAGGTACAATCAATTACAAAGGAATTAAATATTCCGACCCAAGGCCGAAGGGAAATTGTTTTTTTATAAACATTTACGGGGGCGTGCAAGTTGGATTTTTAGGACCGACTTGTCAAAAAGGTCAATTAATGGGAGATATGTATATTGCAATATATCCAGAAAGTTACCACCTAGCGCTCTCCAGGGCACAACAAATTCAATTACCCATTTACATCACAGAAACTGGCATGGCAGATCAATTGGACAAAGTAAGACCCCAATTTCTCATTGAGTTTATTCGAACCGTACTGCAACAAATTGCCCAAGGTAACCCCATTGAACGGATTTATTTTTGGACTTTTAAGGACAATTATGAGTGGAACTTGGGGCATCAAAAACATTTTGGTTTGTTTAATTTACAAGATGAGCCTCGCACTAGCGCCTATGTTTTGGCTTGGTTAATTCAAGCCTTTGAAGCGATATTAAATACAGAGCAACAACCTGAAATTATTCTGCATCAATGGCATGAGATATTAAATTTGGCAGAAGAAAAACTCCAATCTAATCAATCGAATTTTTTTTCCAAATTTATTAACTTGTGATAATCTTGAATAAATTTCTTAAATGATTTCAAACCATGCGAACTTTTAGTCTTTTTGTTATTTTTTTAATTTTATCGGCTTGTTCAAATGTCAATTCAAAAGCGATTGAATATCGTGAAGTACACGTTGAGAAAAGAGGAAGTCCTCTCCTTTTAGGTCACAGTGAAAGCAACGTTGATGTCACCCAAGGAGAGAAAATAGTTAAAATTAACCATCATAAAAAATTTGATTTTTTGTATGACAAAAAAGTCGGTTAAGCTGGCAATTTCTCTGCACGGATTTCACGTGGACAGTTGTTGTCATCGACAAATACAACCACAGGCTGGTAGTTGGCACATTGATGCTCAGGCATCATCATAAAACTGGCGATGATAATTTTATCGCCTGGACTCACCAAGCGCGCAGCTGCCCCGTTAACACAAATATCTTGTGAATTGGGTAGCCCTTCTATAATATACGTTTGAAAACGAGTACCTGCTGTCACATTCCAAATATGCACTGCTTCAAAAACATGCATTTGAGCCAAAGAAATCAATTCTGGAGGGAGCGTAATACTCCCTTCATAATTTAAATCTGCTTCAGTAATGGTTGCACGATGAATTTTGGATTTTAACATTTGTCGCAATATCATCTTTACTCCTTCGCTGCGACATCTTCAATAAAATCGCATTCAGTTTGTGGACAAACCAGTTGCTCTCCTGCTTTTTTGGTGACTTTTAAAGTTACGATGGGCCACTGGCATTTCGGACAGCTCTTATCAACTGGTTGATTCCAAAGGGCATACTTACATTTTGGATAACCTGAGCAGGAATAAAAGATTCGTCCTTTTCGAGATTTACGTTTCAAAATTGTATGATTTTTACAAATTGGGCAAGTGACCCCTGTATCCTCAGGTTTTTCCAAAGGCTCAATGAAGTTACATTCGGGATACTTACTGCATCCTACAAATAAACCATACTTACCACGTTTAATTTGCAAAGGTGCCGAACACGTTGGGCAATCTCTATCAATGGTTTTAACTTCTGGCTCTGGTGTAGGAGTTGAGCTTGGTGCATTACCTGTGTAATCACATTCTGGATAACCTGTACAACCGATAAAGCGCCCTCTTTTCCCTAAGCGAATTGCCAAAGGTTTACTGCATTTTGGACAATTTTCTTCAAGCTCTTCGGTGGTGACATCTTTACGTTTCACAGTCTGCTCAATGCTACTGACTTGTTCAGAGAATGGTTGCCAGAAATTTTCTAAGACAGGAATCCACTCTTCTTCACCTCTTGAAATCGCATCGAGTTTATTTTCAAGGCCTGCTGTAAATTTGTAATCAACGTATGTTGTAAAATAGTCGGTTAAAAAGTGACTGACAATACGACCGACGTCGGTTGGAATGAAGCGTTTTTTGTCAACAACCACATAATCACGTTGCTGCAAGGTGTGAATAATACTGGCATAGGTTGAAGGCCGGCCAATTTCAAACTCTTCAAGAGCCTTAACCAATGTGGCTTCACTATAACGCGGTGGTGGTTCAGTATGATGCTCTTCAACGACAATGTCATCCAAGGCAATTTTTTCACCAACTTCTAAATCTGGCAATATGGTTTGTGCATCATCGTCACTTTTTTCATCGCGCCCTTCTTCATAAACCGACAAAAAGCCTGGGAATGCAATTTGTGATCCATTGGCACGAAATTTATCATGCGGGCTTGATTGTAAGTCAACTGCAACAGTATCCATTCGAGCTGAAGCCATTTGGCTGGCCATGGTCCGTTGCCAAATCAATTGATAAAGTTTTCGTTGATCAGGACTGAGAAAAGATTTTAAGTGCTCAGGTGTTCTTTGAATATCAGTTGGGCGAATTGCCTCATGTGCTTCTTGAGCATTTTTCGATTTGGTTTTAAAAACACGCACCGATTCTGGGCAATAATTTGCGCCATAACGTTCTTGAATTAAAGAACGAATCGAACCAATTGCTTCGGATGATAAATTAACAGAGTCGGTACGCATATAAGTAATCAAACCTGTTGTACCCGAGCCGATATCAATTCCCTCATACAATTGTTGAGCAATTTGCATGGTTTTTCTAGCGGTAAAGCCTAATTTTCGAGCGGCCTCTTGTTGTAAAGAAGCGGTAATGAATGGTGGTGATGGGTGTCTTAAGCGCTCTTTCTTTTGTACTTGAATAACTTCTAAAGCACCTTGCGCTCTTTTTAAAATTTCATTTTTTGCTTGTTCAGCCTGTTGACCATCAGCCCAATAAAATTGTTCAACTTTATCATTTTGCCAATGCGTTAATCGTGCGTTGAATTTACTTTTTTTCTTTTTGCAATCGGCTAAAACATACCAGTATGGCTGACTCTGAAATTTTTCAATTTCTTCTTCACGTTCGACAATCAAGCGCAAGGCTGGACTTTGTACACGACCAGCAGATAAGCCACGGCGTATTTTCTTCCAAAGTAATGGGGATAAATTGAAACCTACCAGATAATCTAAAGCACGACGCGCTTGTTGGGCATTGACCAAATCCATCGCAACATCTCTTGGATTATCAATCGCATCACGAACGGCTTGTTTGGTGATTTCATAAAAAACAATACGATGAACTTCTTTGTCTTTGATTAAGCCTTTTTCTTGCATTAAATTCAAAACATGCCAAGAAATGGCCTCACCTTCGCGATCAGGGTCAGTTGCAAGATATAAAGCTTCAGCTTGTTTCAATGCCTTTGCAATGGCATCAACATGACGGCTATTACGCTCAATCACGTTATAAGTCATTTCAAAATTTTTCTCTGGTTTTACTGAGCCTTTTTTTGCAGGAAGATCACACACATGCCCATATGAGGCTAATACAGTAAAATCTTTACCCAAATACTTTTCAATGGTCTTTGCTTTCGCGGGGGATTCTACGATTACCAAATTTTTTGCCATTTTTTCTCCGTTTTTAATGCATGGTTATCGGTGAAGTCTCCACATCATACGCAAACTCAAGCATCAATATTTCTTTATGCGATAAACTTTCAGATAATACTTCGTGCATGATTTGTTTAACTTCTTCGACATTAACAAAATGCGGTTTCGTTTCTAAAACAAGATTCATCACCTGTTCAAACTGTTCAGCTGAAAGCATGCCAGTATGCATTAAACGCATTAAAAATTGAAGTGCTGGTCTGGTTAATTTGGCTTGTTCTAAGCGCGTTAATACGCGAGTACTATGTTCAGAGGGATATTGGAATACTGGAATATCGCCAGAGGCAATACCATTTGCAAAATATTCAGCATCATTTTCTAGTGCAATCTCTAATGCTTTTTGTTGTTGCTTGATCTGTGTTAGGGTCTGCTCGAACAGCGACAGTAACATTGCAAATAATTGATCATTCATACATACACCTCTTTATAAGATTGCATACTCTGCAGTATTTCTTGATAGCTTAAAACAAGTCGCGCACCTTGCTGAATCAATCGATGACAACCGATTGATTGTTCAGAATTTATAGAACCTGGAACCGCTAAAACCTCACGGTTTTGTTCCACAGCATGTGAGGCGGTAATGAGTGTGCCACTCTTTTCTGTCGATTCTATGACCAATATGAACAAAGCCAATCCACTTATTATACGATTTCTTTGGGGGAAATGTCCAGCTTTTGGTGAAAAATTTAATGGAAATTCGCTCAAAAGCAAACCATTCTCGATAATTTTTTGTCCCAGAGACTGATTTCGGAGTGGATAAATACTATTCAAACCATTGCCTAACACTGCAATGGTGGGTTTATTTTTTTGCACACAAGCCTGGTGTACCAATGTATCAATCCCGATTGCCAAGCCACTGACCAACGTTAAACCCGCCTGACATAGCTTCGAACTCCATTCGCTGACAATGTTTTGACCATATTGTGTAGGTTGACGAGTACCCACAATACTCAACATTTGATGTTCTAGAACTTCAATTTGTCCTTTGAGATATAAAACTGGTGGTGGATCAGGAATTTGACGCAATAAAGGCGGATATTTTTCGTCATACCATGTCACTAAATGGTGATATTCATTTCTAGCCCAATGTAAATCTTGGTGCACCATATCCCATTGCAAGTGACTTAAAGCATGTAAAAGAGCTGGTGGTAAAGAAGTGCGAAGCTCGCCTTTTTGAAATTCAAACCAAAGCTCTTTGAGATTTGGCCAATGTTCTAATAAACGTTTAATAGTTCGAGGGCCTATACCGGCTTGATGGTGTAATGCGAGTAAAATTTCAGAATTTTCCATGATTGTTGGTTTTTTTGCTCAATTATCCTTAATTGTGGTACAATCATAATATGATTTGATTTGTTTTTAAATAGCGATGGCTCTACTTAATATTTTATATTTACCCGATGAACGTCTTCGTAAAATGTCGACGCCCGTTGAAGAAATCGATGATGCTTTACAAACCCTCATCGATGATATGTTTGAAACCATGTACGCCGCAAATGGTGTTGGTTTAGCTGCCCCTCAAATTGGTGTTAATATCAGACTATCTGTGGTCGATGTGAGTTCAGAAAGAAACCAACCTCAAGTATTTATTAATCCCGAAATCTTAAAGACTGAAGGCAAAGATAAATTTCAGGAAGGTTGTTTGTCAGTACCTGGTGCCTTAGAAACCGTAGAACGCGCCAAAAAAGTCACGGTCAAAGCACTTGACCGCCATGGTGAGCCATTTGAAATGACTTGTGATGGTTTATTAGCTGAATGCATTCAACATGAAATTGACCATCTCAATGGTAAACTTTTCATTGATTTATTATCACCTATTAAACGAGAACGCGCTCGCAAAGACTTAGAAAAATACTTACGAAGCCATAAATAAAAATACTAAATATGAAACGTTTAAAAATTATTTTTGCAGGAACACCAGCTTTTGCATTACCCAGTTTAGAAGCACTGTATGACGCCGGCCATGAAATTTGTGCTGTTTACACAAAACCTGATAGCCCAGCTGGACGAGGTCAAAAACTCCAAGCCAGTGCTATCAAAGAATGGGCGTTAACTAAAAATTTACCCATCTATCAACCCACTTCCCTCAAATCAGATGAGATTCAAACGCAATTAAAATCTCATGGCGCAGACTTGATGGTGGTTGTTGCTTACGGTCTAATATTGCCCAAAGTGGTTCTTGATATCCCGCGTTTGGGATGTATTAATGTACATGGCTCTATTCTGCCCAGATGGCGTGGTGCTGCCCCCATTCAATATGCTATTTTAGCTGGTGATGCCCAGACTGGTGTAACCATCATGCAGATGGATGTTGGGATGGACACTGGTGATATCCTAAAAATCATCCCCTACACCATAAAAAAAACCGATACCTCTGAAACCTTGTTTGAAGTTTTGTCGAATATCGCAACACCTGCGCTGTTAGAAACAATTGAAGGGCTAGATGCAGGAACAATTCATCCCATTATCCAAGATGAAAACTTAGTCACTTATGCACATAAAATTAATAAAACCGATGCTCACATCAATTGGCAACAAGCTGCGAAAACCATAGACTGTCAAATTCGCGGCTATTACCCATGGCCTATTGCTTATACCCAATTCAATGACCAAATCGTAAAAATTCATCAAGCACGTATCCTTGAAGGACAAAAATCGACTCAAGAACCTGGTCGTATCATAGCCTTCACAGCTGATGAAGTTCATGTTGCAACCCAAGATGACATCATTGCTATTCAAGTCTGGCAATTTCCCAATATGAAAAAAATATCTCTTAAAGATTGGCAAAATGGGCGCCAGCACGAATTGCCCATAGGAAGCCTTTTGTCATGAACTCAAATTATCGACAATTTGCATTGCAAGGTCTTGTTGAACTGATGCAAGACAAACCCTTGCCTTCTAGTTTTTCAGACTGGCCACCAGCTGCAAAACATCTCTTGTTGCAAACTTGTCGCTATTTTCACCGTTTAGAAGCTATTGCCAATGTGCTCATCAGCAAAAAACCCAAAGATAGCTTAGTCATCGCTGTCATTATCTTAGGTTTATGTGAGCTTCACGTGCTTGAAAAACCTGAACATGCTGTCATCAATGAAATGGTGAACTTGGTTAAAAAAAATAAATTCCATTCTGCTGCCGGTTTTACCAATGCTATTTTAAGAAAATCGATTCGTGAGAAGAGCCAATGGGAACAAAAACTTTCCGGAAATGATACTTTTATTTACAGTCACCCCCTCTGGTTCATCAATACCATTAAAAAAGCATGGCCGAATGACTGGCCAATGATTTTATCTGAGAATAATCAACATCCGCCGATGACACTTCGTGTAAATCAAGCCAAAATGCAACGTGATGATTATTTAAAAAAAATAACGGCAAAAGCCACTCATATTTCCCCACAGGGGATTGTACTTCAAGAGGCACAAGGCATTGAAAACCTGTATGGCTTTTTAGAAGGATATGTTTCTGTACAAGACGAAGCAGCACAATTGGCTGTTTTATTATTAGATATTCAAGACCATCAAAGGATTTTAGATGCTTGCGCAGCACCGGGTGGCAAAACAAGTCATATCCTAGAAACCAGTCATCCTGAAACATGTGTAGCCATTGAAGTTCAAGAAAAGCGTTTTGAGAAACTCAAAAAGACTTTTGAGCGCCTCAACTTAAACCCCTCTTGTTTGCTAGCCGATGCCAGTTTTCCAGAAACGTGGTGGGATGGTAATTCTTTTGACAGGATTTTAATTGATGCGCCTTGCTCTGGTACAGGGGTCATTCGAAGACACCCTGACATCAAACTCAGACGCTCAGAAAAAAACATCTACATTAATCTCGATATTCAAAAAAAATTACTCCAAAACCTTTGGCCTTTGCTAAAGCCTAATGGCATTTTGGTTTATGCCACCTGTTCTGTTTTACCTGAAGAAAATGAACAACAAATCGAACAATTCCTGCAAACCCATCCCAATGCTCAAGTTCAAGACATTAAAATTTCAATCGGAAAAAAATGTCAACATGGTCTACAAATTCTCCCTGGCACTGAAAATATGGATGGTTTTTATTACTGTGTACTGAAGAAAATAGAATGTTAAAATTTAATAATTTTCACGAAGAGTTTAAATCAAACGCCACAATCCTTCAAACTCACCGGGGACGAGTTAACTTTTCATGCACAGTCTGTAATTGTTGTTGAGCATTTGAGAATAGCCCAGAAGAGAAAGCACTAAATCTTGCTGCAGCGCCCGATGCTTGTTTTAGCATCGGAATTTGTGCTTGGAGCGCTTCGATTTGTTGCTGAATTTGAGTATAATGTTTCATTAATTTATCAGGGTGCTGATGCAAATCGTTGACCAAATCTGACAATTGTTTAAATTGAGGAATTAATAAAGCCCAATCTCCAAGATATTTTAATATTCTCTGTAAATCGGTGAAATTATCTTCAATTTTCTGGCGTAGGGTCTCCAAATGAGTGTGATAATCTTCATAAAATTCATTCAAGTCACCGCAATGCGCTCTTAAATCTGAAAATGGAAAGGTATTGAGATCTTGTCCTTCTAACTTTCCTAGTAAAGCTTCTGCCCGTTTTTTCAATTCGGGCGTAAACCCCTCCTCCAATTTGGCTTGCAAAATACCGGTTAATGCCCTAATCTCTTCAATACTTGAATGACGCTCTTGTTGCAATTCAGGGAAAATTTTTATAATAAATTTTACTCTTTCAGAGGCAGACCAACTTGGGTCTATTTTTTCAATAGCAGTATTATCTATTTCCAACAAGCGAACCAATAAAGTATTCACAATCATTTCATTCACATGCTCACCAATATACAGTTTCAATTCATTAGAAAACTCATTTTTCTTTTCAATCAATTCCTCATCCATATCATCACCACATAATAAATATTGAAAAAAATTATCAGATACCTTGGAATCAATATGTTCCGGAGGAATTTTTGTTAAAATCTCAAATAAATTTTCTTTAAGGTATAGTGAAAATCCAGGTGTAATTTGCGCTAAGTCCAAACCTGTCGCATCAATTTCACCAACAAATTGACTCTTATCATCAGATATTTGGTACAATAATTTGGTACCTTCCTCATTGAGCTTTAATCGAATTTCATAAGGATTTAATGGTGCATCATTGATTTCGCCTGTATAGATATAGCGCATATCAGCAATGCTATTAAAATAAGCAGACTCTATAGATAATACTTCAGAGGGTTTCATATAAGATAATAATTGTTCTTTTTCATGCTCACTCAGCTGTAATGATTCTTGCAACAAGCTTCCTATACGACCTTTGTCATGATAATTCCAGTTAGAAAAATTTTGACTATCCAAAGCATCGAGTACTGCAGCATAATTCTCCAGTGTTATCTCGGGCCCATCAATACTCCCTCTCACTCGCAAAGATTGCGCTATAAATTGAGGTTCTCTTATATTTTTTATAAATTGTTGATAAGCAGTTTCTTTATGCGCCCTTGCTTTTTGAACAAGAATTTCTGGATTAATAGGCATAATATCACCACGTCGGTATTTATATATATTCAGTATAGTACATTTGAAAATATGTTTTTTTCTGAGAAAATGTTAGAGTATGACAAATCTCATTTTTTTAGAAATTAAAGATGAATGCAAAAATAATTGGTGTCATGGCCTGCGACCCACATGGCTTGGTAGGTAATTCAAAATTAAACCATTTACCTTGGTCTTATCCTGAAGATACAGCTTTTTATCAAAAATTGGTAGAGTATCAACCCTTAATCATGGGATATGACACCTTTTGTAAAATTCCAGGTAAGTTACTAAAAGAAAATACCATTGCTGTAATTTCAGCACACCACAAGACACCTTCAGATAAATATCATTTTTATTCAAGTATTGAAAGTTTTTTAAACTCAGAGCTCTACCACAAGACACCTGTTTTTTATCACCTGGGTGGTGCCCAAACGATGAATCAATTTTTAGAGAAAAACTTAATTGATGAATTTTATTTAACAAAATTTAAAAAAGTCTATGTTGGTGATAGATTTATTAATCACCAACTGATTGAAAAGTTTTCAGGGACTTGTTTACGTGATAATGATGCTCTCAATATCACTCATTATTTTTTAAAAAATAAATAAACCTCTTGATACGTGATGGACATAATGAGCCCATCACGCTTATATCACTAACCCTTAGAACGAATAATCCAACGGCGATTGGCATGCTCTAAAGGTGTTTTTTGAACCCACAAGAAATTTAAGGCATCTGATCCTAGGTTTGGCGCTTGTAAACTTTCTACAGCCACGCCAATGTTTCGATTATTTTTAATTTTTTTAATCGCATTCCAAATTACAGAATCATGACTGTTGGTGTCTAAAATAATCAACTCATCTTGATGATAAACCACAGTCACAGGTTGTGAACGCAATTCTTTTTTAATTAAAAACTCAAGGTTTCGCCAAGAGGCCAATTGTCGACGGCTTAAATCCAATGCAGTGGTTGCTTTTTGCATAGGATTATTTTTGGCATAAAAGAACAAAGGATGATGTAAATTTGACGGTTCAGATTTTAATAAAATACTACACATCTGATCAATAAAATCACGATAGCTTCCACGCATACGACTGTGTCCATCAGCGCGGCGATTAATATAAATCGCAAATGCAACTGTATGTCGGTTTTTAGTAACTAAATAACCTGATAAACTGTATATGCCTGTCATGGTTCCTGTTTTTGCACGAATCATGCCTTTTTGATAAGACTGATTCAGACGTCTTTTTAAAGTTCCATCAAAACCAGAAATTGGTAAAGCTGATATATATTCATAAGCTATTGGGAATCTATCATAGAAATAGGTCAATAAACTCATGGTTTGATAAGCAGTTACGCGATTGAAACGAGACAAGCCTGAACCATCACCAAATACAGCATTGGCCATATTTATACCCGTTTGTTGTTGTAAAAATTGACGAACACTGTCTTGAGCTTGTGTCCAGTTGCTGGGTGCCTGACGAACATGATTTGCCGCCAACAAATACAAGGCATTGGCGTATAAATTATCCGATGGCTTTAAGGTTAATCCCATCAAATGTCTAAGGGGTTTGCTATGATGTTTAGCAATTTCAATAGTAGAGGCTGGCATATGTCCTAATTTCACATTACCATGAAATGCAATACCCATTTGATTGAGTTTATATTGAACATGATCTGCCAAATACGCTACAGGATACTTAATTGGGGTTTTAAATTGTAAGGCCATTTGACCACCAACAACACAACCTTTGGCATGAATTTTACCCATGTTATCTAAAACGACTGAAACACCACATCCTTTTGGAGAATCTCTGGTAACAACTTGATTATCGATGTCAAAAACGCCTTCAGGACTTAAGGTTTCCACCACCGCAGGTAATCCAACCTTTGAAGCTGGATTTACAATCACAGTCAATCGATTTTCATCTAAAATAAGGGGTGCCACAGGCGCACCATAACTGTATTGTTCATCACGAGGCGTCATGCCAGGTGGATAAGGTGAGGCTGATGCCAAATCACTTTGAATAATGACATCACCGGTGATTTCTTGAATACCTAAATTTCTTAATTGATTAAAAAGCGCAAAAAGTGCTTGATGATTAAAGGATGGATCTGCTGGCATGTGCAAATACAATGAGCCATTTAAACGTCCATTGGTTAAGGTTTTCGCATCGGTACTCAAAGTTGTGGGAATTTCATATTCAGGCCCTAATGCAAGCATGGCAGCAGCTTGAGAAAATAATTTCATGTTGCTTGCAGGAGACATCAATTGATTGGCTTGATGCTGATACAAAGTATTCCCTGTGGTTAAATCGACCACCATCATCCCCATATTGATATTAGGGTCTGTTCGGCTGATTAAATGATTGAGAGAACTTTCGACTGAGTTGGCTTGGCTCATTGAAGCCATTCCAAACAGACATAAACTTAACCATAATTTCCTATTCATATTGTATCCAAACCTTTTTAATAATTATTAATCATAACTTAAGCCAAGTTTTTCAAGAAGACCTTCTAAGGTTTCTTGATTAAAAAATTTAAATTTTAACCAACCCTCTCCACTTTTTAGTTCTTCATATTCTACTTTAGTGCCCACTTGCTCACCAAGTATTCTCAAAAAATGTTCGTGACTATCTATTTTGTGATTTTTATTCTTTTTATCTTGGGCAACACGTTGTTCAACTTGCCGAACTGAGCAATTGTTATTTTTTATCCAATCCACATAAAAGGCTTGCTGCTCATCGGATAGCCCAACTAAAACTCGCGCATGTCCATAGCTCAAGTGTTTGGCAGCCATCGCCGCTATCACAACATCACTTAATTTTAATAATCGTACCATATTGGCAATATGAGCACGAGATTTTCCTAATAATTGAGCCATGTGCTCTTGAGTCCAAGAAAATTCACGAGCCAGCCGCTGATAAGCCAATGCTTCTTCAAGGGGTTCTATCTGCTCCCTTTGAATATTTTCTAGAATTGACATCAGGGCATGTGAATCCTCATTGGCCGAAACAATCATACATGGCAGCTCTTTTAAACCTATCCATTGTGCTGCACGCCAACGTCTTTCCCCTGCAATGATCTCGTAATTATTTTTCAATAACAACGGTTGAAGAATACCATGTTGCGCAATTGATGCGGCAAGCTCTTGGATTTTTTTGTCATCAAAAAACTGTCGAGGTTGATATTCACCCACATGAATTTTTTCAATACTCACCCATTCAAATTGGGGGATATGGTAAGATGATTTAATCTGCTGCATGTAAATATTGTTCTATATAACGCCGACAAGTCAAAGGTTCGCTGATACAATTCATCACCTGTCTTGAACCACCGCTGCCAATAATAATTATATCGCCGTAATTGAATAAAGTTCCCAACAATGATTGTCGAGTATCGATACTTTCAATTTTTTTTATGGGTAAATCAATAGTCTGCTGAACTAAGAAACCCGATTGTAAAATCACATTTTTGGGTTTAACCACCATCCATGTAAAACAATAATGGACGATTTCCATGATGAACCACATCACGCTAATCCCCAAAAAAGTCATTAAAATATGCAATTGAAAAACCCCCAAATAGGCGATAGTCAATGGGATAATTAACAACAAAAAGGGCCTAAAAAAAATTATCCAATGTAATCGACAGATGATGCCTTGTTCTATGGTTTTATCTTCAGTCATTTATCAATTTCCTTTTCAAAATGCAATTTTTTAAATTACGACTATACTCATTTTAGAAACACATTATTGAGGTTTTCTATGCCATCTTCATCAAAACAAATGTCATCGTGGTTAAAAGCCCAAAACCCCTTGATTCTAGCCTCGAGTGGTGGAAATGGACACATTAGTGCAGCTCAAAGCCTTATTCAACAGTTTTTAGAAAACAAAAAAAAATTATCATCTTATTATATCTCTGTACCAGAAAAAAAAATACACTTGACCGAAACTCTTATTTGGTCTGCACTTAAATTGTTAAATACCCCGCTCATCAAAAAAATAAATAAATTACCCACTCAATTTAAAATACCAAGCCCTTACCAACTGCAAAAAGAAAAAATTCAACTCATCAAACAACAACAAAAATCAGACAATCGTTTATATCTTGATTATTTATTGGATTTATTACCCAATGGTTACTTATATACTGCCATTTTTAATTTACTACAAAGCCAAGGACAAGGCAGCGCTCTTAACAAAGTCACCAAAGGACAAATTATTTTAGACACCATTTATAAGTATTCTATCAGCGACAAAATTTATCAGTTATTAATTCACGCCATTGAAGCAGGCAATCCCTATGATAGTATTATTTCAACACAAGCTCTTGGTATTAGCGCTTTGTGTCATGCTGTCAACAATTACAATAAAAATCGGTTAAATTTACAGTTAAAATATAATCTTGAACTGCCTGTTCTACATATCCATCAATTCATTACCGATATTCCTGAAGAAAGTGCCCAGCACTACCTCACCCCCCTTCAAAATATTGCACTGTCTGAAAAACAATTTTTATCGATACACTTGTTAGAATTAGAAGGGCAAAGTGTTTTTCAAGAAAAAAATCTTGCCCATGAACTGTATTTTTATGCTCCTGAGAAAAATCCAATCATACGCCCAGAGTTAAGAGCCTTTAAAAATTTTCATGGTTTTTTAGGTTTTAATTTTATACGAATTCAAAAACAATCGATTAAACTATGGCCTAAACAAAAGTTAGCTGTACTCATGCTAAGCTCTGGCCAGGGGCAAACGACGATTGATTATTTAAACCACTTGATTCATCAAGGTATTGAACACATAGCAATAGTAGGAAAAACGAACGTAAAAATGTTAAAATATCTTGCAGAAATGAAACACCGACATGCGACCAAAATCTATAATCTTGGACATTTAAATGCTTATCATCTCAGAAAAATTTTAGCATCGGCACATCTTGTGGTTATCAAAGGCGGCGGACTTAGTTTAATGGAGATGGCATCCTTTTCTTTTAGAAAAAATTGTAAAATATTCATCCACCATACTACTTCATCACTGGATGAAAAACATCAAGCTGGACTGATATGGGAAGAAGGCAATATTCGTTGGTTTTTAAACTACTGCAAAAACCATCATAAAAAAGCCCTCCTAACCTATCCAGATATTTTCCAATCTCAACTCTTGGAATGATGGCGATATCGAGTGATCATAAGCACTAATAAAGCCAATAAAAACATGGCCAAAAGTGCTGTGAGATGATAGGGGTCATTTTTCACCAATGAAAGAAAATTCACATCACCTTTCCATGCGAAAAAGAAGGCTAAAATCACATCCATGACTGCAGAGCCAGCAACCAAGCCACATGCCAAACAAATCAATTGATCAACACTACCTGCACGAATAAAGCCACGGTGTTCTTTGTAATGAAGCAACCATGACAAAAAGCCACCCAAAATTAGTGGTGTAGAGGTTTCCATGGGTAAATACATACCAATGGCAATACCAAAAAAAGATAAACCCCAAGCACGAACCATTGGAATGAAAAACATCATCAGCATGACAACAAGCATGACCATGCTACCTGTAAATATCACCGGCCATGGTAAGGCATGTTGAAAAAAACCATCGGTTAAAGTTGCCAATAATGCAGCCGTTGGCGCAGGTAATGTTGATGCAGGGTCCGCATCTCCTTGGAGACTATGACCTGCAATCCCATAGACTTTAAATAAAATTTGCATGACCGCTGGAATAACTAATGATGCAATAACAACACCAAGCATCAACATTAATTGTTGCTTCCAAGGTGTTGCGCCTATCAACTGGCCTACTTTTAAATCCTGGATATTGTCATTGGATATGGCTGCTATCCCTGTGACCATACTCGAAAGAATAATGACTATCGCTTCAGCTGCAAGTAGCGCTTCATCATGCAGACCACTATGCTTAATTAAAGATAAAATTAACCATGCAGCAAGCATTAAAGAAGCAATCACTACTGAACTTCCAGGGCTTGCGCTCACCCCAACCATGGCAGAGAAATAAGCCGAAATCGTTGCCATGACAAAACCAATTAACAAAATAAATGCCACTGCTAAAAAAAGCATCTGGTAAGTAAAATACGAAGACATGGGCAGAGCATTTAAGGGCAATATATTTTTGAAAAATA
>DHHZ01000108.1:0-11076 GCA_002403515.1 Legionellales bacterium UBA4759 | reverse complement strand
TTTGAATGGTTTGTGTTGAGCGCGCCACCATAAACATTTTAGAGAGCAATGGTTTAATCAATAAAAATAAAGATATCACCCCAGAAATAAGTAATGCACCGATACCAAAATATCGAATTTGTTGCGTCCAAAGCTGTTGACCAAACTCGATGACATCTGCCTGTTCATGTGGCATAAAACTAAAATATGGTAATACCATATACCAGGCAATAAAAGCACCCAACATGATACTAACAGCCATACGTGCGCCTATTAGAAAACCAGCGCTCATCATTGCAACAGAAAATCCAATACTAAACATCAAGGTGAAATGACCAATTTGATGCCAGCCTATCCACTGTGTGGCAATCAAATGAAGACCTGTTTGCATAAAATCAATCAATGCCCCCAAAGAAAGGCCCCAAATTAAATACTTAAAGCCATTGGCATTCGATTGATTTTGAAGAATAGCCGCAATCGCTTTTCCTTCAGGAAATGGTAATCCATTATGATTGACCAATGTTTTACGAAGTGGTACTGAAAATAAAACACCCAACAATCCGCTCGAGCAGGCTATAAAGAAATTTTCAAAATAAGAAAATTCATGCCAAAAACCAATAATGACTAAAGCTGGAATCGTATAAACAATACCACCAGCCACGGCTTCTCCAGCTGAGGCTGCGGTTTGTACAAGATTATTTTCCCATATGGTGGAGTTTTTATAAAAACGTAAAATACCTATTGATAAAATGGCTGCAGGGATTGATGCAGAGGTCAGCATACCCAATTTTAAAGCTAAAAAAGCATTTGCTGTTGCAAGAACCAATGTCAAAACAATTGCAATGATAATGACTCTTAATGTAAGTTCAGACTTTTGCGCCATAAAACAATCTCAAAAAAAATAGACTAACCATTTTACACAACTTACCCCACATCGTCTCGTTTTTAAAAAAAGAATTTCAATAAAAAAAAACAACATTTACTTCATGAATACTCTATGGCAAATTATAATTTTCAAATGCAAAAAAATAATTATGAACAAATTTCAAGTTTTTAGCATTACCATGTTATTGGGTTTAAAATCCTGGGGTTTCGGTGAGCCTCCAATTCCGAATCCTGTACCCATCAGTAGCCAAACTGCAAACTTAAGATGTTCTAGCACAGTCCCTAACTTTTCTGAAAAAGCAAAAATTAACTTCATAAAAAACTGGGCGATGTTTGTTGCAGATAAATCTTTTTCTCTAAAATACAACAATTTAGACTATCAACTCAAACAACTTCAATTTTGCTTTTCAAGCTCAGGTTGGAATCAATTCTATCAAGCCTTACAAAAATCAGGAAATCTGAATTTAATCACAACCAATCAATTGTCAGCGAATACTCAAGTTATAGGACCTGTAGCCATCAACCACCATCCTAAGTTTTCCAGTTGGACAGCTGTAGTGCCATTGCGAGTAGTTTATCAAAATCAAAAACAAAAAATTAGTCAAGAGATCAATGTTCATTTAACCATCAATCAACTTAAAGATGATCACTTGGCTGTGATTCAAATTGTTGGGAAACCATCACATAGAAATCTGCCTCAAGCATAAGTTGAGGCAGCTTAGAATTATTGAGCGGGTGTTAAGGGTCTTTGTCGAATCCAATCACCATCACCATCTTCATCAGAATATGACAAGACTGTAACGCGAGTACCAATTCGGATGAATTCCTCATTAAGCCATTTTGCAGCGCTGGGTAATACACGAATACAGCCATGACTAGCATTTGCCATAGGCACATCATATGCAGCGTGAATGGTGTATCCTCGATAAAAATACATACAGTAAGGCATTTTTGCCCCCCCTTCAGTTTCTACCGGATACTCACCTGATTTACAATCGATACCGTGCTTATTGTAAACTCTAAATGTTCCAGTGACGGTTCGACAAGGTTCGCCAACATCTTCGCACATATCCTTACCACCAGAACCACTGCCAGTCATCACTCGGTTGCCCTGTTCATCATAGGCCGACCAAGCAAATACTTTGGGATCAAAAACAAACTCTTTTTGTCCTGTAGCAGGTATTGTTGTAGGAAAATAATTACGTCCTCGCTTATCTCTTAAATAATGAAGCGTATGATGCCGATACCCTTGATCATCAACAATATAGGTTGATTCATCATAATCAATACAAGCAGGTAGTAAAGCAAACATACTAATCATTAACATTAATTTGTAAAACATTTTCATACATAAAACCTTTTATTGATGAAGTGGTCGATATTTGATACGAGATGGTTGTTGAGCTTTATCACCCAGGCGACTTTGACGGTAAGACTCATAATCAGAATAATTACCTTCCATAAAAAGCACCTCTGAATTTCCTTCAAAAACCAGCATATGTGTACAAATTCTATCAAGGAACCATCTATCGTGAGAAACTACAATCGCACAACCTGGGAATGACAATAAAGCTTCCTCAAGCGCTCTTAGGGTTTCCACGTCTAAATCATTACTCGGTTCGTCAAGTAATAAAACATTGGCGCCTTGAATTAATAACTTGGCCAAATGTACGCGATTACGTTCACCGCCTGACAATTGTCCAACTCGTTTTTGTTGATCACTGCCTTTGAAATTAAAGCGACCGACGTAAGCACGAGAAGGCATTTGTGTTTGACCAATTTGCAGAATATCTAAACCGCCTGAAATAGCTTCCCAAACAGTTTGTTCTGCTTTTAAATCATCTCTAAATTGACCAACATGGGCGAGTTTCACTGTTTCCCCAATTCGAACGATTCCATTATCAGGTGTTTCTAATTCGGAGAGTAATTTCAAAAATGTCGACTTACCGGCACCGTTAGCGCCAATGATACCCATAATGCCGCCTTTGGGAAGATTGAGATTGAGTTTTTCAAACAATAGTCTGTCACCATAACTTTTACTGACATCACTGACTTCAATCACCAAGTCACCCAAACGTTCACCAGGTGGTATAAAAATTTCATTGGTTTCTTGACGTTTTTGGAAAGTTTTAGATTGTAACTCTTCAAAACGAGCAAGGCGCGCTTTACTTTTGGCTTGACGAGCTTTTGGATTGGTGCGAACCCACTCCAATTCAGAAGCAAGCGCTTTAAAATGGGCTTGTTCTTGTTTTTGCTCTTGTTCTAAACGTGCATTTTTATATTCTAACCAATTCGAATAATTTCCTTTAAATGGAATGCCCTCGCCGCGATCAAGCTCCAAAATCCACTCAGCCACATGATCAAGAAAATAACGATCGTGGGTAACCGCAACAACAGTTCCTGTGAATTTTTCAAGATATTTCTCAAGCCAAGCAACGCTTTCAGCATCCAAATGGTTGGTTGGTTCATCTAGTAAAAGCATATCAGGATTAGATAATAACAAACGACACAAGGCCACTCGACGTCTTTCACCCCCAGACAATACCTCAACTTTAGCATCCCAATCTGGTAAACGCAGGGCGTCTGCTGCAATTTCAAGACGTCTTTCCAAATCCCACCCTTGGCTTGCCTCGATATCATGTTGCAACTCACCTTGTTCCATCAACAAAGCATTCATTTCATCATCACTTAGTGGCTCACAAAATTTCATACTAATATCTTGAAAACGCTCTAATTTTTGAATGATATCAACCACAGCCTCATTAACAATCTCGCGTACTGTTTTGGTGGCATCAAGTTCTGGCTCTTGAGGTAAATATCCAATTTTAATACCAGGTTGTGGCTTAGCTTCACCTAGAAAATTTTTATCCACACCTGCCATAATTTTTAGAAGTGTTGATTTACCAGAACCGTTTAATCCCAAAACACCAATTTTAGCGCCAGGAAAAAAACTTAATGAAATATCTTTTAAAATATAACGTTGTTGATCAACAACTTTACTCAATTGATGTAGCGAAAATACATATTGCGACATAAACTTATCCTCTAAATACCGCGCCAGTCTAGTATAACTTTTGCGCTTTGCCCGGACGCCATCGTCTCAAAGGCTTTCTCATAATCCAACACTGAATATTCATGTGTAATAATTGGACTTAAATCAAGACCAGATTGTAACATAGCCATCATTTTATACCAGGTGCTATACATTTTTCGACCATAAATACCTTGGATTCTTAAACATTTAAAAATCACCTGATGCCAATCAATGGCGGTTTGTTTGGGTGGGATCCCTAAAAGAGCCAGACCTCCACCATGTTCCAAGGCATTTATCATTTGACTTAGTGCTGAAGGATGGCCTGACATCTCTAAACCTACGCCAAATCCTTGGGCAATATCCAATTCTTTCATGGTATCAAAAAGATTTTGATGAGGCAGATAAACTGTACCATCTGCGCCCATTTTTTTAGCCAAATCAAGTCGATAACGGTTAATATCGGTAATGACCACCTTTCTTGCGCCGGCAAACTTTGCAACCGCCACGGCCATTAATCCAATAGGGCCTGCGCCAGTAATCAAAACATCTTCACCTAATAAATCAAAACTTAAAGCGGTATGTGTTGCATTACCTAAGGGATCTAAAATAGATGCATAATCATCGGATATGTTATCAGGCAATAAAATTACATTTTCTTTAGGAATACAGAGGTATTGCGCAAATGCACCGGTTCGATTGACACCCACGCCAGAAGTAGCTGGACAAAGATGCGCTTGACCTGTGCGACAAAACTTACAGGTTCCACAAACAATATGACCTTCTCCAGACACGCGTTGCCCAATGGAAATACCTTGCACATCCTCGCCCATTTCAACAACACGTCCATAGAACTCATGTCCAACTATCATCGGTACAGGAATGGTCAATTGCGCCCATTCATCCCAATGATAAATATGCATGTCTGTGCCACAAATCGCTGTTTTTTCGACTTGAATTAATACATCATTTTTTCCATAACTGGGTTTTTCAACTTCTTCTAACCATATACCTGCTTGAGGTAATTTTTTGACTAAAGCTTTCATCGAACATCCATTATCAAATAATATTTAAACTACGACCAACCTCTTGGAAAGCATTTAATGCTCTCTCAAGTTGCGCCCGAGTTAATCCGGCAGACATCTGGGTACGAATTCTCGCTTGACCATGTGGTACCACAGGGTATGAGAAACCAATCACATAAATTCCTTTAGATAAAAGCTGCTGAGCCATTTCCTGCGCTAAAACAGCATCGCCAAGCATCACTGGAATAATGGGATGATGACCAGGTAATAAATTAAACCCTAATTCAGTAAGACCTTGTCTAAAAAATGAAGTGTTATCTTCTAATGTTTTTTGTAATTCTGGATGTCGTTGCAGCCAATTTAATACCTGATAACTGGTTTGTGCTATCATAGGCGCAAGCGAATTGGAAAAAAGATAGGGTCTTGAACGCTGTTTTAACCAATCAATCACAGCTTGATGTCCCGAAATATAACCACCTGATGCACCACCAAGTGCTTTACCTAAGGTTCCTGTAATAATGTCGACTTTATCTTCAACACCAAACAAACTAGGCGTTCCTCGGCCATTTTCACCAATAAACCCTACAGCATGTGAATCATCCACCATGACAATGGCTTTGTATTTTTCAGCCAACTCACAAATGGCAGGCAGATTAGCAAATGTCCCATCCATGGAAAATACACCATCGGTTGCGATTAAACGAAATCGAGCATCTTTGGCTTCTTGAAGACATTTTTCTAATTCAAGCATGTTATTATTGGCATAACGAAAGCGTTTGGCTTTACACAACCGTATACCATCGATAATACTGGCATGATTAAGTGCATCACTAATGACTGCATCTTCTTCAGACAAGAGGGTTTCAAATAATCCGCCATTGGCATCAAAGCACGAGGAATATAAAATGGTATCGTCTTTTCTTAAAAATTCGCTAATGGCATGCTCTAAATTCTTATGTGGTATTTGCGTTCCACATATAAAACGCACCGATGCCATACCATAGCCATACTCATCAAGTGCTTGATGAGCTTGTTCTATTAAAAAAGGATGATTGGCCAAGCCTAGATAATTATTGGCACATAGATTAATGACCTCTTGATTTTTCACAACAATATTAGCCTGTTGGGCACTTTCAATGACTCTTTCAGGCTTGAGAAGTCCTTGTTGTTTAATATCCTCTAAAGAGGCTTTGAGATGTAAAATAAATTCTTTATCCATAGTCTTGTTATTCTTATAAATACGGAAAAAAAAGAATAACAAATTTTAAAAAAACAAACTATGGATATTTTTGAAAGTCATTCTAGAATATCAAAAAAAATAAGCGTATAATCTCAGTATTTTTATACACCTTAATAAGAGAATTTGTTGAATGATGAGCCAGTCCACTGCCTGTGTAAACATGATAAAACAACAGCTTCGTACCAATAATATTACCAATGAAGCGATTCTGGATTTTTATAAAACTTATCCCCGGGAAAACTTTACACCTGAAGTTTATAAAAATTTTGCCTATGCTGACATGCATATCCCCTTAGATAACAAACAAGTCATGTTAACACCACTTGAAGAAGCTAAAATATTACAAACTGGAAACTTCAATCCAGAAGATACCATTTTACTACTTGGTTCAGGTAACACCTATTTAACAGCCTTACTCAGCCAGTTTTGTCAAAAAGTAGTCGTCGTCGATAAAGATGCCGAGCACATTGTCCACGTCAAAAAACTTTTAAACAAAAATAAAATGAATAACGTTGAACTCATGGTTCAGGACTCTTACCAACTCGAAAATATTCAAGTTGAATTTGATGCCATTATTTGTACTGGTGCAGTTGAAAATATCCCTGCAAGTTGGTGGAAATGTCTCAAGACCCATGGGAAACTATTTGCGCCCATTGGTGAGGAAGTTCAAAATGCACAATGGTTGCATCTGAGCAATCATAAAGTAACAGGACATGAATTTGTTTTTTCCACTCATTTACCCAAATTGATTGAGACAAATCAAAGTTCAAAATTTATATTTTAATTTTTTAGCAGTAGGTCAGGATGACATCAAAGATTTTCAAAACTTTATCTAGCGTTTTGGTATTTATTATCAGTCAAAACGCTTTTTCCACCGATTTGTTAGAAGTCTATTACGAAGCTTTGGAAAGCGACCCCTCTTTTAAAAGTGCTTATAGTGTTTTTATGGCAGAATCACAGTCCATTCCTGCAGCAGCCGCCGCACTTTTACCTCAATTAACCGCCAGTGGACTGGTTGGCCGTGTTTATACTGAGGTTATGGCTGGTACAAATCTTGATGTTAATCGCACCTACTCTCAAAACCAGCTCAGCGCCCAAGCATCTCAAACTTTGTTTAATCTTAAATTATGGTCTTTATTGGAACAAGCACGCGCCAATGTTCGTGCAGCTCTTGCAAATTTCAATGACAGTACTCAAAGTTTAATGCTAAGAACCTCCAAAGCTTATTTTGATGTTTTATTAGCTCAAGACAACCTCACCAATGCCAGTGCTTTAAGAAAAGCCAATAAACGCCAACTTGAACAAGCGCAAGAACGTTTCAATGTTGGATTAGACCCGATTACCACCGTCTATCAAGCCAAGGCTGCTTACGACCAATCTTGTGCCACGGTGATTGCAGCACAAAATAATATCATCACTGCTCAGCAGAATTTAACCAAACTCACGAACCAGAGTTATGAGAAAGTCTCACCATTGAAAAATAAAAAAATTCCTTTGATTTATCCTGAACCAATGAACCCCGAAACCTGGGTTACAACCAGTTTAAAACAAAACTACAAATTAACAGCTGCTAAATTTTATCTAGAAGCATCTAGACAAAATATCAAAACTCAATTTTCCGGGCACTTGCCAAGCTTTAATGTTTATGGGAACTTCACAGAAATCCATAACCAAGTCACCCCCTACGGAGCCACCACAAGCCCTATTACCAATGTAAATCAATTTTTTAACAATATTTTCGTACCTCAAATGCAAAGAAACGCCACAACAGGATTTAACATGTCATTGCCCATCTTCCAAGGTGGTTTAGTGGTCGCTAAAACAAGAGAGGCAGAATATCAGTTCCAAAATTACAGCAATCAATTAGAAAGTGTAAAAAGAGAGCTTATTGCCAATACTCAAATTACCTTTCATACCATCGCTAGCGATATTGAAAAAGTAAAAGCTGATAGACAATCACTGGAATCTCAACGTGTATCCTTGGAGAGTATCCAAGAGCAATATCAAGTTGGGACCAAAACCATTACCGATGTTTTATACGCTCAGCAACAATACTTTCAAACCCAAGTTCAATATACAAGTGATCAATATTCCCTGATTCTTCAAATTTTGCAGCTGAAGTATTTAGCAGGCAATCTCAATGTGAAGGACTTGGAAGAAATCAACAGCTGGTTGGAAACCAAACGAATTACAGGATTGTCTCCAAAATCAAAAAAAATCCTAGATACCATCATCCATCATCCAGTACATGCGCCTCAACACTTACTACAGGAAAGTTAAACGAGATGTTCAATATCATTTTATTGTTTATTGCAGGAAGTATTGCTGGAATTATGGCAGGTCTTTTGGGCTTGGGGGGCGCTACCATCATGGTTCCCCTTTACCTTTATTATTTTAAATTACAAAATTTAATACCGCCTCAACATCAGTTTCATATGGCAGTAGGCTGTTCTTTGGCAGTTATCCTTGTGAGCTCTATCATTGCGTCAATTAACAACTATCGCCTCAAACTCATCCAATACACCATCGTCAAACGCTTTTTACCAGGTTTAATCATTGGTATTTTCATGGGAACAGGCCTAAGTCATTTTTTTCAAGGGCTGATCCTTAAAAAACTATTTGCAATTTTTTTAATGGTATTAGTTTTCAAATTATTTCTAAGCAAATCCAAATCAGGTGATAAAAATAAACCATTATCACCCATTGTTTTTCATGGTGTAGCCATTCTTATTGGCATTTTGAATGCACTTTTTGGGGTGGCAGGCGGTATCATTATGGTCCCTTTTTTCATTCAGATTGGCATTGAAACCAAAAAAGCCATCGCCACGTCCATATTTTTAGCTATCCCTATCAGCCTAATAGCCAATTTAAGCTTAAATTTAACTTCAGATTATTTTCTAATTGACTGGCAAGTGGTGATACCTACTGCTATCACCAGCGCCATATTTATACCGATGGGTTCTAAATTGGGAAGAAGTATGTCTTCAGATTGGCTGACTAAAATATTTGCGGTATTTCTATTTTTCGTCTCTGTAGAAATGTTAGTATCTTAGGGTTGACAACATCAACACCAAATAACTGGTTAGTCCACATAACACCCCACCCCAAATCCAATCAATCAATGTCATGCCAATGGGCCAACTCTTAAATAAAGACAAACAAGTGAAGTCATAAACGCCATAAACCACTAACCCAAAAAGCGCAGAGCGCCATACGGCAGTAAAAATTGATTCTTTGGCATAAGATAAACCATAAAAATTCACCCCAAAAACCAATAATACATAGACTAAAAATGCCGCCCACCAAATGGGTTGTAATTGATCATTTTCCAATCGAAGAATATGTCCATAAGCTTGGTAATAATAAGATTTCGCTATAAATCCAAGCCAAATTCCATCCAATAACATCATCACTATCATGCTTAATAGATATTGCAACATTCGTCCTCCTATTGCCTGCATTAGTTATAAAATTGCGCAAAAAAATAATATTTTCTTCAATCATCACAAAGTTTTTTTAAAAATTCAATGATTAAGGGGTGAAGAAACTTAAAAAAAACGCTATGATTATGTTTTTTAAGAATTCAATATTTTTATGGAATTTCAACAGCTAACTCCTCAACGTTTATTACAAGCCATTCTTTCTGGTTGTGAGAATTTAAAACAGGCCCGAAAAAAATTGAATGAAATTAATTTTTTTCCAGTTGCCGATGGTGATACTGGTGATAATATGGCAGCAACTGCTGCAGCCATTATTGAAAACGCCAAAGAGCAACCCACCGTTGAAAAAACTTTAGAATCAGTTGCTAATGCGAGCATCATGGGTGCACGAGGTAATTCCGGCATGATGTTTTCATCTTTTTTTAATGGTCTATTTCAAGCTCACGAAGGTTCGAAAACTTTAAACACCCATCATTTTGCCGAAATGTTAAAAAATGCTTCGGCACAAGTACGTTCAAGTTTAATGAACCCCATGGAAGGCACATTACTGACTGTTGTCGAAAACTGGGCAAAATTGGTAGAAAGTAAATCCAAAGACCTTACCAATTTCAAGACCTTATGTCATGAAATTTTAAATCCTTTAAAAGATGCCCTACATCAGCATTGTCAGTATACCCATAAGAATTCTGAGAAAGTTCTTGATGCAGGGGCTTTAGGCTTCTATCATTTCATTGAAGGCTTCACCAAAGCACTGTCAGAAGACAATCCAACATTTACTTATCACGCTCAGTCTGTAGAACACTTTGAAGTTCCAGCCCAAGACCATGATTTTAGTGGTGACGCGCCAACCAATCGTTTTTGTACAGAAGCTTTGTTAAGAGATGCCCACATCTCTCCAGCGCAATTGCAGACCTTGTTAACCCAATTTGGCGATAGTATTGTGGTGACTGGACATCAACATTTACAACGCTTCCATATTCACACCAATCACCCAGAAAAAGTTTTTCAAAAGTTACAAGCGATGGGGCGTGTGGCTAATCCCAAAGTCGATGACATGCAAAGACAATTTGAATGTCATATCTGCAAGAAAAGAGCTGTTGCTTTATTAACAGATTCAAGCGCTGATTTACCTATTGAAATTCGCGATCAACATCAAATACATTTGTTGCCAATCAATATTCATTTTAATGAACATCACTTGTTAGATCCTTACACCATCGATGCTGATAATTTCTACCATAGTATTCAAAAAAATCAGCAATACCCTACAACATCTGCACCAAACCCATTGCAGATACAAAATAAATTCAGAGAACTATCGCAACGTCATGAAAAAGTAATTATGGTGACTGTTGCAGAAAAACTCAGTAGTACTTATGCCAGTGCATGCAATCTTGCGCAAGAGTTTGGAAATATTCATGTCGTCAACTCTAAAGTCACTTCTGCAGCACAAAGTTTATTTGTTCATCATGCAGC
>DHHZ01000033.1 GCA_002403515.1 Legionellales bacterium UBA4759 | reverse complement strand
TCCCTGTTGAATGGGCGATATTAAATAATCAATCGCCTCATCAGAAATATGTGGATGAGTAAAAAGAGAAGCGGCGGTTGCATACCCAAAATCGGCAGAGTATCGACTTCTGTCCAATAAAAATCATTTTATTTAAATCATATGTTCTTGAAAAAATATTTTAATAGAAACTTTTGAGAATTTTAACATTTAGTTTTTATTCTTCATAGTATACTCAAAATAAATCAAACTGATTAACTATTGACCTTAAATATAAACAAGTGTACAATATATTTATATTTTGAAAAATTATGGTGCTTAATGAACGAAAATAGAGAGCATACAAAAGAAAGTGATGATGGTTTATTTAATTCATCAACAATCGCAAATATGGTTACATCTGCATTAATAACCACTTTTGGAATTTCTGTAATCAAAATCCCTTTTGATTCTCTCATTCAAAAATTAACAGGTGATGCAACTTTGGGTATGAAACAATCCATACGCAGTGTTTTCACATATAGTGTATGGCGTTGTATGCCTGCATTTGTGCTTTTGAGCACTCCGCGTTCTTGTATAGCGATTCATTCAAAAAATTCGATGAAAACTAGAGAACATGAATTTCCAGTGAGAGATACAGAAGTGATTGGTGAAGAGATATTCCTCAGGAAGGTTGAAAAAAGTTTTATTCAAGTATCACATATTTCAACTTTAGCATTCTTTGAAACATGTCTTGCTCACTACCCAGAACAAAAATTAGCCATTGATCAAAGAGATGTTCCATATCACAAAGAGTTTATAAATTATCGAAGAATCTTTGCCAGTGGTTTTAGTCTTAATTATAGTTCTTCTATGATTGGTTTAACTTGTTTAACCCATGTTAACGATATTCTGAAAAAAGAACTGATCGGTGAAAAAGCCCAAAATCATATGGGCTGGGGATTTTTAACAGGTGCTTTAAGCGGTGTAGCTTCTGCTGTTATGACCTATCCTTTGAAACAATTAAAAACTCACATCAATCTTGGTGCAGTCTCAAAAGATGGCATTTTACAGTATCCAAGTACTTATTCCGTATTTAAAGAACAGGTACAGATATTAAAAGGTACACCTATCCAGCAGACAATTCGGTCTTGCATGCAAAAACTTGCTATACGTTCAGTTTCAAATGCATTAACGTTTGGGGTCATTATCGCCATCAATGAAAAAATTGGCTTAAGACCTTATGATGATTTAAAAAGAATTATGAGAATCAATTAATTGATATCACTTCAAAGAAGGATAAGCATCATGTTTCGAAAAATATTCAATACGACCGTCAAAGAAACTTTTTACACTATTGGAATTTTATACTCTACTTTTACAGTTAACCATTACTCTGATAAAGTAATTCACAATATATTTGCACAATTTGAAAATTTCAAAAAAAACCAAGCTCCTAAAATTGAGCCAGAAAATAATTCCGGCCCAAAAATGAGATAAACATTAAGGGGAAAAGATGTCTTCTTGATTTAACCCTTGTTTTTCAAGAAGGCCTCTTAAAGTTTTTAAAGCTTCAATTTGTATTTGTCTGACCCTTTCTCGCGTTAAATTTATTTCTCTACCGATTTCTTCCAGCGTAGATTTTTCAAAGCCTCTAAGACCAAAACGTCTTGCCAATACTTCTTGTTGGTTCTCGGATAAAAAATCCAAGAAATCATCAATTTGTTCATACAAACTGGCGTCGGTCAAGATATCTGCAGGATTAGCACTTTTTTCATCTGCCAGGGTATCCAGTAATGATTTACCTTCCTCGAAACCTATTGGAGAGTCTACTGATGCAATTCTTTCATTTAATCCGAGTAATTTTTCAACTTCCTCAAGGGGCACATCCAGCATCTCAGCGATTTCATCAGCTGTTGGTTCATGGTCAAGCTTATGTGTTAATTTTCGAGCAGCTCTTAAATACACATTGAGTTCTTTTACAATATGAATAGGTAAGCGGATTGTTCTTGTTTGATTCATGATGGCGCGCTCAATGGTTTGACGAATCCACCATGTGGCATAAGTTGAAAAACGAAAACCTCTGTCTGGGTCGAATTTTTCAACAGCGCGCATCAATCCAAGATTGCCTTCCTCAATTAAATCAAGTAAGGGCAAGCCACGATTGATATAACGTCTTGAAATTTTAACAACCAATCTCAAGTTGGATTCAATCATACGTTTTCGAGCTTGATTATTTCCTTTTAGAGCTTGCTTGGCAAAATAAATTTCTTCCTCTGCTGATAACAAAGGAGAAAAACCGATTTCATTTAAATATATTTGTGTCGCATCTGTAGAATGTTCCTGAGTAGCTTGCAATACAACTTTCTCTTCCTCAGGTTCTTCAACCTCTGGGCCTAGTTCTTCAGGAATCTCAAATTCCTCTTTCAAATCAGCTTCAGAAATGTTGTTGTCATTAATCTCGAGTTCTTCTTGAATATCTGACGTTGATTTTTCTGCTTCGATTTTTTTAGAAGACATGAAATAAATCCTTTTATAGTTCAAGTTGTAGTAAAAATCATGTATTTTTTATTTTGGAATAGAATTTGATTCCCGTCAACTAGCCCAATCTCACTTTAAAAAGCGCTTGGGATTTATTGCAATACCTTTGTAGCGAATTTCAAAATGCAAACCAGCTCTTCCCGGTGCAAGATTACCCATTGAAGCAATTTGTTGACCTTGACGTACAGTTTGCCCCTCTTGCACCATTAACTTAGCGTTGAACGCATATGCTGTTAAATAATTATTAGAATGCTTTATTAATATTAAAAGGCCATAACCTGGCAAGCCATTGCCTGCATAAGCGACCACTCCAGATTGAGAAGCATAAATTGGCTGACCATATTGACCATAAATATTGATACCTTTGCCTTCCAATACATGATTCATGTCTTTGGTTGGCCATATCCAGGCACCCTGCACAACGGGTCTTGAAATGAAAGAAGTCATCTTGGGGGCGATTGAACTTGGTTTTCCATCTAAACGTAAAGTTTGCCCAGTGTGAAGCTGGTATGGGAAACTAAGATGATTTAATCGCGCTAATTGTTCAACATTTTGATCGAACAAAAAAGCAATAGCATATAATGTATCCCCAGGCCTTACCGTGTATAAGGAGCTAGGATGATTCATAGAATATTGCGGTCGTAGTTCTTCAACAGGGGCCTGAACATTGCTTTCACAGCCACCCAAAAGAAACACGAAACTGATTAAAAATACTTTAAGAAAGTACACGGTATGCCCCATACCCAATAGCAAGCAATGCTAAAGCTCCCCAAGCCAAATAATCAATCCACTTAAAAATTTCTTTTTCTAAACGTTCACCAAAGAAATAAAATAAGGTAGATACCAAATAAAATCGCATTCCACGGCCTATGATGGACCCTAAAACAAAAGGAATAAATGGCATTTGTGCTGCCCCTGCCCCAATAGTAAATATTTTATAAGGTATTGGTGTAAATCCTGCAACAATAACGGCCCAAACACCATAGTTTTTAAACCATTGATTCACAGTGAGGTAAGCAGAATTAAAAGAAGAGTGAGACAACCATGGATAAATTAAATCAAATAAAAAATATCCTATCAAATATCCAAACATACCACCTAAAACAGAAAACAACATGGCAATAAAAGCAAATCTCCATGCAGATTTCGGCTTTGCAAGTCCCATTGAAATCAGCATCACATCAGGGGGAATCGGAAAAAATGATGACTCAATAAAAGCCACTAAACCCAAATACCAAGGTGCATGGCGGTGAGCAGACCATTTAAGTGTGAACTGATACATTTGCTGAAACATATACTTCCTTATAAAAAAAGACTCTTCATTCTATCAAAATGTTCATAATCCGTATATTCTAATGATAATGGACTGATAGAAACAAAACCTTGATGAATAGCATTGAAATCGGTTTGCTCATCATCAATATTCAAAGGATTACCTCTTGCTCCCATCCAATAATATTCATTTCCACGAGGGTCAATGCCTTTTTGAACTGGTTGAGATAGACCTCGACGACCTATCCTTGTGATACGGTATCCTTTCAACTTTTCATAAGGCACATCAGGAATGTTGACATTCATAACCCCATAATGTCGATAGGATTTACTAATCATTTGTTCTATCAATTTAATACAAACTTGTGAACCTGTATCATAATTTGGTGATTTAGACTCTGATACCATGGATAAAGCAAGTGATGGGTAGGTTAAATATCTCCCCTCATATGCAGCAGCAACAGTACCTGAATAAATAATGTCATCCCCTAAATTAGAACGATTATTAATCCCTGATATAACAATATCGGGTGTAAATGACAAAAATCCTGATAAAGCAACATGAATACAATCTGCTGGCGTGCCACGTAATGCAAAAAAATTTTCATCAAGCTCGTGTATGCGAATGGGATTATTTAAGCTCAGAGAACTACTAAAACCACTGCCATCGATCTCAGGAGCAATCACGGTCACGTGTGCTATGGTCTTTAAAGCATCTCTTAAGGCCAATATTCCTGGCGCTAAAATTCCATCATCGTTCGTAATTAAAATGTTCAACATTATAAAGGTGACTCCAGCCAGCCCACGATAGCTAATTTTTCTTCTAAATCATTTTGTAAATTGGTTTGATTATCTTGTTGAATTTGATATTGCATATTCATGATATCCAAGCCCATTTGTTGAGGATTATGTTGCAAAAGTTCAACATTATCATGAAGCTTGACCAATAAAGGACGTAGTTCTGCACATTTTTGATTATTATTAGTGTCCAATTGGCAAGACTGCCAAGCATCAACCAATTCTTGCGGCTCTTTTAAGGTATACGCAAAGGTAACAGTCGAAAGTAGAATAGATACAAATAAAATTTTTGACATTTTTACCATCGTTATTAAAGTATTTAAAATATGATTCTAGCCTGACCGTTTATAAAATTCACTAGAATTTATAAAAAATTATCACAAATTAAGGTGTAATCGACACATTAACAACTTGGATTAAACCAGAGTTTTTTTCCCAAGGGCGCTGATAAGTCAGTTTGATAATGGTTTTAAAGGGTTTTGACCCAAGCTTTTTAAAATAAAAGCGCTCAAACCCACCGCTTCCCATTAATTGAGGTTTTGAAGCTATGTATTGAACTTTTGTGTAACTGAGTTTTTGATGATCATAGTCCAATATTTTCCAACGATATCCTGTTGATGGATTGGATGGCAGTTGAAACGAAAATTCTTTTTGATCTTGAGAAACTAAAACCAGCAAAGGCTCTTTAGAGCCATATGCTGAAAAAAGTATGCTGGAGAAAATCAACGTACTTGTTAAATTAAGCTTTTTTAGCTTTTGAAGCAGTTTTTTTAACGGGTTTAACATCACTACATACTTCCTCTGTTGAACAACTTGAAGTCCCGCAAGATTGTGAATAACAGCAACAACATCTACATTTGAAACAACGCTTGAAAATAAATCCCCAGCCTACCAATAACATACCCAATAAACCTAATCCACTAAAAGATAATAAGGTCGCAATTGATGCTAAGAAAACCATAACAAAACCAAAAATTTCAATTTTTTTGCATTTTAAATAATCTGTAAAGCTACAACATTTTTTATCAGCGTCCATGTTAGGCCTCTCAAAAGTTATAACATCTAAATATTAGAATAGATCATTTTTTTGAAATAAAAAATAGATAAATGAATAATTTTTAAATTAAAAGAATGAAGTTTAGAAATAATGATATTTTTTAATAGTCTTTCTCGTGAATATCCTGATCTTTGGTTTCAGGTAAATAGCAATAACTTACAACAAGAGAAACCAATAAAAGGACTAGAACATACCAAAGTCCACTAAACATGTTGCCAGTAATAGTCATGATTGAAAAACATATCACAGGCAAAAATCCGCCAAAAAAACCATTACCGAAGTGGTATGGGAATGACATGGCTGTATATCGAATCCGAGTGGGAAATAACTCTATTAAAAACGCGCCCAATGGCCCTAGAATCATCGCACTGATTGCAAATAAGTAGCTTGTCAGGGCAATCACAATCAAAAGATTGATAGGCTTGGGATTGGCGACCGTTGGATAATGATATTTGTACAACAACTCTTGAACTTTTTTTGTGAGTTGTTGTCTATCTGGAGTAAATTCTTTTGATATTTTTAATGAATCATGTCCTATATTCAGATAGATGAAGTTATCACTGCTTTTTTGTTGATGAAAACCAACACCTGCTGTGATTAGCATGTCCCTTACAACATCACAGGCTGACTTATTTTGATGATGATGCTCTATTTTAAGTTTGCTTGAACATTCAGAGGAATGGGTTTGTAATACAATAGGCGAATTTCTTTGAGCATTCATTAAATCACCATTAGCATTCCATGCTACGCCTAAATATACTGGATAAACAGAAATTAAAGCCAAAAATATACCTGTTACAATCAGTTTTCGTCTTCCTACTTTATCTGACATTCTTGCAAATAAGAGTATAAAAAATAAATAACCAATTAAACTGATGGATAGACAAATATTGGCAGTCAAATTATCAACTTTTAAAACTTGGGTTAAAAAATAAAGCATAAACAAGTTGCTGATACCTACAGTGACTGTTTGACCCAGAATAGCCCCAAATAAGCTTATACAGATACGTTTAAAATTTTTCTTTTCAAAAAATGCTTCTTTAAATGGTGAGTAAGACAATCCACCATTGAGTTTTAAATGTTGGAATGCAGCAGACTCCTGCATTCTGACACGCAAATAAATACTTATAATCAAATAAAATAAACTCGATAAGAATGGCAGCCGCCAGGCCCATATTTCAAAAGCTTGTGAACCAAACATACTTTGAAAGATTAAAATACTAAGAACTGATAGGAAGTAACCCAATGATGGTGCTATTTGAATCCAAGATGTATAAGAGGCTCTTTTATGATGTGGAGCAAATTCAGCAACATAAATAATAGCCCCACCATATTCGCCCCCCATTGCTAACCCTTGAATAATACGTAATAAAATCAACAATGTCGGGGCATAAATTCCAATTTGATGATAGGTCGGCAATAATCCTACCAAAAATGTCGCAACACCCATGATTGTAATGGTAGAGATAAAAATTATTTTCCTGCCCAACAAATCCCCCAAATGACCAAACAATAAAGCCCCCAAGGGTCGAAATAAAAAACCACAGGCAAAAGCTAGTAAAGAAAAAATAAAAGCAATGGAGGACTCTAGAGATGAAAAGAAATGTTTTGAAATGATAAAAGCCATATATCCATAAAGATAGAAATCGTACCATTCGAAAATGGTTCCTAAACTGGAAGCTGCGATTAATTTTTTTTCTTCTTTGGACATGCGGTGCTTTTCAATAGCCATGAATAATCCATTTATTCTTGCTTATCATGATTATAGTAAAAATTTATTCATTTGTTGTAGTCAATCATCAAAATATTGGTAATAATGTAAAAAAAATTCACTTGAAGGAGTATTATGGAAATTATATATAACTATGCTTTTTTCTTAGCCAAAATCGTCACCGTTTTAGTCGCCATTTTAATTATCATTAGCGCCATATTTTCACAGAGTAAGAAAAGTCATGAGGGCCTAGAGGCTGAATGTCTTAATGAAAAACTAAATGATCAAAAACAAAACATCATCAAAAAATTCAAATGGAAGCATATTAAAAAGGATAAAAAACAAGATTTGGCCAAAAGTCCGAAACTTTTTATACTTGATTTTCATGGGGACATGAAAGCCTCCCAAACTCAACAACTTCGGGAAGAAGTAACAAATATTATTAATTTGGCACAACTTGGCGATGAGGTCATGATTCGATTAGAAAGTCCTGGTGGGGTTGTAAATGGCTATGGATTAGCTGCCGCACAGCTTGAACGGCTACGAAATCATAGTATTCCTCTTACTGTTTGTGTGGACCAGGTTGCTGCCAGTGGTGGTTATCTGATGGCTTGTATTGCCAATAAAATTATTGCGGCCCCATTTGCCATCCTCGGTTCAATTGGTGTATTGGCGCAAATGCCCAATTTTAATAAATGGCTTAAAAAGCATAATATTGAGTTTGAACAAATTACAGCTGGCGAGTATAAAAGAACACTGACCATGTTTGGTGAAAATACTGAAGCTGCTAGAAAAAAATTCACTCAAGACTTACAACTCATCCATGAAAACTTCAAACACCATGTATTAACTTATAGACCACAATTGGATATCGAAAAAGTTGCAACTGGAGAATATTGGTTAGCAAGAGATGCAATTCATTTAGGTTTAGTTGATGAATTGAAAACAAGTGATGATTTCATTCTGGAAAAAACCACTCAATTTCAACTCATCTATTTAAAACAAAGCAAGACACCAAGTCTAATTGACAAAATCACAAAAACATCAGCTCAACTAGTCACTGAACTCAAAAACCAATTCAAAATAACTGTGTAAACTCCACAGTTATTCTTTTGGTAGTCCAGCTTCATTATCAGTTTTGCCGGCTTGCTTTTTCTTTTTGGTTTCTACTTTTTCCTTAGAACAAGTAGGAACTTCGCAAATATCTGGATGTTTAACTTTGTATTCATCATAAATTTGTTGAACACTTGATTTAACATCACCGAATAATTTACCAGCCATTTGAGTAATTTCATCCAAACTTGGTAATTTACTTGTATTCATGGAAGCCTCTCCCTGATTAACTTACTCAATTTTATTATAGATCAATATTTTAAAAAGTAAAATTTTCTACAAAATGAGTTTTTTTTATTTTTTTTGCTATATTAAAGATGTGCTTAAAATATGGAGATTGAGATGAATCAGAACAATAAAGGATTGGTTATATTATTATCTTTATGTTTTTCAACAAGCCATGCATTTATGTCTTGTCATGGCGAACCAACAGCAGACTGCTCAATGTTCAGCTCTTGGAGTAAAAACAGCAAAGACAAAGAAAAATGTAAAAATCATTATCAAACAGATAAAAGTGGTTTGGCGACTGGGGCCCAATGCTATGTTGGACCTGGCATTGTTGATGGTTTTAATTGCTTACCCACCATGTCGACTATCTGCCTTGTCAGTAGCAAAGCAAAAACCAACACACTCAAAACCAACAAGAAAACGTTTAAACATTCTGCCCGCATATCCTCCTAGTAGAGGATATACGGTTATTATCAGAGCTTAAATTTTTTGTTAGGATTGGAAACTTTATTATCATCTTCATCAAAAGCTAATGAAGAGAAGATATCATTGTGTTCATTTGTTTTAGAAGAACTAATTGAATTACTGGACATACCAAAAGAAAACCGCAAACCCTCAGCAATTAATTCTCTTGAAGACTCTCGCTCTAATTTCAAATTCTTAATTTCTTGTGAAGCATTCAAATCCATCATTTCATTCAGATTGAAGCCTTCAGGAATTAATGACAGCATTTGTTCATGGGAGAATTCAAACGTGCTCTCTTCATCTGGTGAGGTCAGACACAATTCAATGGTATCAGCCAAAGGAAAACCAGACGCCATAATTAAGGGAATCGCAAAAACAAGTGTTGAAAAATGGGGTGCAAAGTGACCAGATTTGTTGGTAATTTTTACAATTCTAGAATAATCTGCTGAAAAATATAAATTCCCTGCCGCATATACTCTTGAATCAATATCACTGTGTGCAGGTACATAGCTTGTTCTTGGTCCTTCACGAGTAAGCTTAATTTCATTACTCAAATTCACGATAAATCGTAAACCAAAATTTGCATCAAAATCGAGATGACTAGGATCATGTGGGGCAGCCTTCGCCTTAGTTTTCACTACATCTCTTAATTGATGCAAACACAATAAAGGATAAATCTCATAATTATAGTAACTTAATGGTCTATCAGGTGCTAAAACCGGTTTCATGACCTTTTTGGTTTGCCATGCTTCAAAAAATGCAGCTCTTATTTGTTCGATATTCATATAAATTTAACGTTAACAATAAATAAACGCGAATAATAACTTAAATTAATCACTTTGAGAATATAAAAAACATAAAGAAAATTATAAGGGTCCAAAAATAATCATCAATAACCCCAATTGAGCAAAGCTTTGCGACTTTAAGAATTCCAAATCACTTGTTGTAATAGGGCCTGTTCAATAAAAATCGCTTCGCCAGATATGATGTTATGATTAAATTTTTTCGCCCATCTTGTTAATGATGAATAAGGATATACAAAATCCATGATGCGAGTTTGACCTTGTAAATTTACTTTTACTTTACTCAGTAACTCCTCTGGCATGTTGGGTATGGTATTGATAATTAAATCTACTTTTGGGAAATTTGAGGTTTCATCAAAACAAATGCCCCCTTCTTTTGGTGTTCGATTATAAACCCTGACCTCACAGCCTTTTTTTAAAAAATAATCAGCAACCGCCCTTCCCACGCCCCCTGCCCCAAGAATCATGACAGTATTTGGTTTGATATGTCCTAATGCATTCCAAGCGCCAGGCGCATCTGTGTTAAAAGCCTGCCACTGATTATTTGAACGTTTAAGTGTATTGATAGATGGTAAACCATCCAAAGCCCCCAATAACTGATAGGCGGCAACTTTTAAGGGTGTGGTCACACTAAAGCCATAAAAAGGAAAATTTAAAGATAAAGTTAACCAATCTTTCAATTGGGCTTGAGAAACTTCAATCTTTAGATAGCGAGCATCAATTTGATTCTTAAAAAAATAATCGTTATGAAAGTAATGCCCAATACTTTTATCAACAGGCTGACCTATTAATGCAAAAAATTGCGTTTTGGATGAAATTGTTCTATATCGGTAGATATTATTCATATCATCGATACTCAATTGCCCAGGAGCCATGCTATTTTCAGGGCAACAAGCATATGAAATTTCACTACCCAAAGCTTTGGCTAATATTCTAGTAAATTGTCCCAAAGGCCCCATACCAATTAAAATATAAGGCTTTTTCATGGCATGACGAAAATCAAGTAAACCTAGAGCCTCTGTTGAATTTTTACAAAAAAAGGCAAGCTTTTGGATGTCTGCCGCCTCAATTTCAGGAAGTAATTTTGGAAGTCCCTCAAAGCAATGATAAGACCCAATGATTTTAATATCAGGAAATCTAGTTTTAATATCTTGAAACCAAGTCAATGGAAAATGATATTCTAAGTCTAAAAAATCTGGTTTGGCTTTTGCTAACTGAAGTATTTCATCAAAACTAACTTTTGATGCACACCCACCCTGCTCTTTGGTGCGTAATGTGAATATTAGAGGTAATGCTGTTAAACTGCGTACAGCATCAGGATAAAGCTCTTGAGAAAAATCCCAACGTATCTCAAAACCATCAACATCTCTTTCATATCGTTGAATTTTTTCTTTTAAAAATTCAAGGTTTATTGCAGGTAATGTTAAAAAAAGCATTAAAATTGACCTTTAGCCCAAGATAGTGCTTTTTTAATTAACTTTTCTTCAATGGGATGGGTATAAAAGCCTTCTTCACAATACACTTGCCCAATATCTTCAATCAAAACCATATGCACGTTTTGATTTTTATTTTTCTTATCAGCATAAAGACATTTAAGCAAACCATTGGGGTTTTTTAATACAGATGTTTTTAAATCCAAATGATAAAGCTTAAAAATTTCTTTTAACTCATCAATTAATTCAATTGGTGCAATACCTTTTAAATGTGAAATATAAGTTTCAATGATCATGCCAATCGCTACCGCTTCACCATGCTTAATTTGATATTTTTCCAGTTGTTCAATTGCATGGCCAATGGTATGACCAAAATTTAAAATTGAACGAACACCCAAATCATAGACATCTTGGGAAACTATGCCATTTTTAATGAGACAACTTTTTTCAATAATTTCAACTAAGGTTGATTCTTTCAATTGAACAATATCTAAATGACGATATAACAGCCGTCCAAAAAAGTCTTTATCGTAGATGAAAGCATGCTTAATCACTTCTACCATGCCATTCGCAAACTCTGGGGCAGGCAATGTCTCTAAATAAGAAACATCCATCCAGACAGAAAATGGCGTTGAAAATGCACCAATTAAGTTTTTACCAAATGGTGTATTTACTGCAGTTTTTCCACCAATGGAGGCATCGACCATGGCCAAAAGACTGGTTGGCCAATAAACAACTGGTACGCCTCTACAGTATGTGGCAGCTAAAAATCCGACCAAATCACAAATCATCCCACCACCAACTGCCAGAATCATAATATCGCGACCACAGTTTTTAGCCAATAACTTGTCTTCTAAGATTTGTTTGACCTCACGAGTCTTGGAGGCTTCACCGGCTGGAACTTTCAAAAAGAGTTCAAGGTTGGGGCTTAGGAATTCTAAAAACTTTTTCCCATATATCTTTGCAAGGTTTGAATCCATGATCAAAACCAATTTATTTTTTTTAAAATCAATCAAATGATGTAATTTACTACCAAGATAAATGGGATATTCTTTTCCACAACTTGCAAAAATAGTTCTACATTTCATAACTTTGAAATCCTATTCATTAACCAGGCATCCACTAATACCAAATAACACATGGCTTCGACTACTGCAACACCACGAATCGCAACACACGGATCATGTCTTGAACCACTTGGGATTTGAAAATCTGCTTCATGACCATGGATATCCACTGTCATTTGCTTTTTCATGATACTGGAAGTGGGTTTAAAAGATAGTTTACCCCAAATTGGCATACCATTACTAATCCCACCCAAAATTCCCCCCGCATGGTTGGTTTGGGTATGCATTTTTGAAAGCCAGGCATCATTATGCTCTGAGCCTTTCATATCGGCTGCTTCAAATCCCTCGCCAATTGAAAAAGCTTTTAAAGCAGGGATGCTCATGAGTCCATGAGCAAGATTCGCCTCTAATTTTTGATAAATGGGGTCACCAAATCCAATCGGACAACCTTCGATCACAAAACTGACAACACCACCTACAGAGTCACCTTCATCTCGAATCTTTTGAAGATACGCCGTCAAGGCTTTTTCAAAAGCCTCATCCGGACAAAACAACTGACTTTGTTCGAGATAATCCCAACTTTTTGGAACATCTGCCTTTAAATCACCAACTTGGCTAAGATAACAATGTACCTTGATTTGTTTAGCGTTTAGAATCTTTTTAGCAATCGCACCGGCTGCGACTCGACAGGCTGTTTCTCGTGCAGAAGAGCGTCCCCCACCACGATGGTCAAAAACGCCATATTTTTTTGTGTAGGTGACTTGAGCATGCCCTGGGCGCAATAAATTTTTGATGGGTTCATACTTGGATGAATCAATGTTTTGATTTTCGATAATGATTGAAATGGGCGTGCCTGTGGTTTTCCCTTCAAAGACACCAGATAATATTTTAGGAATATCTTTTTCTTGTCTTGGCGAAGTTAAGCCATGAAAGCCAGGTGACCTTTTTTTTAATTGTGCATAAATATCTTCTTCATTTAGCATTAATCCCGCAGGACAACCATCAACAACCACCCCGATTGCAGGTCCGTGAGATTCACCCCAAGTGGTAATACGAAAGATTTGTCCAAAAGAATTACTCGCCATGACACACCATCAATAATTTTTTAAAGCTTTCTTCTATAGAATCATTTTTAATATCAATAATCAAATCGGCATTTTTTTCATAAAGTGAAGCACGGTGTTCAAAAAAATACCGAGCTTGATGTCCTTGCATAAATAATGGCAGCTCTTTTTGTCGCAGCATATAGGTTTCATAGGATATTTTTAAATAAATAAGCGGACCATAACTTTTTAAATGCAAGACATTTGCATCATTTAAAACCACTCCACCACCTGTAGAAACAATGGTATCTTTTGTACAAATTTCTCGAATCAGTTGTGCTTCGTAATCTCGAAATGCTTTTTCTCCGAGATTTTGATAAATGGTTTTAATGGGTAATTGAAATTTTTCTTCCAAGAGTTTATCAGTATCTATCCCATTCATTGACAGTTCTTGCGCGAGCATTTGCCCTAAAGTGGTTTTCCCAGATTTTTGAAATCCGATTAAACTAAACAATTTTTGCTCCCAAGGCTTGCATTTGTTCAATAAAATTTGGAAAACTTTTTTGAATACATTCACTATGATTAATCAAAATTCCACCATCAATAGTCAGTCCTGCAATTGCCAAAGCCATAGCGACTCGATGATCATGATGAGACTCAACAACCCCTGAATATAATTGACTTTGACGGATGATTAAACCATCATCTATAGCTTGAATATCAGCACCCAGTTTTTGTAACTCTTGGCACATGACCGTTATGCGATCACTTTCTTTATTTTTTGCAATTTTACCACCGGTTAATAACATTTGACCTTGGGCAAAACAGCCGACTATCGAAAGAACTGGAATACCATCAATGATATCGTTCACATCGATTTCAATGCCTTGAAGCGCTCCACCGCGATGAACTTTGACTTGTTTTTTTTCAGGAAGTATTTCTATATTCGCGCCCATAGATTGAAGTATTTCAATTATTTTTTTATCACCTTGAACATCTTGAAGATCAAGATTATTCAATACCAATTCACTTTCAGTTAAAATTGCTGCCACCAAAGGAAATGCACAAGAACTAAAATCTCCAGGGACTTCATATTCAAATCCTTTTATTTGCGCATGTCCGTTTAATAAATACCTTGAAAAATTTTGTTGTTGATAATGGATACCTAAACGCTTAAACCAATCTAAAGTTAAATTGACCCAGGGCGTTTCTCCTGGCGAGATAACCTCTAATTCAGTTTTAGCATTTGCAAATGCTCTGGCTATTAAAAGACCTGATACCGGCTGAGAGTCTGTGCCTATGATTTTTGCGTATTCTTGGGTAAATGGTCCTCGAATAACAATAGGCGCAAACGCATTTCCAAACTGTGTATATGCTTGGCAACCAAACTGCTTTAAACCCTCTAGCAAAGGTAAAACAGGCCTTTTTGTTTGAATTGAATCATCCCCTGTAATACACACTTTTTGATTAGCAAGGCCTGCTATAGCACCAACAAATCTTAAAACCTGACCTGAATTTCCCGCATCAATTTCAAGTTGAGTAAAATAAGGCTTTCCATCAATCCCCTCAATATCCAAATGTCTGGGATGGACCTCAATTTTTGCGCCAAAGGATTGGCAGGCTTTGATCATGGCTGTTGTGTCAGGCGATAATAAATAATTGTGAATACGGCTTTTACCCAAAGCAAGACTTGCAAATAAAATGGCACGCAAGGTATGAGATTTAGAACTTGGAATATGGATGGAACCTTGTAATTGGCTTCGGAATACTTGCACGCTTATGCTCCAAAAGTTCTACCAAATAATTTTGCAATTTCAGAAAGTTTTGAGGATATATCAGAAAAAGTATCTGGCGCTATGGTTTGTTTTGCATCAGAATAAGACTCATCAGGTGATGGATGCACTTCAAGCATGACTCCATCAGCACCAGCAGCAACGGCTGCATATGCTAAACTCGGTACAAATTGGCGAATACCAATAGCATGGCTTGGATCTATAATTACTGGGCAATTAGTTTTAGACTTGAGGTAAGGAATGGCTGAAATATCAAGGGTATTACGCGTTGCTTGTTCAAAAGTTCGAATGCCCCGTTCACACAAAATAACCTGCTCATTACCAGAAGACATGATATATTCTGCTGAACTTAAAAATTCTTGATAGGTTGCACAAAGACCTCTTTTTAATAGGATTGGCTTTGAGGATTGGCCAAGCTCTTTAAGTAATGCGTAATTTTGCATATTGCGTGCGCCAACTTGAATGATGTCTACTAAAGATTCAAACTTATCCAAATCCCGACTATCCATCAGCTCTGACACACAAAGCAATCCATGGGCTTTTGCTGCTTGATTCAGTAATTTCAAACCCTCTAACCCCATGCCTTGAAAGTCATAACAAGAGCTTCTTGGTTTGTAAGCGCCACCACGTAAAATTTGACCACCGGCTTTTTTAATGAGGGCTGCACATTGAGTGATTTGTTTTTCAGATTCTATAGAGCAAGGCCCTGCAATTGAGGCAATATGCGCACCACCTATCGAAACACCCGAAATATTCATCACAAAGGAGTTTTGGGCATGCTCATGACGCGTAAAATACAACTTATCCGAATATTCAATCACATCCTCAATCAAATCTGAAGGAATCAAAAGCTCTTGATTAAAGGCCGCTGAAATCATTAATCCCTTAAAACCATTGTAAGTGGTTTGTCGAGAATAAACTTTTAAACTTTCTTGAATCAGCGCTATTTGGGCATCATCGACATGAGTTTTAAATAAAATGATCATAAGTTAACTTGCCTCTAATACAACTGGCTCTTTATTATCCATTCTCAATTGATAGTCATGAAGTGGTTTTAAACTACTTCGGTGTCCAATGCTAATCATACAACAATTTGGAAATAATTGTTTCATAAGGTTGTACATTTTTTGTTGATTAATTTCATCCAAAGCTGAAGTGGATTCGTCTAAGAGAATAATTTGTGGTTTTTGCAAGAACAAGCGAATAAAACCAATTAATTGTTGCTGGCCTAATGATAAAATCATAGACCAATTGGCCTGCTCATCCAATCGATTGACCAATAAATCCAAACCCACCTCTTTGAGCCAATAGTTCAATTGCTCATCCGAGAATATGTCCCCATGAGGATAGGATAAAACTTCACGCAAACTACCATTAGGAAGATAAGAGCGCTGTGGCAACATAAATATATCATCACTTGCAGGACGTGAAATTGAACCAATGGCATATGGCCATAAACCCAATATGGTTTTCAATAATGTACTTTTTCCAAGGCCTGAAACACCGGTGATTAAATAACGATAAGGCGCAAAAAATTTAACATCTTGAAGTTCAACCATCGATTGACCATTCACATGTTCAATTTTTAAATGCTCAATGTGTATTGCAGCATCTTCAGTGGCATTAACCACAAGACCATCTTGTTGGAAGTCCTGAGCCGCATCCATGGCCTTATGAAATTCTGTTAACCGAAAAACCACTGCTTTTAATTCTGCTAAAGAACCAAACGCATCCATGATATTTGAAAAAGCACGAACCACCGACACAAAGGCTCCTGAAATTTGCATCATACCGCCATATTGTACTTTTTTAGCCAGAAATAATGGCATTGCTAAGAAAATACCAACAATTTGAGTTAAAATTTCAAAACCAATGGTAAAAAATAACAAGTTTTTTCGCAGATGGTTAGCGCGTAAAAAGTTCTCATAAATTCTTGTAAACAATAAATCAAGCTTGCCCTGCTCTACTTTTTCACCACGATATAAACTGATTTGTTCCCCAAACTCACGAATTCTTACTAAACGAGAACGAAAATCAGCGGTAAATAATTGCTGACGATACTCAAGCTCTGATAATTTTTTACCAATAATGCCCATTAACCACAAACCCAATATCCCATACAAAGTGGCAGAAAAAAATAAATAACCCGGCACCATGAAATGGTGGTTGCCAATGATGAGTGGAAAATGACTAGACAATCCCCACAATATAATACTGAACGAGACAAATGAACCAATTGAGTTGAGCAACAAAAAGAAAATCTTTAGTGTAAGCGCTGGCAAGGCTCCCAAATCCTCGGTTATTCGCTGATCTGGATTGTCTATCTTTTCAGAAAGCCAATTCATTTTATAATGATTGTGCGAACCTAACCAGTGATTGATGTTTTGATGGGTTAACCATTTTTGCCATCGCATACTGAGCAAACCTGAAAAATAGGAACCATAGCCTGCACAAAAAAATACAAGTGCGGCAATAGCCAAAAACTGAAGTGAAGAGGTAATCAGCAAAGGCTTATTGAACGCACTTAGCGCATCAAACATGGTTTTGGTAATATTATTCAATGCCACACTGGCGTAGATACCGCTAAAAGAACAAAATAAATTGATAATTAAATAAATACTTGCTTTTTTCCTATCATCTGAGCGCCAATAGGGTTTAATTAATGTCCAAAAATCTCTAAAAAACTGTTGGTTAAAACGAGGATAAATATTTAAATTTTGTTTTTCCACGATAAGCTCGCTTAATTTATTTGTCTAAAAAGCATTTCAACGTCTATAGAATCAAAATAATAATGCTGATTACAAAAATCACAAGTAATATCAATTTTTCCTGTTTCATCGAGTAGTTTTCGAACTTCCTCTTCACCAAACATTTTTAACATTGATATCATTTTATCGTTATTACACCGACATTTAAATTTTGCTTCTTTTTCTAAAAGTAAACGAATATCTGTTTCATGATAGAGGCGATGAAGAATTTCTTCATTTTCTAAACTTAATAATTCTTCATTAGTAACTGTTTGTCCAATTACCGTGGCATACTGCCAAAACTCTTCTCTTTGCTCAGTATCTTGGCCTGGTAATAATTGCAAAAGCATGCCGACGACATGTTGCTCATTAATTGCGATATTAATCTGTGTTGCAACCTGTTCGGATTGAGCAAAGAAATTCATTAAATTCTCACTCATGTTATTGGAGCTGATAGGAATAATACTTTGATAGATTTCAGTTTGATGACTTTGATTGATTAAAAATGACATTTGTCCGTTTAAAAAAGCATTACGATAATCCTCGTCATTTAAACCTTCTTTAAACCGTGCAAATCCTCTCAAATTTAAAAGATGATCACACTGAATAATCATCATTGGTAATGCATCATTTCCTTGAAACTGCAAGCTCAACTCACCTTCAAATTTAATACTTCCAACCAATAATAAACATGAAACCAATGCTTCACCAAGTAATTTTTTTACTGAAGGTGGATACTCTCGTTGATGAATAATGGTTTGATATGTTTCATCCAAACGGGCTATTTCTCCACGAATTTCGGCATGTTCAAATATAAATCGTTGCAAGGTATCTGAAGAGTCCATCAATAATCCTCAATTGAAAATAACAATGCATATTAACACATTCATCAATTAATTAATATTTAGATAGCTTTTTATCTAGATATAACTTTGCGTTCCGAATAAAAATCGCTAATATGTAAGAATGACCACTTGATGAGCAGCCCCCATGTACCTTCTATCTTTGTTTAAAACCCATTTTTCAAATTTTCCAGTCATCAATAAAGAGGAAATGCCTGAGTTCAAAGAAGTTTGCATCAAAGCGCTAAGAGAGAGTAAAGGTCTGCATAGATTGCCTGAAAGATATCTGAATGAGTCTGATATCACAAGATTAAACGATCATCTGTTTTTAGAAAAACTATTGTTGATTTGCCAAGAGCAAGAAAATATCAATCTCATCAAAGTCATTCACCAACCCTTTTTTTATGATACCCCAGAAATAGCAGTATTAATCAGTTGCTTTTGGTCTGACTTTATCGAAAGCCATCTCTTAGACATAGAAGACCCACTCCAGATTTATTTTCCTCATCTTTTTACTGAACTATTTTATCAACCTCAGCAAATTGCAGGATTAGTCATTGCGTTAATCAAAAATAATGTCTCCATTCAAACCACATTAACTAGTGGGATATTGCATGATTTTTTTATTCAAAACTCGTATATTCATGAAGAAATAAAAACAGTTTATCGTCTTTTAATAGCTCGTCAAAGTGAACATCCATTCATTCCTGTATTACTCACAAGAGCTCATCATTTGCATTGTGGCCTTCGGGAGTATCCCAAAACGAGTTTAGATGCTGAAATTCATTCTGTTGAATTAGAACCTATAGACCTCATAGAACCTGATTTATCTCAACAATTTTCAAGTTTTCAGTTTGATAATTATCTCAGCGTATTTGAGCTTGATTTCATTATTCAAATACTTCATCTTCGAGAACAAAATCATGTCTATGCATTATTTGAAAATTGGTTCGGCCAACAAACGCCAAAAACCATGGAAAATCTTTACATTAAAGTTCTTGAAACAGCTCACCCTGGTAATTTTCAAATTATCTTTAATCGTCTAATAAAGTTAACACCACCTGCAGTTATTAATACTCTTTTTGCAGAGGAACCCAAATTATTTTGGATTTTTTTAGCGATGGCTCCACAGCTTATCAGTTTCAATAAAAGTCAAATCATAAGTCTTGCACTTGCAAATGAAGTCAATGAAAAAAATGAACTGTTTGTTGCTATTGTTTGTAAAAATCGCAGATTCGAAGAAATTCAAGATGCACTTTACTTTAAATTATTTCAATTACAAATTTCAAAATCGTTTAATTTAGATAATGAATCAAAAATTATTGATGATTTATTTTCTTATAAAAAAACGCGCATTTGGTGCAAACGCCATGATCAAAAATTATATCTTGAGTTGGTCAAATCTATTGATTTTTTTGCACCCAATTTTAATTATGAGGCTTACATATCAATTAGAGATTTATTTTATACCAAGCGATTTGAGTTTATGCTTCTGACAGAGCTTGGATACGAAGTAAAATACTTCCCAAGTACATTTTACGATTTTTCAAGCCTATTGCTTAATCGCCTATTTATATTGAATTCTAAAAAAAATATTCATGAATGGTTAAATATCATCACATACCATTACATCGATTTAGGGCACACATTTAAAACTCGTTTATTACAGGAGTGGTTTAATAAAACAGAACATTTTGAAATATTAATGACAATTGCATTATACCTTAATAAAGAATTAGGTCTTGATGTCCAGCAAATTATTCAATATTTTGAAAGTAAAAAAATTGATTTGTCCGAAGTCCCTTTTAAAAGCCCATATTGTTTAGATATCTATTTACAAATGCTTGAGCCAGAAAATCGACTTTCAACTATTTTAGAAAAAAACAAAAAAACTCATTTTTCTTTATTAGAATTGACCATTCAAAAACCAAGCTTTTTTAATTCGATAATTTTAAATCTTAATGAAGAAGAGATTTTTAAAATACTGTCTACACTATTTAAAAAACAATTAATTTTATTTCAATTGGACCTAAAAACAATCTGGCCCATTTTACAAGAAAAACTTTCACCGACTCATCTTCAAACCCTGATTGAACTAAAAGGCAATGACAACAAAAGTATCATTCATAAAAACTTGCACAATTTAGAACTGATTATTCAAATTTTTAAATGTTTGGAAGGAAAAGAGCTCTGTCGAATCATTTGTTCTGAAACCACCCAACAACAAAACAGTCTTGATTTAGCTCTTCATCATCCCGAAACGTTTGGTTTTCTATTAAATTGTCTCAACCCTTTTCAAAAAATAGGCCTGCTTATGCATGAAGATCATAGTGGTGAAATATTACTGGAAAGAGCAATTGTCATACCCAATACTCTTTTAGAAATTTTAAAATCCTTAAATGAGCATCAATTTATCATTATTACCGAGATTTACGCTAAAGACATTATCATAACTCATCTTAAAAACCATGAAATTCTTGAATACTTATTCAGTAGTTTTTCACCCAAAGATTTGCATGCGTTACTAACCTCCTATCATCCCTCTGAAAATCATTTTTTCTATGAGCTTTGTGCTTCACCTTCCACAATTTTATTGGTATTAAAACATCTTAATTTTAAATTGGGATTAAATTTGTTAATGGCCGATAACCATTATTTGATTGAATTTATTTGTAAAAACTATCCAGAGTACCTGGAAGAGATTTTTGAAATATTTCCAGGGAAAAACTCTGCAAAGCTCATCCAATCGGATTACTTTTTTTATTTTATATTACAAAATCCGGAATTACTGTCCCATTATTTTGAAAATCTGTCTGAGTTACAAATTAAGTTATTCTTAAATCATAAAAACACCCATGAAAATCATTGGGTAGATATTATGCCCTGTAACCATATCATTTTAGATATTATTTTAAGTGCAACATCAGAACCACTGGCTTTAATTGACGAAGATTTCATCGCTAAATTTATTAAAGACCCCAAATGCTTGAATGTCATCTTGGAATATATTCCACCTCGGGATAGAAAAGAATGGATATTTTCATTACATGAAGTTTATTTACAACATTTAATAAAAATTGAATCTTTATTCTGTTTATTTAGGTTTTTACCCACCAGCGAGCATTTAAACATTCTTTTTTGGAAACATGTGAAATATCACACTATGTGTCAGTGGCTGGTACATGAATTTGATAAAATGCTGCAAGTGCTTCCAATACTAACTGATGAATGCAAGGATGTGATTAATCATAAGATTATTCAACATCCCGAACAATTGGATTCTTTCAAAAAAACTCCAGAAAAAATCAATGCATTTTTTCAATTTTTAAAACCACTTCAACAATTGGAATTTTTAACAGCGCTTTGTAATTACAATAAAAAGGAGCACTTAAATTTAATGATAAAAAATATTATATTAAAGTTTGCTCTTAACCACCCTACGGAAATCCATAGCCTATCACCAAGACATTTTACCGCAGAGGAAATAAAAAACCCGCTATGGCAATCCATCAAAAATGCTAAATTTTTTAAAGATTGTCTTCCTGCGCTGGAGACTAGAGGCACAGAACTTACTCAATTGGCGTTAATTAATTAAACTTGTAAAGAGATAGATTGATGAAAAAATATTGTCATTTAGAAAATTATACTTGTATTGAATTGCATGGAGAAAAAGCCTTAGAGTTTCTTCAAGGACAACTCACCAATAACTTACTAACCCATGATAAAAGTTTATTTTGCAATATCAAAGGGCGCATTATATCCATGCTTTATATAGTGCAAACTGAAAATAGACTTTTTATCATTCTTAATAAGGATTGTTGGCCAAAAACAGAAAGCTTACTCATCAAAGGCGCTATGCTCTCGAAGGTAAGCTTTGAAGAAAAAAAAGACATGTCAATTTATGGCATCATCGAGCATGGGGTTTTTTCTATTACTATTGATAGCGCCTTGATTCAGGGCCTTGAACAAATCTCATATACAGAATGGCATCTGCAAAAAATTCTAAACAAAGAGTTTGAGTTATATCCTACAACAATTGGACTATTTTTACCCCATGACTTGGGTTTAGAATCCAAATCCTGGATAGATTTCAATAAAGGTTGTTATAGAGGTCAAGAAATTATTGCACGAATGCATTATTTAGGTAAAAGCAAATACCATTTAGTTTTACTTGAGGATGAGAACTTGGATAAATTTATGCCTGGAGAAAGTATATTAAAAGACAATATTGAAATCGGTACTGTCGTTGATAAAGTTCAAAATTATACACTAGCCTGCGTGCGCAAATAATAAACAAATTTATTATTGATTATGGTATAATAAATTATAAAACAAATCGAGGTTGAGAATCATGAAAGCTCCTGCATTAAAACCGCTTTCTTTTCAAATGAAAAAAAAATTAAAAGAAAAAAAAGAACAACATCGAAAATTAAGGGTTGAACAATTTGATACTGAGGAAGTTGAAATCTTTCAAAAATCTGAAATGACATTGGATCAAGCTTCTGATATTAATCCTGAGTTCAATATTACTCAACAAATGCGACTAAACTTAGACAGTCAAAAAAGTAATTCTCAAAAAAGCCATGCTTATTCAGTGCCACAACCTTCAAAAAAACCAATCAGACATGTTCAACAACCCAGTAATAGTAATATTTTACCTGTTCCAACAGATCCACGGTATCTACCCAATCAAATGAAATTGGTCATTGCAAATCGACAGATTCAAAATCCTCCCTTTTCAAGAACTCCTAGCCCTCAGTTGATTAAGCAAAACAATGATAAAAGATTGGTTGATAATTTACAAAACACTCCTAAAATAGCACCAATTCTTTATCCCAGACCCAATATATCCTCATCGCTGAAATCGATGTTAAATCCTCCTCGACCTCAACCAAGTTTTTCAAGCAGTAGTTATCGCCAAGGAAATTGGGAAATTTTAGAAAAAAAAATCAGAACTTAAGAATATACAATCATCCATTATCTTGTTAAGATTTAGGGGAATTTTAACAAATGATATGGAGATTGTAGTTATGCGTTTTAAATGCTTTACTCTGGGATTATTTGCATCAGCAAATATATTTGCTGGAACGATGGGCCCTGCACGTGCGAATTTTGATATTTACGCACCTCAATTGATTAATTCTAATGAATTAACAGGAGGCGCTGTTTTTTTAAGACCAACTGGAAACCAAGACTAGGCTGTTTTAACCAATCCATTTGGTCACACAGCAGCAACCCCCAATTGGGATGTTCTCAACATCAATACCAACTTTGCTCCTGGGTTTTTCTTTAATTTAAAACACACTTTCGACAACACCAGTAATGATGTCAATTTATACTGGCTTCACTTACGAACCTCAAACTCAACCCAAAATAATGCCAATGGGGGTTCAGATTATCCGACTTGGCAAATGATTGGTCCTAATTATAATATCGGACCTTATGATGCCTTTTTTCGCTCTGCAGTAGGAACTATTAAATATTCATATGACGCAATAAATGGCGATCTTGGGCAACACATTAATATCGATCCTTTACTCAAAACTCGATTATTTGCTGGTATTTCAGGCATTATTTTACAACAACAATTAAATACTGTTTATAATGGTTTCGAACGTGATACTGATACAGCCCGCTTGAGTGGCTTTGTTAATTTCCCACAAACACAAGAATCGAAATTTAATGGTGCAGGTCTTCGATTAGGTTTAGATGGAGAGAGTAAAGCTTATTTTGACAATTTAAGTATTCTTGGGACCTTTGCAGGTAGCCTTTTGATTGGCACGCAATATGCAAGAACTGAATATAGCCCCCTGTGTCAGGATAGT
>DHHZ01000019.1 GCA_002403515.1 Legionellales bacterium UBA4759 | reverse complement strand
GACTCAATGGGTGCACTATACTATTCAAATCAATGATTATACCGAAAAACAATATCTATCCAAGTTTCCTGCCAAGAACATGCCAAAAACTAAAGAGAGTTTTTTTGACAATTCACCAAAAGCGTCAAGTCAGGATGATTCTTTGTTCATGATAGCTGCCTACACTGGATTGACGCTTATGTTAATCGGTGGCGTGTTGAGTAGTAATATCTTAATTATATTGATAGCTACACTTGCTTTAATTGCACTTACTGTAACTCTTGCGGTTAACTATCCTGAACAATATCCATTGATGCGTATGATGTAATCAATAGCTTCTATTATTTTGAGTTGTGGATAACGAATGTTAAGTATTGAAATTATATATCGCAAGAATGTCCCTGATATTCAAAAACCTCTTTTTTGTGTGTGTGAGTATTGGTTTGCGCGCGGCCTTTTGGCCTGCGCTAATATCATTGATGAAATTAAGCTTACTGAGATAGAATCTAAACCTGCAGAGCAGTTATATCCATACATCGGTTTTGCAGATGTCAGGCATGATAATTTCAAAGAACTGATGAATAGTCTTAAAATTTTAAAATCACAAGCCTGTCAATTGAATGTCCAATTATTTGAAAACTCAAAATATCAAATTTTCTTTGTAGAACTTAATCAATCTCATGACAAATACTGGCAGGCGGCCATAGCCATATTTTTGGCCGCATTGGTCTGCGCTGCGGTAACTACTAACTTATTGCTAATAGCCCTTTTTAGTTTGGCGCTTATCTTAAGTGGTGCAGGCTTTTATTGTACACATGAGCCATCTGTAGGCATGTCTTTGATATGATTTCAGTAATAACCCACATTATTTGACCTGTATAAGGCCATCGATTAAAATGGTTTTCAGTTAAAACCTTGTTGGTATCATGATGGCGCTTATCCTTGACAAACAACCCTTATCGGACTTTACTTCAACGGCTTATTTTGATTATGCCATGGCAGTGATTTTAGATAGAGCGTTGCCTCACATTGCCGATGGTTTAAAACCAGTACAAAGACGTATCGTTTATGCCATGTCGGAGTTGGGTTTAAAATCATCAAATAAATACAAAAAATCAGCACGAACTGTTGGTGACGTGTTGGGTAAGTTTCATCCACATGGAGACAGTGCTTGCTATGAAGCCATGGTTTTGATGGCGCAATCGTTTTCTTATCGCTATCCTTTGGTCGATGGTCAAGGTAACTGGGGCTCTGCGGATGATCCGAAATCATTTGCAGCCATGCGCTACACCGAAGCACGTCTTTCACCCTATGCAGATATTTTATTGCGTGAATTACCATTTGGGACTGTTGAATGGGTTGATAATTTCGATGCTACCCTCAAAGAGCCTTCTTTATTGCCTGCACGTCTTCCCAATGTTCTTTTAAATGGCGCCTCAGGAATTGCAGTCGGTATGGCCTCAGATATTTTACCCCATAATATCCAAGAGGTGGGCAAGGCCTGTATGATGCTTTTGGATAAACCTGATAGCAGTCTGAAAGATGTGTTAAAACACATCAAAGGACCAGATTTCCCGACAGAAGCGGAAATCATCACGCCCCAAGCCCAAATCATGAACATGTATCAAACTGGTAATGGGAGTGTTCGTTGTCGAGCCATATATAATCTTGAAAAACAACAAATTGTTGTAACGGCCTTGCCTTATCAAGTTTCTGGCGCAAAAGTACTGGAACAAATTGCAGCACAAATGCAACAAAAAAAACTGCCCATGGTCGAAGATTTACGTGATGAATCTGACCACGAGCATCCAACACGTTTGGTTATCAAGCTTCGATCTGGTCGGGTTGATGCTGACAATCTCATGAGTCATTTATTTGCAACCACGGATTTAGAGCGCACCTATCGTTACAATTGTAACTTAATTGGCTTAAATGGGCGACCAGAGGTTAAAGACTTGTTGACACTCTTAAATGAGTGGATACATTATCGTTTAAATACTGTCACCCGTCGCTTGAATCATCGCTTGGAACAAGTACTCGATCGCTTAGAAGTCATTTTTGGTTTATTAATCATTTACCTACATTTGGACGAAGTTATTCAAATTATTCGTGAAGAAGATGAGCCAGCTGAAGTACTCATGAAACGTTTTAATTTGAGTGAACGACAAGTTTACGCCATATTAGAAACAAAATTACGGCATTTGGCAAAGCTTGAGGAAGGTTTATTAAAAGAAGAACAAGAAACTTTACTTGCCGAGCAACAACAATTAGAGGCATGGCTTGGCGATGAAAAGGCCCTACGAGCTTTGGTCAAATCAGAAATTTCTGCTGACATCAAAAAATATAGCGATGAAAGACGCTCACCGATTGTTGAACGTGCAATCGCTCAGGCCATGTCTATTACAGAAGTGGTATCCAATGAATGGCTAACGGTGATTATGTCGCAACAAGGCTGGATTCGCGCGGCCAAAGGCAATGATGTTGATGGGCAAACCTATCCTTTCAAAGCAGGTGATAGCTTTTTATCGCAAGTGAAAGCACGCAGCTCACAGATGATTCATTTCTTTGATAGTGAAGGTAAAATTTATCAACTTCCTGCACACAGCTTACCTTCTGCTCGAGGCCAAGGTGAGCCACTCACCAGTCGTTTAAATCCATCCGATGGTGAGAAATTTGTGGCCATGGGAAGTGTTGATGCCAACGGTTATTATTTAATGATAAATTCTGCAGGTTTAGGCTTTTGTGTAGAAGAAGCAAACGCGGGCACTAAGAATCGCAATGGCAAAGCTTGTATGAATTTACCCGATAAAAGTCATTTACTGCCAGTTGCTTCAGTGAGTCAATTAGAAAACCAATACTTGGCCTTGTTAAATTCAGCCGGTCGACTGCTGATTATTCCTCTATTAGAGGTGCCAGTCCTTACCAAAGGCAAGGGCAATGTTTTGATTAAATGTAAATCTAGTATTTCTTTAGAGCCTATCGAATTGCTCAGCGCTGTTGTACTGACTGAGCAAGATACATTATTACTCACCGATAAAAAACAAACACACCAGTTGGAATTTAAGAAATGGAACGCCTATATCGGTAAGCGAGGCCAAACAGGTAAGAGTTTGGCAAAGCCGCTGGCCTCGGTGAAGTGCTTAAGCAGGCTCAGTCACAGTTTGTAAACGATTTTCAAGAGAGTGAATAAATTCAGCCAATTGCTCTCTTTGAAGATGTTGCTTTTGTTCTTGATTAATCAACTCGTGACTTAAATCAAGGGCTGCTAGGAGCAATACTTGCGTGGCATCTAAAGTTTTAAACTGAGATTTTTTTTGCGAAATGGCTGCATTTAATTTTTTTGCAGCCAGTTGTAAGTTTTCCATTTCTTCAACAGGGCATTTTATTTTATAGTTTTTATTCATCAGTTGTATGGTGCATTGATTGGATGTACTCATTCTTATTTTTCCAATTATTTTTGATGAATTACATGTTAACAATTTTGGCATATTTGAGCAAATCAGTTATTATCTTCTTTTAGATAAAATTTAGGAAAATTATGTCCTTAAGACCCGATGTTACCCCTACCCTGCCAAGCCATGATCAATTGATCGACGATTTGTCGACTTTGGAGCTTGACATTGATGTATCTCATTTACATGGCTTACTGACTGGCTTGATTGTTGCTGGTGCTTCTGAGCAAGCGGAAAACTTCTTACGCTCTCTTATTTTGAATAAAACAGGTCCTGCTTTTCATCAATCCACCAATGCTTTGTTCTCTATTTATACGGTTACCCAAACTTGGCTGAATAACTTTGGATTTGAATTTGAAATGATGTTACCAGAAATTGATATTGGCTTACCTGAGCGTATCATGGCTTTTTCAAACTGGTGTTTAGGATTTTTGGAAGGTTTACAAATGTCAGGCTTAAGTCTTGATGATTTTGAAAATGAAGATGATATTGAAATTTTGCAACATTTTGAAGATTTTTCACAAATGGATGTTGAAGATTTAGATTTTGATAATGAAGATGAAAAAGCTTATGTGGATGTGACTGATTATGCTCGATTGGCAGTGTTACAACTGTTTTGTGATTTAAATCAACATGAAGAAGGCCAGGCCGTTCCTGCTCATCATTAATTTAAGGAATCCTATGATTACTCAAAAGGAATACAAACAAAGACGTCATCAATTGATGCAAAAGCTTAACAATCAAAGTATTGCTATCATTCCTGGCAGCCATGAAGTTTTACGAAGTGGTGATGTCCATTATCCTTTTCGACAAAATAGTGATTTTTTATATTTAACTGGTTTTAATGAACCCAACGCTGTCTTGGTGTTGTTGGCTGGAAAATCCATATTATTTAATGAAGTTTGCGATGAGCAAAAAACCATTTGGACCGGGCCTGTCATGGGCCAAGCTCGGGCAGTTCAAGACCTTGATATGGATGAGGCCTACTCCATTACTCATTTTGAAACTAAATTACTCGAGCTTTTGGCGGGAATTACCGATATCTATTATCCCTTTTTACAAGGTAGCATGTGGGAGAAAAAACTTTTTTCTGCTTGGAAAAAAGGGCGTAGTCAGCGGCGTCAGGAAAAAGGTTTGCCGAGTGCGTTTCATGATATTGCCCCTTTGATTGCCAGTATGCGCTTATTGAAAAGTCAGGGTGAGATTGCCGCTATTCAAAAAGCAGTAGATTTTTCAGTTGATGCGCATATGGCTGTGATGCAACAAATTCGTGCTTGTGAGTTTGAGTATCAGGCAGCAGCAATTTTTCACAATGGTTTACAAAAACAAGGCTGTATGGAAACAGCTTATCCAAGCATTGTGGCCTCAGGGGAAAATGCCTGTATTCTTCATTATACCCAATATCAGCGCCAATTTGAGTCACAGGATTTATTACTTATTGATGCAGGTGGTGAGTACATGGGCTATGCAGCTGATATCACACGCACATATCCTGTAAGTGCAACTTGGACAGGCGCTCAACAAGCGATTTATGAGTTGGTTTTACAAGCACAATTGTCGGCGATTGCAAAAATTGCCCCAGATTGTATCTGGACAGAGATTCAAGAAGAAATTGTATGTGTTTTAACACAGGGCTTAAAGGATTTGGGCATTTTACAGGGTTCTTTGTCAGGTTTATTGGAACAACAAGCCTATAAATCTTTTTATATGCATGGTTCTGGTCATTGGTTGGGGCTTGATGTGCACGATGTGGGTGCTTATGTAGAGCATGGCCAACCGATTCAATTAGCACCTTCCATGGTATTAACGGTGGAACCTGGCTTATACTTTTCACCAACACTGACTAATATTGATGACAAATGGCGTGGCATTGGTGTGCGTATTGAAGATGATATTTTAGTCACTCAAGAAGATGCTTATGTATTTTCTCATCGTTTGCCAAAAGAAATTTCTGATTTAAACAGTATTGGTGTTTGATGCAAAAATTAAATTGTGATGTGCTTATCATAGGCGGTGGTATTGTGGGTTTAAGCCTTGCCAGAGGTTTAGAGCTGCAAGGTATTTCTTATTTGTTGGTGGATGAAAGTATTCAATCACCCAAAAAAGGAATGCGTCCGCTTGCTTTATCCAAGACGAGTGTTGCAATCTTAAAATATCTTCAAGTTTGGGATGACATCAAGGATAAGGTCACACCCATTGAAAAAATTCATGTTTCTGCAGAAGGACAATGGGGCCATTTAGAATTGGATGAGGTTAGTTTGGAGCATTTGGGGGTAGTGGTCAACCTCAATGAATTGCACGCCATCTTATTGCAAAAGTTTAAAAACCCAGACGTATTGTTGCACGCTCGCTTCACAGCTTACGATAAATTGACTCAGACAGTGTCTATAACAAAGGAGCAAACCACCCTTGAGATTTCTGCAAAATTGGTGATCGCTGCGGATGGTGCCTTGTCTTCAGTGCGTTTAGCATGTGGCTTGCCCGTTGAAATGCAGCCCGAGCAAGAGGCGTTAATTAGTCGTTTAAGTCTTAAACATCCTCATCAAGGAAAAGCTTTTGAACGATTCACGAAGCTTGGACCTTTGGCATTATTACCTATCCATACACATGATATGGCCATTGTTTGGAGTTTAAGTCAGGAAAAGGTACGCCATCTCAAAGAAAATCATTTTTTTGAGTTTGCCGCCATGATTGCACACCAATTGTCTTATCGTATGGGTGAGATTTTAGAAGTAGGCCCTGTGCGAACCTATCCACTGAGACAAATTTTTATGCCAGTGCAAACCTTTCAAAATATCTTATTTTTAGGAAATGCTGCCCATACTTTGCATCCTGTTGCAGGCCAAGGATTTAATTTGAGTTTAAGAGATGTTGTGACTTTTTTAGATATTTTGAAAAAATACGGATTAAGCAAAGAGCTCATTCCCATTTATTTACTCAAAAGGCGTGATGATCAACGTTTTACGCAATATCTAACACAATTTTTAGCAACAGGGTTTAATCATTTGCCAGGCATTTTACAAGCAGCGGGATTGTGTGCATTGAGTCATCATCCACGTTTGAAATTATTATTTTCTCATTATGCACAAGGTCTTGGATATGCCTTGCCTGTAGAAATTTATCAATTTTTGGAATCTTCTGATGAATAAAATAGCCGTTTGGGGTGGTGGTGTTATTGCGATGCTTTGCGCCATATTATTGAAAAAACACCAAATCGATGTGGTGTTGTGGCGGCCTGCTTTACAAAAAATTGATGGTGATAATAAACGCGTTTTTGCACTCAATCAGGCATCATTAAATTTTTTAAAGACATTAGATATTTGGAACAAAATTCCTGAAAGTAGTACCCAAGCTATACATAATATGCTGGTATGGGATGGTATAGGTCATGCACAATTGTCCTTGAATGCCTATGATTTAGCACAATCTGAGGTCGCAAAAATTGTGGAAGAATCAGCCCTTTGGCAAGCTTGTTTTGAAATGCTCAAAGCTTTAAAAATCCCGGTTTTTGAAAGTGAAGAACCCAATGCCTGTTACCAAGAAAAAGACAAATGGGTATTGAATTTAGAAGCTGGAAAACTGGTGCAGGCTGATTTTTTATGTGTTGCAGATGGTGCGCGTTCTCCTGTTCGTGAATACTTGCGTGTGCCTTGTCAAAAAGGTTCTTATCATCAAAAAGGCTTGGTTGCAAAAGTTAACGTGACCAAACCCCATCAAGGCCAAGCCTTACAAATTTTTGGTGCGCACGGTCCTTTGGCATTTTTACCCTTGGCCAATCAAAATGCATACTCCATGGTTTGGTCTTTGGACGAAGTATTAGCAGATAATTATTTGCGCTTAGATGCGAAAGCATTTTGTGAAAAATTAAATGTTTATTGGGATGGGTATGTTGGGCAAGTGGAATCCATTGAAGGATTAAAGTTTTTTCCTTTGAATTATTTGCATGCCAAACAATATTATGGCCAAAACTGGTTATTGCTGGGGGATGCTGCACATCATTTTCACCCCTTGGCAGGACTTGGTTTAAATGCAGGTATTGCAGATATCATTTGTTTAGAACAATTATGGTCAAGCATGGGTTTGGTCAGTTTTAATGCCACACTTTTGGCAAAATATCAACGTGAACGCAAAGCAAAAATAACAACGCTTATTTCCATGATGAAATGGATTAAAAATTGCTTTGGAAATAACGATTTAATTTGGGTAAAATTGAGATCTTTTGGGATGGATTGGCTTAACCATCAATCCTTGATAAAAAAAATGATGATGAGTATGGTTCAAGATTTATAAAGCCAACAGAAAAGACCCTACTCAAGACGTTTGGAGATGAAGCAATGAAAGGATTATGGATCTTAATGATAGGGTTATTTTTATATAGCCATCAGGCTTGTTCAGCCGATATCGAAGTGACGGGTGTTATTTTACAAAAGCCCAGTCAAAACTCATTAAAGAAATTATCGCAGTCCTATGCGCCTACACAAGTGCCTTTAATGTCTATACACTTAAGCAAGCAAGCTCAAAATAATTTTCTTGCGCGATTCAATCACATTCACACAACTGCCTTATTGACGCAATCCATTCCAGCATCAGTTCAATTGGGTATGGACAATGTGCCGGTGATGAATCAAGGAATTCATGGCTCATGCGTTATTTTTGCAGCCGCAGCAGCCATTGATGCTATTTTAAAAAAAGGTGATTATGTCAGTCCATTGTGTAGTTTACAATTGGGCAGTTATTTACAAACTTTTGGTTATATTCAAAGTGGGTGGCAGGGTGTATTGGCCAATTCGGTATTGTCTCAATTAGAATCTTTTGGATTTGTAAGTAAACAAACCCAATACGAACATGGCTGTGGCGGGTTATTTGAATACCCATTAATTGAAAGAGAATATGGTCAGCCGATGCCATTAGAAGAATTCCATGGTTATAGTGAGTCACTCCTTGAACATCGTATCGGATGGAGTTCTATTTTGGATGTCTATCAAAGCAGTCATGAGAGTGTGGACATGCAAAGTTTGTTAAACCATGTTAAAACCGTACTTGCTAAAGGAGATCGCGTTATTATTGGCGTATTACTAGCAGATCCTGAACTTGGTTTGGCTGGTGCTGTTGGGACACACAAAGCCTACAATGACAGTTGGCTTCTTACCCCAGAAATTATGCAGGATATGAATCAAAACCATCAATATGCAGGCCATGCTTTACTGGTGACGGGGTATGATGATAACGCTTACGCCAAAGACGATTATGGACGAATTCATCGCGGTTTGGTAACTTTACGAAATTCATGGGGTGATAAAATAGGCGATCAGGGGAATTTTTACATGTCTTATGATTATTTTAAAACCATGGTTATGGAAATTCAAAGAATTAGACAATTAAATAGTGAACAATAAAAAGCTTTAAGGACGGTATTATGGCAATTGTAGTACAACATATCAATGCAACTGTAGAAGATATTCAAGGGAATCATGGTATTGGTCGTTACTTTTTTTTAACAGGCTCAGATGGACGTGCAAGACAAATTTCTGAATTATTCAGTCAGCGTCAAGAAAAACTTCATCCGCGCCAACACAATTTGTATTTAGGCCAGCTCCCAGGCCCTGATGGTGAAATGGTCGATGTTGCAGCTATTTCTTCAGGCATGGGTGGCCCAAGTGCGGATATTATTATTAATGAGTTAGCCATGCTCGGCGCAAAAAGACTCTTAAGAGTTGGCACTTCTGGCACATTGCATCCACAGGCCATTTGTGGTGGAGATTTGGTGGTAGCAACAGGTGCTGTGCGAGATGATAAGGCATCCTGGGATTATATATATCCAGAATATCCTGCCATGGCATCATTTGAGTATATTCAAGCAGCTAAACAGGCTCAGGCTAAACAATTATTCTCGGATAGAAAAGTTCATTTTGGGGTTGTGCATTCCAAAAGTTCCTTATTTGCCAGAGAGTATCAATTTTCTTTATTAAAAGAAAGTGTGGATTACATGGATACCTTACGGCACGCAGGTGTAATTGCTTCAGAAATGGAATGTGCTCAGTTTTTTACATTAGCCCCCATTCTAACTGCTCGGTATCACGATATGTTTAACTCTGTGGATGCAATTCGCTGTGGGGCAATTCTTTCTGTGATTGGTGATGAGTCTGGCTTTATGAAAGACGCAGAAAAAATTAAAAAAGTAAATGAGCGATGCATTGAATTTGCTATCGCTACAACGATGGAAATGTATCTGTTGGATAAAAAAGAGCGCTTGGCTTAGGCTCTTAAGAATTGTTCTTGGCTATAGCCAACTCGTGACGAAATTGCTTCATGGGGCATGTGTTTTTTACGTGCCTCTATGAGGCGTAACCTTTTTAATAATCCTTCCTGATTAGCCACTTGGATACTTAAGCCAGGACGTGCATTTAATTCAAGCATGAGCGGTCCTTCATGCGCATCAATCACAATATCCACCCCAAGATAACCCATAGCGGTTAATTCATAACAGCTGGCTGCAATTTGTAAAATCTCATTCCAATAGGGTACTTGAACGCCTGCAATCGGATTTAAGGTGTCTGGATGGTGGTCGATGATGTCATTTTGATAAACACCATTTTTGGTGATACCAGAACCAATATCAATTCCTGCACCAATAGCCCCTTGGTGTAAATTGGCTTTACCGCCAGAAGAGCGTGTTGGTAAACGAAGCATGGCCATGACGGGGTAACCTAAAAGGGTGATGACGCGCACATCAGGCACACCTTGATGACTGATATTGCCAAATACTGGGTCAACAATCACTCTGCGCTCAATAATTGCATAATCATGATTACCACCTAGGCTATATGCCCCAGATAGCAAACGTGACAAATGATAACTCAACTCTTGATGTGATAAGAGCTTGCCATTAATTTGACGATAACGATTTCCCACTTTACCTGTGATAACTAAAATGCCGTCACCGCCAGAGCCATGTGCAGGTTTTATCACAAAATCTGTGAATGGTTCAAGAATCTGGTCAATCTTTTTGATTTGATGCTCTGTATCAATTTGAGCATACAGTTGAGGAACAGCAATATTTGCCTGGGATGCCAGTCGTTTGGTTTTTAATTTATCATCAACCAAAGGATAGTTTTTTCTATCATTGTATTTGAGTACAAAATCAGAATTGCGTTGGTTGATGCTCAAAATTCCCTTGTCTTTTAAACTTCTGTAAGTTTTAAAAATCATATTCAACCCTTAATTGGCCAATTTGGCCAAAGCATTAAATCTGACCAACTCCATTAAACGATATCCGCGATATTGTCCAAACCAAAGGATAAGGCTTAAGATGACAAGGATTAACTCTGGGAAAGCAAAAACCAAATATTGAATTTGAGCTTGAGTCATGGCCCAATAACAAAGTGTTGCTGCAAATAAACTACCAAAACTTGCCTTGATTGCTGCATACGGGCTTCTTTCATCCCACATGATACACATTCTTTCAATGGTCATGGTTAAAATAACCATTGGGAATAATGCAATGGATAAGCCTGAGTCTAAATGGAGGTTTTGACTTAATATGCTAATGCCAATCATCAATAAAATCACGATGCTTAAAATAGCCGATAAACGGGGTACCAATAGCAAACGGAGTTGATCGAGGTAAAAGCGTGCCATCAGACCAAAGAAAATAATGATGTTGAATAAACTAATACCCCAGATGACATGCGTTTCACGAAACGCTAAGGCTATCAAAACGGGCATGAAGGTTCCAAAAGTTTGTAAACCAATAAAATTTCTAAGCAGTAAAATTATAAAGGCACCTACTGGAACTGTCAGTAAAATTTTGTAAGTTTCTTGAGTATTTACAGGCAGTTCCAATAGTGAAAAACGCATGAGTTGAGATTGACTCAAGAGGCCATGGGTTTTTGCAACGCTGAGTGCATTCATGGGGGTGGGGGTGATGTTAAAGTTTAATTGAGCTTTTTGGCCACCAAATAATGTAAATAAAGGTTCGTTGCCGTAGTTCCAGACAATAAAGTCATTGGGCAGACCTGCATCACCATTTTCTGGGTTAATAAAAATCCATTCTTTTTGGTTATATACCGCTAACCAAGTTTCTAAATCTGCATGATTTTGTTGTTTGGTGCGAAAACCATGTACAGAAGTGGCATAAATATTGGCTTGGTTTAAAATTAAAATGGCGGTATCGACTAAGTTTTCATCACTGAAATAAGGACCCACTAAAAGTCTGGCATTGCCATCTTTTTTGCGCAACTCACGAATTGTGCCTTCCGCAAATGTTTGAATATCAGCAGAGGTTTGTCGGGCAGCTTGAATAATGGTTTGGGCTGCAGAGTATTCGGGTTCTTGAAGATGCATTTTTTTAAAGCTTGGTGCTTTTAATAATTTTTGACTGCCATTGTTATCATTTTCTTTAAATATTGCTCGGTAATACAAAGATTGTGGGCCATTGCCTCTTCTAAGCGTCCAAACAGCTTGGCGATTTAAACCTTCAAGGTGTGTGCTAATTCCATAATTTTGTGCAACAAAGTATTCATCTAGGATAGAAAAGTGTTTGGGTTGATAGGGAATATTAAATGTTGCCTTGATAGGACGATTTTTATCTGCAACAAATTTCAAGTTGGCTTCCAAAGTCCAGGTGTTCACCATATCATTGTCTTTTAAGGGCACACCCATGACAAAATGGCGGTAAGCAAAAATCGCCAAACCTATGCTCATCAAGAGAATGATTAATGTGTAGAGATGTTTTTTGGGAGTCTTCATTTTTTGTGAACCCTTTTAGATTGGATGTAGCGTTCTTTGGGATTAACAGAACCATTAAAAGCAACAATGGCTTCACGCCCCAAAAGCATAGGATATATAAAGTGCTTTCGATTCGTGAGGTTCACTCGAATTTGTTTGATTTGATTGCCTAGCTTAACATTCATAAGCACCACAGGTCTTTTCACGAAATATCGAAATAACTTGGTGGTTTGATTTTCTTCGGCACGATTTTTTATATTAATTTTGCCAATATATTCACACTCAAAATGTTTATCGCCCTCTTTACTAGGGACAATAAAACTTAAAAAGGTTTTGCCGTTTTTTTCAATTTCTTTAATATGCGAAGCATTTAATGAAGCCGATTTAGCACCTGTATCGAGTTTGGCAGATAAAGTCAGATTATTATCTACTAAAGTCGCTTTTTCGATATACCCATAAACAATCGTTTCTGAATTCGCCATAACCGTTCCTGAAAATAAAGAACAAACCATGAAAAAAAAGTATAAAAAAAATGGCATTTCACCTCCAAAACCAAATTTGTCATCTATTTTACCAAATTAAGTAATATTTTTTCAATTACTTATGAAAAATAAATATTTCCCTAAGAGCGCTATTTTAGAAATAATTTATCATAGATTGAATATATATATTGATTAATTTACAAAAATTTAAATAAATTTTTTGTGAGAAAGTGCTCCTTGTCTTATCAAAGCTTTTTAAGCTATAATATTTGATTGGTCATTTGTTTAAATAAATCGCAATGTGAAAAAAAAGCTTTCAATGGTGTTTTTTTTAGGATATAATAACACGTAAATTCACATTCTTGATTAAGATACTCGATGACCCCAATTGAAGAATCTACTCAAAATAGCTCATCGGCCCAAAGCAAAGAATCGCTTTCGGATGCAGCAAAGTTTCTTCTAGCTTTAAAAAGCTCCGGTAATATTAACATTGGTATTCAATCCCTTCTTGATGCATTAGATCTCTGGATAAGCTCTCTCAAATATTATTTTGATGCCATGAATCCAGCAAGCACCTCTATGTCTACAAAAATGTTTCTGAGTTGGTTAAGAACCGAAGAAGGAGTCTTGGTTTTTTTATCCGGCGCTATATTTTTCGGGGCGTTTGCCTATCTTGGTAACGGAATAAAAAAAGAAGATCAAACTGAATTGTCTCAAACAGCCGATAATTATTGGCCGTATGTGCGGGATGTGATTAAGCGTTTGAAATGGACTTTTAAAGGAAATCGAAGTCTACTTCTTGTGGCACAAAAATTATTTCATGAGGACTATGTTTCTTATATTACGCCATTCGGAGTTTTATTTGGGCTTTTTGGTGCAGCAAACCAGTTATGGAATCGTAGCATGGTAGAAACGCGTAAAGCCTTACAAGAGAGCAATGATTTATTTCGCCGACAAGTGAAAGCTATAAATGCATGTTATTTAGAAATCGATGAAAAATTCACTAAAGATGGCGTTGAGTATCGTGCAGATGCTTTTAAAAATTTCTATGCCGGTAGTTTGTTGAAAGTAATAAAGGCGCCACAATACTATTACTTAAGTATCGATAAAAACGGAAAGCCAACAAAAATAGAACTTGAGGCTAGTCACAAGGGTGCATCGATTGAAGACGTTGAAGAAAAAGACATCAAGCGAGGTGATGATTACAATCAACATTATTTAGCCTCTAAATATCCAGGTCGTTTATTAAAAGTCAAGTTTATACCAGTGTATTATTTAATTATTGATGACACAGGCGCAGCAGAGCTTCTAGATTTAGAAACAGGTTTTACAGAAGATCAACAAAACATTTTAAAGACATTTCTGCAAAAATTAAATGATAAGTTAAACGCACTTGGAAAAGATGTATCTCATTCGCCTAGAGTGTATTGGAATAACTATTATGCATTGTTAAATGAAGAAGATGCGAAACCGGAATTTCAAGAAATCCCCAACAATCCATTCAAAAAAATATTAGAAGACAAGACCAAATTTATTCAAAATGATGTTTTAAATCAACAATCTCCAGTGCATCAATATTTATTAAATCATGCCAAGTTTCAAGACAGTTCATTCCAATCCTATGCATCAGCTACTTTAAATGGCGTTTTGAATGCGCCTTATTACTTTCTTGGTGTTTTGAGCATGGTGCCTTTGCCAAGCAATATTTTTATATATGCTGTTGGAATTTGTTGTGCCTTCATGGGATTAAATATTTTAAGTGAAGTTTATCAAGAGTCTGATTATCAAAGACGCTTGAAAGTCTCTCAACTGAAAGCCAATATGGTGATGAATAAGCGCTTGTTAGTCACCGAGTGGCTTAACTTACATCGAGAATTGGGGAATAATGAAACCTTCATCAAAAGCGAAATTGCAAAATTAGCCACGCTGGGATTTGTCGACAAAGATAGTAATTTCTTACAAATTATTAATAAATTTTCTGAGGACTCCGGAGAAAGGCCAGAAGATTATACCCTTGAGCAATTGAACGAAATTCAATTGGATGAAGCAGAATATACCAGAGATGCTTTGCAAGAAAAATTGTTTAGAACATTAATAAGAATTGAAAATTTTGAACGTTCTTTTATTAAAAATCATCAAGAGCTTAAGCCTTTGTTGCGATTATCAGAGCTGAATGTCTGGTGGCAGGCGATTAGAAATGGCTTGGTGGTTTACGGCGCATTTAACAGCTTGCTGATGACTGTTGCGACCATGAGTGCCCTTTTTAATGTCATGATTACACCAATCTTTTTCTACTTTTCTATTACGATTGGCATATTAATCTTGGCACTAACGACTGCATATACCGTGTTTTTTATAAATCCTTCTCTAGAAAAAAATGAGGAAAATGAAGAACATACCAATGCCCTAGGACTTAATACTTCAGAACAAAAGGCGTTTGTCGCCAAATCCACAACGCAATTGCTCAATTGTCCAGAAATTCAAGTTTCTACCAATTTATTAATTCCTGAGCATGCAGAAGTCTTTCGACAATCCTTATCAGGCATTAAAAAAGGTATAAAGTGTATTCAAACCATCATGCCATCTGAACACATGACGCTTGGATTAATGGGGTTTTATTTATCGGCTAGCATTTCTTATGCATATTTCTTTGCGATGAAAGGCTTGCGCGGTTTAATTCGCGTTGAAAATGAAGCGTATAAAAACTCTTTCATGTATTGCGCCATCGCGGGGAAATCGCCATCCACGCCTACCAAAATAAGATTAAGTAGTAAAAAATCCCAGCAAACCTTTGCAACAACATTTATGCCAAAAATCAGTTCTCAGAATGACATGGATTCCCATTCCGAAACCGGTACTTCTTCACCACGAAACTCTTTTTAAAAAAGGTTCGTGGTCAAATAAATTAAGCTTTTTCTTTTTGTTGATAAAGTTCAGGATTTAAATTCGGATCATTATACATTTTGTGTTGATGATACACTCGAAAAGTTCGGGATTTGGTAACAACAGCATTTAACAACTCTTCAAGACAAAGTCCCAATTGTTTTCTTTGAATAATCAATTGATTGAGTTTTTGTTGGCAATTTTGAATATGTGTATCATCGACATCTTGACGAATGGTTTGCAGTTCCATGTGATAGATTTTTAATGCCAAAATAGATAGTCTATCGATGATCATGCCAGGGGCTTCTGAATTGACTGCGCATTGTTTATGAGACGCTGGTTTAAGCATTTCAATCATGGCCTTATCAATTTGTTCCATTTGGTTATTGCGTTGTTGATTAAAATAATCGATTTCACGTTTGGCTTTGACAACAAATGCGTCACCCATATCGTCACGTCTTGCTCTATCCTCGGCGTTCCATAATTGGTAATTGAAGGAATGATTGGCTTCAACATGCCCCATTAAGTCTATTTGAGTATTTTGGACACCATGTTCTTTCCATTGGATAATGGCCTGTTGTTGAAAGTCCATGATTTGCTGAATTAGAGATGATATATTCATAATGTGTCTCTTATTTTATTGAAAGTGCACAGTATAACCTTTTTCGTGGCGATGGAGAATAAAATGCGTTATTTGTTAATTTCGTTTGCTTTCCTGATGAGTTTTTTTTCTTTTTCCAAGGAGTTTTTGCCCAAGGATTGTCATGCCGTGCCAATTGATGAAACCATCGCTTTAAGCCAACAAAAAAATCATATATTGCTCATGCATAGCCTGTCCAATTATGAAATATGGTTGGCTAATCCAAAGCAATCGAGATTAACTGTCAGTCTGGTGCCGGGAGAGTGGAGTGCTTTTTATGCACCAAAAGACAAGGCTCAATGGTTTTGTATTCAGTCACAGCCTGGGCATGAGCAAAAGGTCCCTTGTCAACAAGTGCTTGCTTTGTGTGACTGGTCAGCAACAGCACCTAAAAAAGAAATATCTAAGATAAATTCTTGGGTGGCGAATAATTTATCTTATTCTGAATTACATGCTTATTTACAAAGAATCGGTTGGCAGTTCAATAAAAAGTAATCCCTGCATGCTTGCTGCTTATCTGCTCAATTGCAACCCCTGGTGGCTTATGTTATTCTGAAATCCAAATGTAATAGCAAAAAGTGCAATATCTATAATGTGATGTTGTACGGTCGTCAACAGTGTTGCACCCCAAATATCAAATCTTATTTGGCAATGGGCCTTGTAACATGATCTTAATCATAAATATGTGTGGGAATGGTGAATAGTGGCAAAAAAAAGTAAAGATCCTTATTTTGAGCGTGAGCTTGAAAAATATGAAGATCCTATTCCCAGTCGTGAATATATTATGCAAGTTTTGAGTGATCATGGACGTCCAATGATTAAAAGCGCACTATTTAAGGCGCTTGATTTGCGAAAAAAAGCTCAGCAAAAAGCCTTGGTTTTTCGTTTGCGTGCCATGATGCGTGATGGACAAATCATGCTTGATCGTAAAGACAGAATTTGTCTGACCAATAAAACCACGCTGATTAAAGGACGTGTACAAGCACACACTGAAGGCGTTGGATTTTTTATACCTGAAAATCAAGAACCTGACATGGTCTTATCGGCGCGTGAAATGAAGACAGTCATGCATGGCGATGTGGTCTTGGCATATCAAAGCGGTGTTGATAGAAAAGGTCGTAAAGAAGCACGTGTCCATGAAATATTAGAGCGCGCTATCAAAACGGTGGCTGGTCGTTTTATTGAAAAGCAAGGCATTTTTTATGTTGAGCCAGAGCATAAATACTTATTCCATGATATTTTAATTCCTCCATCAGAAACCCATAACGCTCAAAATGGGCAAATGGTTATTGTGAAAATTTTGGAATATCCGTCTACCCAAAACATGGCACTGGGTCGAGTGGAGCGGGTTTTGGGTGAATACATGGACCCAGGCCTTGAAATTGATGTCGCGTTATTAAACTATGGTATTCCTCATGAATTTGACAGTGAAGTCGTCTCTGAAACCTTTCTCATCCCCAAAGAGGTGCGTGAGAAAGATCTCAAAGGCCGTCGTGATTTAAGGCACTTGCCTTTCGTAACGATTGATGGTGAAGATGCAAAAGATTTTGACGATGCTGTATGCTGTCAACCAATTAGTAAAGGGCAATACCGCTTATGGGTCGCGATTGCCGATGTAAGCCATTATGTTCTTGTGGATTCAGCCATCGACAAACAAGCCGCTATTCGAGGAAACTCTGTGTATTTTCCAGGGCGCGTCGTACCAATGTTACCCGAGGCCTTGTCCAATGGCATTTGCTCTTTGAATCCCAATGTCGATAGACTTTGTATGGTTGCTGAAATGGTCATTACACCCAAAGGCCAAATTCGACAGCCTAATTTTTATCGCGCCGTTATTCATTCTAAAAATCGATTAATTTATGATAATGTCAGCGAATATCTAAAAAAAGATGAAGCACCACAGTTGTCAGAAGAAGTGTGGATGATGCTAAAAAACCTTCATCAAGTTTATCATGCCTTACTTGAAGCAAGACTGGCGCGTGGTGCCATCGAATTGGATAGTGTTGAAACCAAAGTCTTATTTGATGAAAGCAAAAAAATCGAAAAATTAGTGCCAGTTTTTCGAAATGATGCACACCGAATTATTGAAGAATGTATGTTGGCAGCCAATGTTGCCGTGGCAAGTTTTATTGAAAGCCAAGGGCGCACTTCTTTGTATCGTGTGCATGAACAACCGGATGTAGAAAAAATTAAAGGACTACAAACCTTTTTAGGTGAGTTTGGCATAGAATGTCGCTTTAGTGAAAAAACTCAACCCAAACAGTTCCAACAAGTTTTAGAAAAAATAAGAATGCGCCCAGAAAAGCAGGTTTTAGAAACGGTCATGTTGCGTTCTTTAAAACAAGCTATTTATGCTGTTGAAAATTTAGGACACTTTGGGTTGGGATACCAAGTTTATACGCATTTTACCTCACCAATTCGACGTTATCCGGATTTAATTGTGCATCGAATTTTAGGAGACTTGATAGATCACCAAAATCGTCGCATGTATACCGATGAACGTCTCAATCAGCTGGCCCAAAGCTGCTCAATGACAGAAAGACGTGCCGATGAGGCCACACGCGATGTATTAACTTGGTTGAAGTGTATCTATATTAAAGACAAAATTGGGCAAGTGTTTGAAGGCACCATTACTGCAGTCACTTCATTTGGATTATTTGTGACCATCAAGGATGTGTTTGTAGAAGGATTGGTGCACGTTACATCACTAAAAAATGATTATTATATTTTTGATGCTTTACGGCATCGCTTGGTTGGAGAACGTACCCATCAAGTTTATCATTTGGGTGACTCCATAAAAGTATTGGTGGCGCGGGTTGATGCCGACGCGCGTAAAATTGATTTTGATTTGGTTAAAGAAGATGTCTAAGAATCCAACAGCCTTTGGCTTACATGCCTGCCTGGCAATTTTAAAAAATCCAGCTCGTCAAATTGAATTGATCATTGTTCGCCAGGGTGATGAAAAACGTTATCATGAGATTCTAGTCAGTGCCAAAGACCGACATATCCCGGTTCAAATGATGGCTTCTGCTAAAATTAACGAAAAATTTCCAGATATCGTCCATCAAGGTGTGATGGTTTGGGCCAAACCCTTACCAGAATTGATAGAAGCAGATATTCCTTCGCTCATTGAGAAACTAAGCGCGCCACCTTTTATTTTAATTTTAGATGGTGTGACAGACCCCCATAATCTAGGGGCTTGTTTGCGCACAGCCGATGCTTGTGGCGTAGATATGGTTATTATTCCAAAAGATAAAAGTGCTTCATTGGGGCCTGTGGTCGCTAAAGTTTCCTCTGGTGCCAGTGAAAATATTCCCTTGGTTCGGGTGACAAACTTAGCGCGAAGCATTGAAACCCTACAAAGTCTTGGGGTTTGGGTGTTTGGGGCTTGTGGTGAAGCCAATGAATCGCTGTATCAGCTAGATGGTAAAGGCGCTATTGCCTTAGTTTTGGGTGCAGAAGGTGATGGATTAAGACGTCTAACACGTGATAAATGTGATGGATTATATTCAATACCCATGTTTGGCAGTGTGTCGAGTTTAAATGTTTCGGTTGCGGCGGGTATTAGTCTTTATGAAATTAGGCGACAGCGTTTGTAGCCGTCGCCAAAGGTTTTAGGCAAATTGTTTAGCAACAAAATCCCAATTGACCAAATTCCAGAAGTGTTCAATGTAGTTCGCTCTTGCATTGCGATAATCGATATAATAAGCATGCTCCCAAACATCGCAGGTTAATAAAGCTTTTTGCTGATGACGCATTGGGGTATCTGCATTGCTGGTGCTGGTAATGGACAATTCGCCATTTTTATCTTTGACCAACCAAGCCCAACCTGAACCAAATGTGGTGAGTGCAGTTTTACTAAATTGTTCTTTGAAAGCTGCAAATGAACCGAACTTTTTAACAATCGCGTCTAATAAAGCGCCTTTGGGTTCCCCGCCGCCTTGAGGGCTTAAGCAATGCCAATAAAAAGTATGGTTCCAAACTTGAGCGGCATTGTTGAACAAACCACCTTCACTTTTCAAAATAATGTTTTCCAAACTTTCATTGGCCATAGGGCTGTCAGCTAACAATTGGTTGAGATTGTTAACATAGGTCAGGTGATGTTTACCGTAGTGATATTCTAAGGTTTCTTTAGAAATATGCGGTTGTAGAGCATCCATTGCATAAGGTAATGGGGGTAATTCAAAAGCCATAAATATCTCCAAAATAATTGAAATCTTAAGCAGTTTACTAAATCCTTCCGGGCAATGGAAGTTTAATCGTACCAATTTGGTCTTTTTTTCAAAAACAATCTTGAGTTAAAAAAACTCTTAGCCCATAATAACAAAACTCTGATGAAGTGAGGTTTTTTTGATGAATACTTTAGATAAAATTAAACAGCAAATTGCTGACAATGTGATATTACTTTATATGAAAGGTTCGCCTGACATGCCACAATGTGGTTTTTCAGCAAGAGCGGCCAATTTAATCAAAGAATGCGGTGTTCCATTTGCTTTTGTCGATGTGCTCGCCAATCCTGATATCCGTCAAGAATTGCCAAAATATGCCGAATGGCCTACTTTCCCACAACTTTGGGTGGATGGTGAGTTAATTGGTGGCTCCGATATTTTAGCGGAGATGCATGCCAATGGTGAATTAGCGCTTTTATTAAAAAAAGCATTAGAAAAATAAAAGGGGATAACATGAGTGTATTAGTCGGACATCAAGCACCAGATTTTACTGCTCCTGCAGTATCAGGCACTGGTGAAATTGTTGATAAATTTAATTTGTTTGCAAACATCAAAGGAAAACATGCTTTAGTATTTTTCTATCCTTTAGACTTTACTTTTGTATGTCCTTCAGAATTAATTGCATTAGACCACCGTATGGATGAGTTTAAAAAGCGTGGTGTTGAGGTGATTGCAGTATCGATTGATTCGCAATTTACTCACAATGCATATCGCCAAACACCTGTAAGTCAAGGTGGAATTGGACCTGTGCGTTACACCATGGTTGCAGATACTCGTCATGAAATTTGCAAAGCATTTGGTGTGGAACATCCTGTGGCCGGTGTTGCCTTACGCGGCGCATTTGTTATTGATAAACAAGGCCTGGTTCGTTCACAAATCGTCAATGATTTACCCATTGGTCGTAACATCGATGAAATTTTACGAATTGTTGATGCGGTGCAATTTTTTGAAGAGCATGGCGAAGTATGTCCTGCTGGCTGGACCAAAGGTAAAGCAGGGATGAAAGCCAATCCTAAAGGTGTTGCTGATTACTTAGCACAACACGCTGAAAAACTCTAATAGGATGAAAAGTCATTGGCTTAGCCAATGACTTTTAACCCATTTAAAATCTTACAAAAAAGTTCCGCAGTTTTTTGTGCATCATACAAAGCCGAATGGGCTTCACTACTACTAAATTCAATCTGTGCCGATTTCATGGCTTTGGCCAAAACAGTTTGACCGTATGCAACACCTGCAAGGGTGGCGGTATCAAATGATGTGAATGGATGAAAGGGGGATTTAAGATGGTGGCGAAGACATGCTTCATGTACAAATTGCAAGTCAAACCAAGCATTGTGTCCCACCAGTACGGCACGTTGGCAGTGGTATTTTTTTAAAGCATCTTTTACAGGCTGAAACAATGTTTTCAAGGCTTCTTTTTCACCTTTTGCAAATCGAAGCGGATGATAAGGGTCGATTTTATTAAATGCCAAAGACTTCGGATCCATTTCTGCATTTTCGAAAGGCAAAATGTGTTCACTAAAAGATTCACCAACAGAAAAACCCGAATCTGGTTGATAGTCAATTAAAACCACCGCCATTTCTAATAAAGCATTTTTTTTCGGATGAAGACCAGAGGTTTCAACATCAACGACTACGGGCATAAAACCGCGAAAACGTTCGTTTAAAGATGGTGGATTAAGCACACTAACCTCAGCAGATAGTTATGAATTGATTGGGAGCATACCGTTTGTTGTAAATGGGGTCAAGTCGAGAGACTATGAATGACTTATTTCAACAATGCTGGTTTTTAAATAATCACATCAATTCGCAATCATACAAAAAAATAAAAAGAACACCAGAAAAGTATTGACAAATAAAAATATACATTGAATGATGGTAGAAAGTCTTGAAGTAGTCGCACTCACTTCATGAGGCTTTGATAGTGAATCGCTCATAAAACAACGGTGTTACTTTTAGTTTTTTTATTAGTGTTGACAAGTTGTTAAAGTGAGTGAATAATCGTTATTGGTACTTTCTCGATTTAGAGCGATGAATAGTACCTAAACTAAAACGGACGTTTTAATAATAAAAAAGTGGAGAAAATTATGTTAAATCTGAAGAAAACAGCATTGGCTGTTATCGCTTTAGGAAGCACAGCCGCTTTTGCTGGTACCATGGGTCCAGTATGTAGCGCAGTGAATGTAACCGTTCCATGTGAAAACACAGCGTGGGATTTAGGTGGTCGTGCATTATATTTACAACCTTCTGTTGGTACACATGCTGGTGAAAGAACTATCACCACAGCGAACAACACATTAACTCGTGGTGCTAATCCTGCTTGGGGTTGGGGTTTCCAATTAGAAGCTTCTTACCACTACAGCACTGGTAATGACTTTGATTTGAACTGGTATCACTTCCGTAATGGCAATTCAAATACTTTAGCTTCGCCAGTTACTATTAATGGTGTGTTAGCAAACCAATTATTCCCAATTGCGGCACCAACAACTAGTAACTTGGTTGTGAATGCAGCTTACCAGTCAAATGACCCAGCTTGGGATCAAGTGAACATGGAATTCGGTCAACACGTTGATTTCGGCGAAAACAAATTTGCTCGTTTCCATGCTGGCATGAACTATTCTCGCACCGGTAACAACGTATTTACTTCTATGGTTGCTAACTCTGGAACAAGTACTGCGTTTGGTCATTCAAACAATATTTCAGCTGTGTTCAACGGTTTTGGTCCACGTGTAGGCATGGATTTAACCTATGATTGGGGCAATGGCTTAAGCGTTTATGGCGATGGCGCATTCTCTTTATTAGCAGGTAGCTCAAAAACTTCTTACTACTTGACCGAGTACAGCCCAGCAAACGGCAACACAGTTGTTAACAACTGGACTCGTTACAACTTAAGCCACACTAAAGTTGTACCTGAGATAGATGGTAAATTAGGCTTCATGTACACTTACGCTATGGCGCAAGGCGATTTAAGCTTTGACATTGGCTGGTTATGGGCTAGCTACATCGGTTCAATGACCGCTTATGCTTCTCCAACCAGTGTAAACTCAAGCTTCGACAGCAACTTCGGTGTCCAAGGTTTGTACTTTGGCTTGAAATGGGTAGGCAACGTTGCTTAATCTCATTTGAAGTTGAGAAAAACCCACCTTTTGGTGGGTTTTTTTTATGAAAAACATGGAGGTGGTGGTGTTTCGTTTTGATAAATTTTTAATGGTGATGGTGAGTTTTTTCAGTGCTTTTACTTTTGCTGGTGGAATGGGTAGGGTTTGTGAGGTTTCCGATGTGACCACCCCTTGTAACCCGACCTCTTGGGGGATTGAGGGGCATGCTCTTTACTTACAAGCAGGCGATGGGGTTTTTCAAAGCACCACTCAAATCGAAACTGCAACAGGCCGGGTAAAACTCGGGTTAGAGCCTACCTGGCAATGGGGTTTCCAAGTGGGGGCAACTTATCTTTTGGATACTGGTTATGATTGGGTATGGAGTTGGTCGAATTATCGCAATACCAACAATAAATTTATATTGCCGAATCCTGCCAATTTAGGGACATTATTGCAAAATAATGCAGGTGACTTATCTCAATGGGATATTTTAACCAATGTTGAAGTCAATGGCGCTTCAATAAATACAACCAGTGAATGGGATCAGATTAATTTTGAATTTGGCCAACATGTCAACTTTTCTGAAGCGATAATGTTTCGTCCACATGTTGATCTACAAATAGTTCGTGTTGCCAATTATCAAAACAATACATTCAAAGTATCCAATGCAACCGATAAAAATACCATCTATGCGCAAAATCGAAGTGTAATGTTTAATGGTGCAGGACCAAGAACAGGTTTTGAATTATCTTGGAATAGTGACTATGGTTTGTCATTGTATGGCCAAGGTGCATTTGGTCTATTCTATGGTGTAAGCAAAAGTAATGAGTCTTTTAGTGATTACAATATCAGCATGACTTCAATATACAATGTATCTACCATGAAAGTGGTGCCAAGTTTAGATGGTAAATTGGGTGGAAAGTTTCACTTTGATTTTGCCGATGGAGTTTTTAGTTTGGACGCGGGATGGCTTTGGCAGAATTATTCATCGGTATTTCATGTCAATATGGTTTCAGAATCAAATCATGATGTAAATGATGTGGCATTTAGTATTCAGGGATTGTATATGGGGATTCATTGGATAGGAAGCATTGCTTAGAAGAAGTATTTTATGACCACCTTCGGGTGGTTTTTTTTTATCTGGGTTTTGTTATCATGTGGGCGTTTTAAAAATAAGAATAAAAACCAGATGGAGTAGACGGTGTGCAATTTAAAAAAAATAGTTTTGGCGCTTATGGCTTTGGTCAGTAGCCATGCATATGCAGGGTTTATGGGCGCTGAATGTGTAGGTGACACAGTAAGCCTGCCTTGTGAAAAAAATTTTTGGGATATCGCAGGTTACGCGCTTTACATGCAACCGACTACTGGTGCGCATGGTTTAGTGGGACATTATAACAATTCAAATCAAAGTATTTTAGGTCTTGGTGCAGACCCCAAATGGGCCTTTGGCTTTCAATTGGAGGGAACAACGCATTATGCCTCTGGAAATGATTTAAAATTAAGTTGGTATGATTTTCGCAGTCGCAATAAAGAAAATTTAGCGACGCCTTTAAGCTATCAAAATATTATAATGGCAGTCCCTAGTAGCACCAATCCCACATACTACGATAGTTTTACAACCAATAGTGCCTATTTCAATATCAATCCTCAATGGGACCAAGTCAATATAGAATTGGGCAAGTTAATGGAATTGGGTACTAGAGATTCTGTGCATTTTCATGGTGGTTTGAATTATTCCCGTGTGGCAAACTCTGGCAATTCAAGTTTTGTAGGTTCAACGAGTTTGAATAATAGTTCCAGTTCTTATAACAACAGTGAAGTTTCTAATGCGGTTTACAATGGTTTTGGAATTCGAACAGGAATGGATTTGCACCATTATTGGTCTTGGGGTTTAGCAGTTTATGCCAAAGGGGCGGCATCATTACTGGCAGGAACCAATCAATCATCTTATCAGTTTATCGATACCATTAATGCCAAAGCCTATAGTGGCCAAACATCGTTAAGACGAACAGCTTTAGTTCCTGAGCTCGATGGAAAACTTGGCATGTCATACACCTACGCAATGACACAAGGCGATATGAGCATTGAAGCTGGCTGGATGTGGGCAAATTATTTTAGTGCCTTGGGGATTGCCCAAAATAATTTTGGCATACAAGGTGCTTATTTTGGTTTGAAATGGTCTGATGATTGGGTTTAACAGGAGTTTTGGATATGAAATATTATTTATTGCCATTATTATGCGTCAGTACGGCAAGTATTGCAGGTGTCATGGGAGATGCATGTTCAAAAGAAAATGTCTCCATCCCCTGTGCAGAAAATTATTGGAAGTGGGCAGGCCATTCATTATATATTCAGCCATTAACCGCTGTATATGGCCCCATGTCCCAAGGCAATGGCAGTCAGCAAGCGAATTTTAACTTAGGGACCACGCCAACTTGGAGCTTTGGTTTTCAGTTGGAAATGGCATATCATTTTTACACTGGCAATGATATGAATCTCAATTGGTTTCATTTTAGAAGCCAATCATCGACAAATTTACCAGGGCCTGTGCAATACTCAAATTTGATTGTTGCCGTCCCTTTTGCCACCAATCCAACGCACTATGATAGTTTCTCTGCTAACACTGCCAGCGCCCAGGTGAAGCCACAATGGGACCAGGTGAATATTGAGTTTGCTAAACGTATCAATTTGGGACAAAGCGATTGGACACGCTTACATGGCGGGGTTAATTATTCAAGAGTTGGAAGTTCAGGGCAAGGCGCATTTAGTGGCTCAACCAGTTTAAACAATACCCTCACCAATTATGACAACTCCGATATTTTTAATACGGTATACAATGGGTTTGGCGTTCGCACAGGCGCTGATCTAGAGCATGATTTTAACAATGGATTAAGTATTTATGCCAAAGGGGCGGCTTCTGTCTTGGCGGGTATGGGTAAATCTTCTCATCATTTTTTCGATAACATCAATGGCAAACTCTATACCGGCATGACGACTGTGAACCGTGCACGAGTCGTTCCTGAGTTGGACGGGCGAGTGGGTGTGAATTACACTTATGAGTTTTTCAAGGGAGATTTAAATGCAGATATTGGCTGGATTTGGGCCAATTACTTCAATGCTTTGTCTTGTCATGATTACAATTTCGGCATTCAAGGCTTGTATTTTGGTTTAAAATGGATAGGTCATTTGATCTAAATCTTGTAAAGCCCACGGAATTTGTGGGCTTTTTTTGATTATCTCAAAAAATAAAGAAACCTTTTGTTTTTCTTCTTATCTATCGTTATAATGCTTGGCAAAAAAGAAGTCTAATTGGTGTTTGCTATGAAACGCTCTATTGCGATAAGTTCATTACTATTTTCTTTATACGCTATCCCAGGATTTTCACAATCTGAGGATTTAGGGAAAGAGGTTGCTCAACTTCGAGCTCAAACCGAACAATTACAAAAACAACTACAAGCCTTACAAACACAATTGTCAAAGGTTCAAACACAAGCTAAACCTGCCACAAGTAGTGTGCACATGGTGAAGCCTGCTGTGGTTCGTTCCCCAGATTCATTGGATACACCGCCAGGGGACAATAAAAACCGTTTGAAATATCTTAAAAAACGTCCCATTGTGGCAGGTACCACACATCCACGCAAACCCAAGGTAAAAATTGACCCCAGTGTACATGACTCACAAGTTATCGTGCGCTCGATGGATATTGACCCAGAGTCGGTGGATTTTTATCCAACAGCCTTGGTGGCAGATGGTCGGGTTTTAACATATATCGCAGGCACCCCGGTGATATCATCGCCTTACCTTGGTTCTCGTCCAGCGTTTGACGGTTCAGATTATTTGGTCAATATCTCCAGTATTAACCGTGATATTCGTTTGATGCAACAACGACGAAATTTGTATCGCGCTTATGAAAAAGTCGGTTACTCAGCACCTAATATGCCTATCATCATGCTCAGTGGTAAAGCAGAGCCCATGGGGTATTTTGGCCGAGCCTACAACAATAATTATGTGGGTGATTGGACTTTTGCCTCGAGTGAGCTCGACGTTGCCGCGTTTCTCAATGATAAAGTTGAAGCCTACATGGGTATTGCTTACAACCAAGCGCCCCCTCCTGGTGGCGGGCAACGGGTTGCCAATTCAGTATTTGGCTTGAACATGGGCTTTATTAATATTGGTGACCTTGATGAGTCGCCATTTTATATGACAGCCGGCCAGCTTTTCGCGCCTTTCGCACGTTATTCAACAGGGATGGTGAGTGCCCCTTTGACCATGGTATTTTCAAGAACCAGAACAAGACCTATTATTCTTGGTTACAAATCGCAGTCAGATTCAGGTGCTTTTGCCGCCGCATACGGCTTTAGAACCGATACCACTTTAGGCAGTCAAGCCGCAGGCGGTTTAAACTGGGGTTATATCGTCAATGCGCATGATTTCACCGGTGAATTTGGTGTCAGTTACATCACTTCTGTAGATGATGCATCGGGCATGCAATACACAGGCCCAACACAGCCTAATACGTTTGCGGGCTTTGCGTCCAATTACAATGGCACCGAAAATGTTGGAAAGACCCCTGCTGGAGGCACGCATGCGACCATTAGTTTCGACCGTTACAATTTAACAGCAGAATGGATTACCAATTTAACACCGTTTAGACCGCAAGATTTAAGTTTTAATGGCGAAGGTGTGCAAGGTAGCGCAGGACAGTTAGAGGCTGGTGTGACATTTATGACCTTTAACCGACCATCAGGTTTATCTGTCGGTTATCAATGGACCAATCAATTGTTGGCTTTAAATTTACCGCATCAACGGATTATTGGAACATATAATATTTCCATATGGAAGGACACCGTTGAAAGTTTAGAATATCGTCACGATATGGATTATGGTGTCAATAATATTGCCAATGGTGCAGCACCTATTGGCGTTACAAATAATAACACTGTCGGTACAGGTAAATCTTATGATATGATTTCTGCACAAATCGGTGTTTATTTCTAAAAGAATTTTTTAAGGGGACTTTATCATGTCTTTAAAATCAGACCGTTGGATAACCGATATGGCTTTAACACATGGCATGATTGAGCCATTTGAAGCCAGACAAGTTCGTCATAACAATGACAATCGCATTATTTCTTACGGCGTATCCAGCTATGGATATGATGTGCGTTGTGCTAATGAATTTAAAATATTTACGAATATTAACTCGAGTGTGGTTGATCCCAAAGCATTCGATGAAAAAAACTTTGTGAGTATTGAATCAGACGTTTGTGTCATTCCACCCAATTCATTCGCCTTGGCGCGTACTATTGAATACTTCCGTATTCCGCGTAATGTTTTAACCATTTGCTTAGGTAAATCAACTTATGCGCGTTGTGGCATTATTGTCAATGTGACGCCGCTAGAGCCTGAGTGGGAAGGACATGTGACTTTAGAGTTTTCCAACACCACCAATTTACCTGCAAAAATTTATGCAAATGAAGGTGTTGCGCAAATGATCTTTTTAGAAGCGAGTGACCCTTGTGAAGTTTCCTACAAAGATAGAAATGGTAAATATCAGGGGCAAGTTGGCGTTACCTTGCCAAGAACCTAATCCTCTTCTTGGATAGTATATTTTTGTTTACTATCGTCAATCCCCTGCTTTAGTGTTTTTCCTGGTTTAAAGTGGGGGATAAATTTCTCTTCCGTAATCGAGCGTTTACCAGTTTTGGGATTAAAAGATTGTCTGGCTGGACGATGATTAAGGCAAAAGCTGCCAAATCCACGAATTTCAATGCGTTGCCCAGAGGCAAGTGATTCAGCCATGAGGTTAATGATTATTTTGGTGGCTTCTTGAATTTTTTTTTCTGCCAGGTGGGTCATTTCACCTGCTAATATTTCATCCAATTTAGATTTAATCATTTTATCTTTTGCTTGCTCAATTTAGTCCTTAATATCCAGTATAGTGATATACAAAAAATATTCAATGGTCTATAGAAATTTCAATGTATCAAGTTTGAGCATAATTGTTCTTGGTATGCCGATGAATATAGGCAGGAATAATCCCCCAAGAGCATTGCACACGGGTTTCTTGGATTTCAAAGTGGGTTTTGGGCAGTGGTTTGGAACAGGTGATGATAATAGGTGCTGGTGATTGAATCAATTTTTCGCAGATGAGATGCCAACTGTCAGGCACAAAGCTTGCCACATTTAAAAATAAAATATCGGCATCATGCCAATGGATATCACGTAAATCACCGTGAATGAATTGAATATCAGAACTTGATGCGCCAGTTTTTTGTTTTTGTTGGGCAATTTGATGGAGATTTTTTAAGGTCTCTATCCCGTAGGATTTTTTAAATTGATAAGTTTTAGCAGCAGCAATGACTGTTTTACCCAGGCCACAACCTAAATCATAAAAAATCTGTTGAGGTGAGGGTTGGGTAAGTGATAACAAGGCTAAAAAACTTTCCAATTCAATTTCGCCATAGGTTAAACTTAAATTGGGGTGCAAGGCTTTTTCTTGCCTGGCCAATTCAAAGCCATCACAATCGCCATAGAGTTTTTCAACCTGGCGAATATTTTTTTTAATCTGAAATTTTTTATACCAACGATAGCGTTGGTAATAGGTTTTTAATCGATTAATCATTGTCCAAAAACCCATGTTCATTCATCCAGTCGTCGTTGGCATATTTTGATAGATAATTTCGTATAGAGTCGGGTAAAATCACAAGACACTTTTGCCCCGATTTCAATTCTTTAGCAGCTTGCAATGCTGCCCACATGGCTGCGCCACAGGAACCACCCACCAATAGGCCTTCTTCCTTTATCAGGCGACGTGCCGTGAGTAGAGAATCTTTATCATTGGTTTTGACATAGTGGTCAATTAAACTGTTATCGAGAACATTGGGAATAAAATCATAGCCAATTCCTTCAACAAGGTATGGAGCAATTTCATCACCACCTCCTAAAATTGAGCCAATTGGGTCTACCCCTATGACTTTAATGTTTGGGATAACTTCTTTTAAGTGTTTGGCAACACCAGTAATAGTACCACCAGTACCAACGCCGATGACCACCATGTCTAAATCTTTTCCGAAATCATCGATAATTTCTTGGGCGGTGGTGCGATAGTGAATATCCGGATTCATGGGATTGTTGTATTGGTCGAGAATATGCGAATTGGGAATTTGTTTTTGTAAGTCCTTGGCTAGAGAAATATGGCTATCCGGATCATTCCAAGCAGCTTCAGTACGAGTTCGGTAAAT
>DHHZ01000106.1 GCA_002403515.1 Legionellales bacterium UBA4759 | reverse complement strand
AATTAAAAATTGCTAAAGAGTGTTCTTTTTTAAGCTCTCATAAATTATTTCAAATAATCATTGGGCATATTTTTTCAAATCAGACAACACGAGATTTTAAAATTCAATTTTCAATGGGATTGTTTAATGCGTTTATTGACGATACCAAATCCTATTATGCTCTTGAAAGACTAGCTCAAAGCCCCACGATAAGTTCTGAAGTAGCCCAAAATATTCTTTCCAATCACACGCATTGTAATTTTTCGTTTTTAGTGGGTATGCCAAGACAACTAAGACAAATTAATCATTCTCCACTTTATACAAGAGCTCACGATATTTGTGATCAGTCAGAATATTTCAGCGAGGAAGATGATTCTGATGATACGAGATTTACTACGCCAGATGTTGAGTTTGAGAGAAACGAGGATGGTTTATTTGTTGGAATAGTTGAACCGATAGAATCTGACTTAGATGCAATTGCATTTTTTTATGAAAAATTAACTCGATTGCAATTTATGACTACATACAGTGTGTATCCAATTCTTCGAAAAGAAATATTCGAAGAATTTTATAACCAAGCCATACTTGAAGAGGGATTAAATCCACTCCAAGAGCAAGGGTTAAAACCACACCCTTATGAATATACCATCGCCAAAGCTCTTCATTACTGGTATGAGATGAACCCTGAGTTTTTAAGTGGTAAAATCGATGAATTGGTCAACATATTTATGCAATTGAATTTAAGTGAAAATGAATCTAATCGCTTTTTTGCCGTCAGTCTTTTAAAAATTTTAATTGCTTTCAAAATCAGACATCCTGATTTTCCCATTGCTTATGATAAAGAAATTTGTAACAAAGCCTATGAGTTAATGAATTATCCGTTTGAGGATGTTGAAGGTGTCAATGTTGGTATTGCTTTATTGATGAAAAAATATTTTTCAAATCAATTCATCGCTTACCAAATAAGAACTTCAAATCAAATTTCTATGCTATTTAATAACCAGACTTATGATTTTGATATGGATAGAACTCCCGACGAATTAATAATCAAGATTCATCCTGAGAATTCCAATAAAAATTTCTCATTCGATGATCTATTAGGCGCATTAATTTATTTAATAAAAACCAATCATCCCAATCCAATGTTCATTTTAACGCAAATGACAAGCGTATTAATGAAAATGCAAAACACTCGGCCTCTTTGGATTGCGCCCTTGATTAAGGAAGTATTTCATGCCCCTTTTCCCAGTGAGCATGGTTTAAATCTGATGGGTGCTATTTTAGTACACCCTTACTTTAATCAACTCAGTGATGATCAAAAAATCCATGCCATCATGAATGTAGAAACTAGAAACTATAATCTTTTACCAGATTCTATATTTAATTATAATTTTTATGAAATAGTGAGAAAAAACATGAGAGCAAATCTTGTGCTGATGTTGATTAATTATATGATTGAACACCAGATTCCGATAAGTTTTGGAAGTAAAAAATCTTTATTAAATCACTTATTGGGAAATGAAATTGATTTTGTACCTGATGAAGTCATTGCTAATTTTGTGTTTCCTCAGGGGCACCCTATTGAACTGAATGAAAATAATTTTTATCCCCTTTATTTTCTATCCTATTTGTTAAGATGTAATATTGATTTAGGTTTACATTATGCAATTGGTTTGAAACCTAGATTTATGAATCTTGTAGATGTTTTAAATGAGTATTACCAATCTGAATTTTCTTCCAATGAAGATAAAATTAAAATTAATAACTTTGTCATGGAACATGATTTGATTTGTCTTGATATTCAATTGGAAAACCGCTCAACAAGAATGGGTAGGTAATCATTATAGATGCTAAAGGTTTTATTTTTCCTTTAGCATCTTATTAATCATCAATGTTGCTATGGTATTGCCTGTGGCATTCAACATGGTTGCGATGGGATCAATAATGATACTAATTGCTGCAATGGATACTAAGGCACTACTGGGTAAACCATAAACCGATAATATCAATAGCTCTCCCATCATCCCACCACTTGGAATTGCACCCATCACTGTTCCAACGAGTAATGCAACCACAATAGCTAAACTAATGATGCCAAACCCCGTGAAATCCAGATGAAATGCGGCCATTAAAAAAGCAATTTTAAAAATACCACCAATGATTGAACCATCTTTATGCAACAAAGTGCCCAAAGGGATGGTGGTTTCATATACTTCAGATTTTACACCCATGCGCTTTGATGCTTCTAAATTAGCTGGAATAGTTGCCATACTACTACAAGTTCCAAGTGCCGTGGTTGCAGGAATTATCACATGCTTCCAAAACAATTGAACCCCATCAACACCTTGATTCCAATAAGCATAGACACTATACATCACAATAAAATACACCACGGCAAAACCATAGTATAGGCTGGTCACTTTAGCATATTGCGAAATGACTTGAGGCCCCAATTCAACCACCATATTGGCAAAGTAGGCAAAAAAACCAATGGGTGCCAAGTACATCACATTAGAAAATATTTTCATAAAAACATTTTCACCAATTTCTAAAAAGTTGGTGATTTTTGAGGTTCCTGCAATACCGACCAATATTGAAAAAATAATTAAAGCCAGCATGTGTTGATGCGAAAATAAATCACTAAATTTTTCAACCGAAATCATCATGACAATTTTCTCAAGAACATTTTGACTCAGCATACCTTGAGATTCACCAGACTCAATTTGAATAGCATCTAGTGAAAAAAAGTTTACCACCAAAATACTCAAGACTGCTGCAATCAAGCCTGTCATTAAGTACACCACAATCATTTTTTTAAAAAGACTACCAATTTGATGATGAATTTTTAAATTAGCAAATGCTTTGGCAATACTAAAGAAAACCAAAGGGACCATCATGGTTAAAATTAAATTCAAAAACAAATTCCCCAAAGGCTTAATCATGCTTGCTTGATGCGGATAATAAAAACCAAAAGCACCACCGAGGATTAAGGTAAATATTAATAACATTGGGAAAAAATAGGTTTTGCTTAAACTAGAACCTGATGTCATTGGTTTTCCTAAATTTATAAAGTGTTTAATTCTACACCGTTCTCAAGTTTTTCCATATCTTTAAATTCTTTAAGAATTGTAGTGTCAAAGATATGCTGCAACTCATTTAACATTCGAGTCACGATAACACCATCAAACAAACGATGATCCCAAAACAATCGAAATAAACCCGATGCTGTGTCAAATACAAAATTAACACCAACAGGCGATTTAATTGTTAAAGATCGTAACCCACGCCCAGCGCCAGTGACCCCAAAAGTTCCAAAATAATGCATTTTAAACATAGGCAAATGAACCCCCATCCACCAATATAAACGGCGTAATAAAAATGGAAAACGGTTGAATTTTAAAAATCGACGAAAGGATAAATTATCTTGTGGATTCATGGTTTTTGATTCATGAATCATTTGATGGATGGATTCCAAAGACAATTTTTCTGGGCTATCAATTTTTAAATACATCACCATATTTTCTTGCTCAATTTCTCGTTCAATGGCAAGCATTGCAACAGTTCGATGGTACTGATAAAGATATGGAAACGGATAAGAAAATAAAACCTGTCTTAACTCTGGATATTTGGCTGATACCATCGCAAAAGCTTTGATGTAAATTGCAAACCAACTGATTTTTTGTTGGGACTTTTCTCGCGCTCTTGCAAGCTCAGATAAATCTAAATTCAGTTCAGCACTGACTAAATGTTTAGACATTTTTTGACTAAAATACATAAAATCAATCATACAACGTCTTGAAAATGGTATCTCTATTCGGCATCCTCTTTTTTTTGCCATGTCTTACTCCTAAACTTCAAAAATTTTCTAAACCAAACTTTTTATCATATCCAACCACCCCCGATAACTCTCTTCAATACTCAAATTCGGTGGCTGAAACGAAATATTAGCATGTTTTTGCCAAGTTTGAATGTCATCAACTGCATTCATTGCAGTGCCTGCCACCCATGCGGCCCCTTTTGCTGTATTTTCAAAGGTATGGGGTACTTCAATTTGAATTTGATTCAAGGTTGCCAAATAATTTAAAAACCATTGATTATTGGCGACACCGCCATCGACACTCAAATTCACTAATTTTTGATTAGTGAATTGTTGCATGGCTGCTAATATATCTCGGGTTTGATAAGCAATAGACTCTAAAATAGCACGCACCAAATGCGCCTTATGTGTGCCGCGCGACATCCCCACAAAAGATGCACCACAACTTGTAATCCAATGCGGTGCGCCTAATCCAGAAAATGCAGGAATAAAATAAACGCCATTTGTTGAGTCTACCGATGCCGCGAGTTTTTCAGCATCAGCATAATGCTCAATCAAGCCCAAATTATTTTTTAACCAACTTAAATTAGCGCCGGCATCATAGATATTTCCCTCTAGTGCATAAAAACACTGCCCCTTTAATTGATAAGCAATGGTAGCCAGTAAACCTGATGATTGAATATAGGGTTTTTTGCCTGTATTACACATGACAAATCCACCCGTGCCATAAGTCACTTTGGCTTGTCCATTGGACATTGCCCCAACGCCGACAATAGAGGCTTGTTGGTCACCAATAACACCCCGTATTGGAATTTTGCGACCAATTATATCTTTGGTCAAATAACCATAATCAGCGTCGCAATCAAGAACTTGGGGTAATAGATTTTGTGGAATTGAAAATAATTTTAAAAGTGATGAATCCCATTGTTTATCATGAATATTAAATAACAATGTTCGAGAAGCATTGGTGATGTCAGTAGCGTGTATCCGACCGCCTGTCATACAAAAAATCAAATAAGAATCTATGGTACCAAATGCAATATCATCAATGTTTGATAACTGGTGGTAATCTATCAACCATTTGAGTTTAGAGGCTGAAAAATAAGGATCTAGTTTTAAACCTGTTCTTTGAAAAACATCATCTTCTGCAAATTTTAACTGATTACAAATATCTTGCGTTCTTCGATCTTGCCAAACAATGGCTTTAGAAAGTGGTTTTCCTGTTTTTTTATTCCATAATAGACATGTTTCACGCTGATTGGTAAGCCCACAACTGACAATATCTGAAACATCAATATCACTGCAAACAGCTTGAATCGCCATTTTGGTATGTTGCCAAATTTCTTCGGCACAATGTTCCACCCAGCCAGGCTTTGGAAAATATTGCGTTAACTCGTATTCGTTAATTTTATATATATTACCGTTTAAATCAAATAATATGGCTCGAGTATGACTGGTGCCTTCATCGATGACTAATATGTATTTCATAGCTTTTTTTTTAATCATGAATATATCCAATATATAATTAACAACTTGCACAAGCCATCAATTTTTGTAATAGTGATTTAAATTCATCAAAAAAACCCATCATATAATGTCTAAAAAATTGATGTTGTTTGGCTTTTTTACTTTTATTTTGCAATCATCTTTTGCAGCGCAAACCATTGATTTAACACATGAATTTGATAAAGATGCGATTGTTTGGCCAACTGAAAAAGGCTTTGAGAAAAAAACTGTGTATTACGGCACCAAGCCAGAAGGTTTTTTTTATTCAGCTTTTAAATTTTGCACGCCCGAACATGGCGGCACTCATATCGATGCGCCGATTCATTTTTCTGAACATGGACTAACCGTTGATGAAATAAAACCAAAAAATTTGATGGGACAAGCAATCGTTGTTGATGTTCATGAAAAAGTTAAATTACAAAAAGACTATGCCATCAGTTTGGAAGATATCAAAGCTTTTGAGAAAGCTCATCGGCCGATTCATAAAGGCGATATAGTTTTTTTTAGAACAGACTGGAGCAAACATTGGCATGATAAAAAAACCTATTTGGGAACTGATGTTTTTGGGGATACTAAAAACCTTCATTTCCCAGGCATCTCTGAAGAAGCCGCAAAATATTTAGTACAAGTCAAAGTAAAGGGCATAGGGATTGATTCAGCGAGCATGGACCCAGGTCAATCAAAAAACTTTAAGGTACACCGCATTATTTTAGCGGCGAATTTGTATGGCATAGAAAATTTAAAAAATTTAGACCAATTGGACCCCATTCACAATTTCATTATTGCAGCACCAATGAAAATCAAAGGCGGCAGTGGCGGACCCACCCGTGTATTTGCCATTATTCATCATCATAAGGAAGATAATCGATGATTAAAAAAATCATTCCATCAACATTAGCTTTAGCGATTTCATCACTATCATATGCAGGTAGTATGGGTCCTGTTGTTATTGCTGATTTCAAACCTAAAGAAAGTTTTTATGCCGGTGTTGGATTTGGTGGAAACTTCAATAGTGACACTGAAAAATGATATCTATGTCATCAACAACGATGCCACTCAAAAAACTTCATCCATCAGTCAAGTTGTAGGTAATGTGTATATTGGTTATGGTCATACTTGGTTGGATAAATACTATTTAGGTATTGAAGCCAATACTTATTTCCCAGGACATACGGCCACTATTACAACACCAGGTGTCAGCAATGTCGGACAGGGTAATTTTTACACTGACCAATACACATTTAAAGATTACATGGGACTAGACTTGTTACCTGGTATTCGTTTTCATCCAAACTCTTTATTATATGCGCGTACAGGACTTTCATTTAGAGATATTGAAATCAATCAACAAGCAACTGACACAGCCAATCCTCTAGGTCTTTACCAATCAGGTCATTCTGTGGGTGGACGCTTTGGTGCTGGTATTGCCCATGGTTTCACTGAAAATATTGGTGTTGCTGTTGATTATTTTTACACCTACTATCCAACTTGGGGTTCATATTTCCAAGCTTTTAATCTTCAAAAACAAATGAACTCTCATCAAAACTATGTTGGAATTTCTCTAATTTATACTTCGTAAATACAATACTGAAAGAGTATGAAAGTTTAAACTTTCATACTCTAATTATCATGAAATCCTAGATAAACCAAAATACATGGGCCTTGTGAAATTACATTCAAACCAAGTTCTTTTGCTCTTTGAATGGCCATAGGACTTTCTGCTCCGGGTTGCATCCATATATTTTGAATCCCGCATAAAGCTGCGGCTTCAACAATTTTTTCTGTTACTGAAGGTGAAGTAATGACTGAAATACTTTTTACTTCCGCGGGTAAATCTTTTAATTCATGAAAAACTTTCAGTCCTTCAATTTCATCTTGAATAGGATGGATTGGATAGACCTTAAGATTATTTTGCAGATAACTTCTTAAAACCTTATTACCATATTTTTCTCGATTGACACTAGCCCCTACCACTGCATAGGCTGGCGAAGAAAAAAATTGTTCGAAATTTGCCATGAAAATCCCTATTTATTTTTAACATCAGATATGAAAAACTAAAAAAAATATCCTCTTAATTTAAACATTATGAACAAACTCATCAATCTTTTATTTTTAATACTAAGCTCTAAGGGATTTTCAGAAGAATTGAGCTTATCAAGTTGTACATTTAAAAATAATCAGAGCATTCCCAAAGAATGCACTTGTAAAGGAGATGATATTCAACCAACCATTCATTGGCGTCCTATTCCTCATGCTAAATCTTATGCTTTGATCATGGATGACCCTGATGCACCCAATGGTGATTGGGTGCATTGGATTGTTTATAATATTTCTGAAAATGAGAACACATTGTCTGTCAATCATCCCTATCCAACAGGCAAAAATAGTTGGGGAAATACCAAATACCAAGGTCCATGCCCGCCAATTGGCACACACCATTATTATTTGAAACTTTATGCTTTAGATAAAAAGCTAAACCTAGACCAACCTGACAAAAAAACATTAATTCAATCCATGGAAAAACATATTATTCATCAATCAAAAATCATGGGGACGTTTGGTAGCCAATAGCTTTTAACCATGCTGGGGTTGGTAAAACCAATTGGCGCTTTTGTAAATCAAATAATCCAAAAGTTAATTCAGCTTTTGCACATAGCACACCATTTCGCATGATGTTTTGAGACATTTTTGCAATTTTTTTATCATAAGAAATCAAATGCGTTTCAATGATGATTTCATCACCTAATAATAATTCTTTCAAAAAAGAAATTCGAATTTCTAAAATCACAGGACCCAAACCCGTTTTTTGGATTTGTTCAATTCCGTAACCACCCAAATTGATTAAATCCCATCGGGCTTCCTCTAATAAAGTCAGATATGTGGCATTATTGACATGCTGAAATCGGTCAAGATGTATATTGGTGATGCTTTTTTTAAATTGATGCATGTTAAAATAAAAAATATTTAAAAAATTGATTATAGCCAAACTTTTGAAATAAAGCGCCTGATGCATGCATCTATTTCTTAAATGAAGGCGAAATATGCTGTTCAATTTCCTCTTTTAAAGACTCCATTGGGTGCTACTTACAAAAGCTCCGCGATTTGGTAGTACATGGGCAATAATTGGTATTGTCGAAGTGGATCATGGGTGAAAATCTTTTGTCTAGGGGACTCAAATTTCAAAAACTGAGATAGATTAGGCGCATTTAAGTATTCTTCATGCCAACTTAATAAAATTACTTTTTCACCATGATGATGAGAAGACTCATCCCAAAACTTATACATTAAACTGGGATAATTGAGAACGTGCTGCCCCAAAACGGGATATTTTTTTTGAATGAGATTCTTTTCAAGGGCTTTTTGTTGATAAAACACCATTTCACTGTTGATATTATATTTATCCAATGCCAGAAATCTAGGCGCTACTTTAAACTCTTTCTCGTATTGATTAGCGATATGATTGAGTTCAATTGCCAATCCCTGCCAGTCGAAAAATTTAAAAAATAGCTTTTGGTAAAGCAATGGTGGTTGAGCTGAAATCATCATCATCATAGCAATCACATAAGCAGGCAATAATCCAAGCAAGACATTGAATAAATGTTTTGGATATTGACCGGATTTAAGCCAAGCTGAAAGCCAAGGGATAAAAGCCAGAAACACCGGCCCCAACCAATTGAATTTGATCTGATTATGAATACTAATGACTGCAAAAATCGCCAATGGTGTGAGTGTATAAACTTTTATAAATGACTCGTATGTCTTGATTTCCTTTTTTTTCAGTAATAACCAAAGTCCATAAATGCCACCTGGAAAAATAAAAAAAAGAATGTATAAAAAAAACAAATGACTACAAAATTGACGTGTATCTTGAATACGGGTAGTGGATTGGAAAGCAAATGATGCCCATTCATGCGTTGCATTCCAATAGATAACTGGTGAAAATATCAATAGCGCCAACACTCCGCCTAAATATAGCTCTTTAGAACGCCACCATTTTCGATAGGCTGGCACTATCGTTATCAGTATTAATGTCGCAGGCACCAACAAAAAAATTGTATATTTCGAAAGTAAACCCAAACCAAGCGTGATAGATGCCACATAAAATAAATGAGTTTGCCCAAGAACGATTGCGCGATAACAATAATACAAAGTAGCTGACCAAAATAACATCAAGGGTAAATCTGGGGTCATAAACATCGATTGCAAGAAAAAAAATGGCAATATGGACATCAAAAATAAAGCGCAATACCCCGTTCCCTCTTCCATCAACTCACTTAAGCGATACATAAAGCCTGCGGTTCCCAACCAACACAAAAATGCCGGAATTCGGATGGCCCATTCATTATCACCAAATAAAAATCGAGAAATGGCTATCATGTTTGCTACCATGGGCGGGTGATCTAAATAGCCAAAATCCAAATGAATGGCGTAGTTCCAATAATAAGCCTCTTCAACAATGGCTTGATTGAAACTCATCCATATCAATTTGATTAAGATAATGAATGTAACAATTGAGAAAATTTTTTTATTTGTAAGAATCATTGTGATTTTTTTGCCAATTCAAATAACACTTTTAAAGAGTCAACCACACTACCTTTGGGCAATTTACTTTCACCCTGAGTTCTATCAATAAATTGAATGGGATATTCAAAAATATGAGCGCCCTGATGGTATAGATGCCAATATAACTCAATTTTGTAAGCAAATTGAGAAGAGATGAATTGATTGGGTAAAGCCTTAACTAATGCATTTCTTCGAACCATTCTAAAGCCGCTGGTTAAATCGAAATAAGGAACTTTTAATACGTTTTTAATTAAGATATTTCCAAATTTGGAGAGCGCTTTACGTTGCCATCCCCAATTATCAGGTATACCACCGCCTTCAATATATCGGCTACCAACTACGACATCGCAACTCTTAATAAGTTTTAGCATAGGGACAAGATATTGGGGCTGATGAGATAAATCAGCATCAAATTCCACCACGATATCTGCGCCTAAAACATGCACAGCATGATTCATGGCTTGATGATAAGCAGAACCAAGTCCTGTCTTTTGACTCTCGGTTTGCAAATGCAAATGGGTGTATTTTAATTGCAATGATTTAATAATTTCTTGAGTATTGTCTGTTGAAGCACTATCAAATATTAAAATATGTACATCAAATTCATTCATAATTGAACTGGTTTCATCAAAAACCAATTGAATAGTTTCAGTGATGACCATACTCTCATTATAAGTTGGGATAATAACAACAACCTTTTCTCTTATAGACGTATTCAGTTTAAATCCTTGATGGCTCTTTTGCACAACATTTTAAGACAAAAAAAAATTACTCGCAACACAACATTTTTTGGCTTCAAATTTGACATCAAATATTTGATTACTATACTTAAAACGCACAGTTCATAAGTTTATATACAACTGGAACAAGAAGTTCAATCGGCACAAGGAGTTTATGATGAAAAAATTGCAGCGGTTCTAATTTATAGCGCACTTAGTGTTCTTTTTATTGGGGGCTCTAATGCTTATGCGTTATGTAAAGTATCGGCCTCATGCGTAGGGACTACTCCAGGTTCTTTCTGTCAAGATTCAGACGGTCGTAAATTAAAATGCAGTTGCGGAACAGCTTATGGTAAAACAACTTGCATTTGGACACGTTACTAAAGGGTGTCCCCATTTCTTGTGCATATCATAATCAAAAATATAATGAATCTAAATATTTTAATGCATTAATGACACTTGCAATAAAAATTGCAACAAGATGTACAATTTCGTGTATAATGTGTCAAACTCATTTAAAGAAATTCAAGATGTCATTCTCCAACTTAGATTTAAATCCAGCACTCCTACAAAAACTACAAGAAATTGGTTTTGAAGAACCTACCCCCATTCAAGCGAAAACCATCCCATTGGCACTAAAGCAAAAGGATGTTATTGGACTTGCTCAAACCGGCACTGGTAAAACAGCTGCTTTTGGTCTACCCATCTTAGACCAACTCAGTCAAGAGACAAGAGCAGAAAGCAATACCTGCAAGGCTATCATCCTAGCCCCAACACGAGAACTTGCTATTCAGATATTTGAACACATGAAATCATATGCGAGCTATTTACGAATTCGTGTTACGTGTGTCTATGGTGGCGTTAAAATTAACCCTCAAATGATGCGATTACGTTCTGGTACAGAAGTGCTTATTGCAACACCTGGACGTTTAATGGATTTATACCAACAAAATTGCATCAAATTTCATGCGGTAAAAACCCTTGTCCTAGATGAGGCAGACCGAATGCTAGATATGGGATTTATTCATGATATTCGTCGCATAGTTCAGTTAATGCCAAAAAATCGACAAACTCTTTTGTTCTCTGCCACCATGACAGATGATATTCGCAAGCTTTCTCGTCAATTCATGATAAATCCAATAGAAGTTCAAACAACACCAGTTAATCAAACAGCTACTACAGTAAAACATAAACTCCATCCTGTTGATAAAGCTAAAAAAACTGCATTGCTTTGCAAAATATTATTAGACAAAAAATACAAACAAGCACTTGTTTTTACCAAAACCAAGCATGCAGCCAATAAGCTGGTAAAAAGTCTTCATGTGCAAGGTATTGAATCAATGGCTATCCATGGTGACAAAACCCAAGCTCAACGTATAAAAGCACTAGAGTCATTTAAAAGCGGTAAAATACCTTTTCTTATCGCAACAGATATTGCATCACGAGGTATTGATATTCATGGCCTAGATTTGGTTATCAACTATGAACTTCCGCAAGTGGCAGAAGATTATGTGCACCGAATTGGAAGGACTGGTCGAGCTGGTCGTGCAGGACATGCAATTTCTTTGGTTTGTGCTGATGAATTCCCAAATCTAAAAGCTATTGAAACTTTACTTAAAAGAACCATAGCACGTGAAGAAATTGAAGATTTCTATCCCGAACACCACCTACCCTCAAGCACAAACCCAAATGCTTTAAAAAGAAAACCCAAAGCACGCAAATTTGTAAATAAACGTTAAATTCATTTTAATAGGATTGGGACTACATTTTGTGGTCCTATGCCTCATTTACTTATTCAGAGAATCTTCATGTCTTGAGAATATCTTAAATTTCAAGCATGATTTGCATTAATGATTAAGGAAATACATTTAAAATGGATATCAAATGCAAGCTAAAATTATTTTGAGGCTATGGATTGTTTTTCTATTATCCTCTTTAAGTCATGCAGGTCAACCTGTTTGGACATTAACGCCTGACTCAAACTACCCCCCAAATGTTTCAGTGACAACCAACAATGAAGTCATAGTTAAATATACCGTCACCAATCATTCTCACCGCTCACACACTCTGAGAATGCTTCCAATTTATGGTGTAACTCAACTGACTGAATCTGGGAATTGTTCAAATACATTTACTTTAAATTATCTCCAATCATGTACCCTAAGTTTAATAATCGATGGCCAAGCGTTAACAAGCCCTATTCATGGTGGACCTATCGTATGCGATGCTCAAAGCACACTTGAATGTTACCAACCGAGCACCAATGATCAATTGAATATTGATTTACTTTTTCGTTCAAGAACTTGGTACGCAGGAACTCAAAGTGGTTTATTTTATTTTTCATACGATGATGGCGTCACTTGGACTGCAGGTACGACACCATCCAATGGGAATGCTATAAATAGCATTTTTTCAATCAGAAGATATGTTTATGTCGGCAGTTCCGATGGGCGAGTATATTATTCAGATAACAATGGACGTTCTTGGAAATCCTCAAATATTCCAAGCGGAGCTAGTGCTATCAATAGTATTGATGTCACAGAAAATCAAAGAATTTATATAACAACACCTGAAGGTAAAGTTTTTTATTCAGATAACTTTGGACAAAGTTGGACGCCAACTTCGACCCAACCAGGCACAGGTTCAGCAAATGGGCTTTTTGTTGATAACTCAAATTTATATGTGGCTAGCCAAAATGGGAATATCTATACCTCAAACAATAATGGCGGCAGCTGGAGTCTTGTTGTAGGTCCTGAGGCGTCAAGTTCAACACCTGTTCAAAATATCTTTGTTGCCAATGGCAAATTTTATGTAAATACCAGACAAACCATCTCTGGCATTATTAATTATGAGAATGCCTATTACAGCGATGGGCTAAGTGCTAATCCTGTTTGGACTTTTTTGTCTTGGATTACCTATACCCTATTTGTAAATTCTGATGCGAGCATCATTTATGCTGGTTCGCAAAATGGTCATGTTTTCTCTTTATCCAGTGGCGAAAATTTAGGTTTTCTTGGTTATAGTCCAATCAATAGCTTATTTCTTTTCCAATAAGCAAGGAGCGCTTATGTACATATTCAAAAAAAGTAATCTTATACTCAGTTCTATTGTTATTTGCACATTAAATGCTCATGCCAAGATATTCAGTCCTGAGTTGTATTTGTTACAACAGGCAAGCTTAATGAGCCCTTGTCCCCCAGAACAAACATTAGAAATTATCATACGTTTAAAATTAAGAAATGAAGAATCATTAATCAAGTTGGCACAAGATGTTTATGACATCAATAGCCCTCATTATCAAAAATTTTTAAGCAAAAGTCGTTATGAAAAAGATTTTGCTCCATCCAAAGAGACTGAAAAACTGATTAAAGAATGAAGCGGGCGAGAATTTCA
>DHHZ01000078.1 GCA_002403515.1 Legionellales bacterium UBA4759 | reverse complement strand
GAAATTCTCGCCCGCTTCAATAATATCAAATTGATGACCGCTTCTTCATGTCTTACTTTATCTGTATAGTTATGTTTCAAGGTATTCACATCGTGTTTTAATTCCTGTAAATCCTTCATGCCATCTTCTATAGAAGTTTCATTTTTAAGAACATTATCTAATATCGTACTCAATAAAACCGCTTGATGAGAAATGGTTTTAATCAATTGGTAAGGCTCTTGTTTAGCAGGTGTTTCTAACTGGTTGATAAGCTCATAGGAATCTTGAGCCGTTCTTTTTAACAAAAGTAAATCGCCATTTAAATAAATAATGATATGGTTTACTTTGCGTAATTTTTTTTGCCCCATCACCAAATGAGCATTGAGAAATTTTTTGCGAGACTCTTTGCAAAATTCTGTTAATGTCTTAGGTAAAGGTATAGGTGTGATTTGCTTGGGTGAAATTATATCTTGTGGACGAAGTGGTGCATAGGGTTGTAATAAGTTTGTATTAGCGTATAAAAAGATACCTCCAAGCTCCTATCATACCTGCAATTTTGATTGGATTTAATCTGACTCTTATCATGTTATTCCCCTTTTAGTAAATTGATAGTTTCGAATGTTATAACCACTTGAGTGTAATTAAATGATATATTATTTGTCAATAAAATATCCAAAAAATAATCTTTTGACAGTCTGAGTGAGCATATTTTAAATAAGAGAGCATAAATTTTCTTGACAGAAACATTTTTGGACAATAGAATCGCCCAAAATTTTTATTTAAGGGAATAATATATGTCCACTCTCAGTGAGATTAGTAAAGCTATACAGGAAATTAGAAAACTTTTACAAGAATCACTTACCCCAGAATTTTTTCGTTCGGTCAAATCTGCATGTGATGCAATCGTCAGATTGCTCAATGATCCTACTTTAACACAAGAAATCAAAGATCTTTTAGCAAGGCTTAATCAATTACTCCAAAAGGTTGAAGAAGAAGGTTTTATTCAAAAAATTACTGAGTTTATGACGGTATTTCAGGAAAAACTGAGCGAACTTGATATAGAGTCTTGCAATAAGGTTTTAGAAGCTTTGGGTGAGTTACTTGAACAAATTAAAAATACACAATTTATTGAACACATGGTTGATGTATTAAAGTCTGCTAAGTCGGTAGGGGATTTTTTTGAAGTGGCTAAAAAATTCATGGGTGATCCTGCAACAGTTCTGATGGCTTATGGACCTTATGCTGCTATTGTCGGGATTGCACTCAATAAAATTTTGAGCCGAAAGGCAAAAAATTCTGGTGATTCATTGCTTATAAAGCAAATGCAAGAAATGACAGATTATCTTCGTACTTTAACAGTCACTAATATAGGTAATTTACGCCAACAAATGTTTAATACCTATAAAACAATTACGATTGATTTAAAAAATCATGTCTATGATGATGACCCTTTTTTCCGTCAACAAATGATTGAAGAAAGAGATTATGCGCATAAATTCATTAATACTGTCCCTAGAATGCGCCAAGAAAGCATTCTTGCTCTCGCAAGTATTGAAAAGAAATTAGAAAAATTAATTGAGAAATTGGTTATTGAAGATATCAATAACCAATCCTTAGAACAATTTTTAGATTACATTGGTAGTGGTTATCAGCAATATTGGGAACAATTGTTAGATTATACGGTTTACTCTCAGCAGGGGTCCTTGTTTGGCTCTCAGGTGAGACCTAAGATTTCATGTTATGAATTTAATTATGAAAGCATCTGTAGACTTTATGGCACTGAGTCTGTCAATTCGCTGATGCAAAAATTATCCCAAGCTTTTTTTATAAATGGTGGTGGGGCATTGTATTATGAATTGGTTAATGGTTTATATGATAGTGCCGGCTTATTCTTAGGAATTTCGCAGTTAATATCTCGAAATGAAGAACCTATCGATATCGTTGATCCCAAGCTTTTGGAATTGGCATCGCAATTACAAAGTTTTTATCATCAAGCTGCACCTGAATTTATTAAAGAAGAATGGAAGAAAATAACTTGGCCGGTAGGTTATGATCATCAAGAACATCATTTAAATGAAAGAATGATTGCAATTATTCAAGCGCGAGCTTTTGCTGAGTATGTTCGGGTGAATGCAGCATATTTCTTTGGTTTATACCCCATTCCTCGTGAATTATTTAATGGGATTTTAGATATTCCCAAAGGCATTTATCAATTGGTTCGTCATCCAGTGCAAACATTTTATGGATTAGGGAATTTATTAACATTTGAAGGGTGGCATAATTTAGGTCGAGCTTTTTACTACCATCCCGTACGCATGTTGACGCCAAGTCTGGTTGGTGGTGCAACAAGCTATGCGGTCAAAGTATCCTCCACCTCTTCAGGAATAAGCTATCTTAAAAATGTATCTGATGTGACAAAATTTAAAGCCGGTTTTGATACATTTTCATATTCAGCTAACTCGACAACATCGTTGTCAACTGCAACGGCCTTCGTACCATCATCACTCGCAGCACCTGCAGTACTTCCAACAGAGGATGTTGAAAAGGTAGAAGTGATATCTCAAAAGACAACAACTTATGAGTTAGAAAAATGTCCACCGGTTGATTGGGATAGACTCTGGGCTTATATTATTTCGCATAAAGCCGATCAAGAAACTGAAGTAGATGCTTATCAAATGATTATCACCTGGCACCATGAAACAAATGCTACACAAACACTGCGGCATAAATCCGAAAGATTTTTTCAGCCCGCTCTTGAAGTCGAGCAAATCGCTTGTTCATTGGTGCATAAATAAGGTAAGGAAAAGTAAAATGTATTCATTTCAAATCAATTTTATTGATAGAGATCTAAGCCAAGAAATACTTGAAGATGTCCCTATTGAAGGTATTGGGTTATATTCAGATTTGGATATTCTTATCAGTTGTATCCGTCAGAATTTAATCAAAGAATTGAGTTTGAGTTTGACTAGTCAAGACTCATTCGAGATGGCATTATCCAGTTTAGCGAAAATTAACAAACAAGATTTATTCAAGAGTCCTTGGCCCAAAGACCCGTTTGAACTAGATTTAAAAATAGTTATTGATATAAATACCATCACCGATAAACAATTTTTGATTTTATCCGAGGTATTAAAAAATACTGATGCGTTAAAAAAAATCAACTTATATTTGAATCAAGCTTTACCTTTGACTCAAGAAAATGCATTGATACAAGCCATCTGTATGAATCAAGACATTGCTAATGTTTTCGTTGCGGGATTTATCTCCAAAGAATCCAATGCATTAATGGCCGAATGCACTCATTTAAAGCTCATCGATTATTCAATTCATGATGCGAAAAATATTCAAGCGCTCTTTGACCGACATGAAGAATTACTTTTGCAAGTTTGTCATGATAAAGATATTTCACAACAAGCCTCAAAAATGTTTTATGCACAAGTTTTATTAATTAGTGTTGGAGTTGTATCGCTTGCAGGTGCTATGGTTTTGATGAATTCAATTTTAGCTTCTGTTGGCGCTTGTGCTTTGGCTTTAGGAGCTTATTCTTATTTTAATCACGCATCTAATAAAAATGAGCACATGCCACCACAAAGACATATCACATGTTAAAAAAATCTTTTTATTTTTTAGTAGGGCTAATGTTTGGCTTTAGTCCTATTATTTTTTTCGACGTGTATCAGAGCAATATTTCACTTCATCCCAAACTTTTTCCCATTTTTTTCGCCATATAAACGCTCGGCCACAACGAGCACATATTTTACTTGGAAGATGCTGCTTTTTTATTCCTTTAGGCATTCACACCACCATGAAGAAGAAAGGCTTTTTTTTCTGCTTTACCCCAATATTGAAAAAATCGCTTATATTCCATAGGTTTTTCAAGTTTCACAAAAGGCTCATCCTCTACCAGCTCAACAGGCTGCACTTTATGCACAGACTCTATCATTTCTAAAAGAAGTGGATTATTTGTGCGTGGTATGTAGACAATTGAGGGATTAATTTGTTCTAGGATGCTTTGTGTATCACCACGAAGTATTTCAACATCTAACTCAGATAATGTTTCATAGATGAAGATTAGCCGCTTTAAGCTATATCTAGTACGCTGAATATACTCATCATCCCATATATAAATAACTTGCGCACCCCGAGGGGCGGCATGAAATACAGGATGTGTCATTCTGAGCGATTCCTCATGCAGTAAAATCAATGCTTTTTTTATCATATTGTCTTTCTCATGTTCGGAAATAAACGACATTGAAGTTCCTCGTAACTTGCGTCCAATAGTTGATTATGGTGAGGCTCAGTATCCACTTGATTTTTAAAATATTTGGCGACATTTTCCAGATTGAAAATATAAGGTTTATGGCTGAAAGTACTGGCTACCCATTGCCATGAAAGATTATTACTGGCCACGTCCCCATCCAATAAATGCTCTAAAAACCACTGTGCACCTGCTTGCCATTTGATGCGTCTAAAATGCACGATATAGCTTGCCAAATACATGCGTGCATGATTGTGAATATATCCTGTTGAAGTAAGCTCATGAATAAATGCATCCAAGCAAGCAATGCCTGTTCGACCTTGGGCAATATCATCGGGCAGGGTGTCGGCATAATCCTTTGCTTTAAAACCTGTTTTATAGTCTTCAACATCAACCCATGCCCATTTTGGATGCTCTATTAACGCACGCTGCCAAAAATCTCGCCATGCCAACTCTTGAATAAATTTGGTGATTTGTTCTGGTTGTTGACATGTTGTCAGCGCATGATTGCGCACCTCGTTTAGACTCAGCACGCCATGGTGAATGTAGGGAGATAGGCCTGATATTTTACCATCACCGAAATTGCGTGTACGAGCATATGCAATAGGGTCAATATGATGTAATTTCATTTCTGCTGAATGTCGACCACCCTGGATAGGGCTCGGCTTTCCCTCTGCCCATGGCGCAAGTGACTGCACAAATGCAATCAGTTCCTCTCGATCATCAAACTGTTTTTTCAAAGTAAGCATAGTTATTTCTGAAATTCTTGGAGTATGTGAAGTGGAATATATTCAAGGGCTTTTTCATGCGTTGCGTCAAGATTCACCGGTGGTGCGACACCTGCCATATACGCTTCTTTCCAACGCAATGCACATAAACACCAGCTATCGCCTGCTTTTAATCCAGGAAAGTTATATTCTGGGCGAGGTGTCATCAAATCATTACCATGTAATTTGGTAAAATCTAAAAATTCTTGTGTGACTGTTGCAGCAATCACATGACTGCCAGTATCTGCTTCACCAGTATGACAATAGCCATCGCGATAAAATCCCGTAAGTGGCTTTGTACAACATTGTTGAAGGGACGTTCCCAACACATTTTTTGCATCTTTATTGGCCATAACTACTCCTGGTATACACTCATATATTTTTTGTTTCACCTAAAGATCAAATGACAACTGTGTTGAACTTTTTTTCTTGGGTGGTTTTTTTCGAGAAGTCATTTTATGACGACTACCCAGCTTTTCGTTTACTTCGCGGGATTGTTCGCGAAAACCATCTTGTTTCCAACGTGCTGAAATTTCCTGTCGAGCAAACTTTATCGCCACCTTATGTTCAACAATAGGGGCTTGATATTGTGCTGGCGGCTCATCCATTTTCCATGGTTTGTCAATGGCCATTACTTTT
>DHHZ01000130.1 GCA_002403515.1 Legionellales bacterium UBA4759 | reverse complement strand
GAGTCTTTATCATTATTGATAATAGAAAGAATTTCCTGCATGAGTTTATTACAGAAGGCTTGATAAGTAGTAGTGTTTTTGTCCGGATGATATAGAAGTTTGATGCTATTTATTAATGCTTTAAATTCTTTGTCATCGACAGGAGTTATTTCATTTCCTGAAATCATTTTCGCCACCTAAAAAGTCATAATGTTAAATTAATATTCTTTTTTTGTCAAGCTAATCCAGTTCATTGTGATTACTAAATTAGATAAGTAAGATATTTTTTATCGTTGGAAAGAAGCTTTGCGAAATCCCACTACTATTGTCGCGGTATAACAAAGATTTAGTAATTCCAGTGGATTTTTTTAAATCTTTAAATCAAGATGAGCACATATCAGACTAATCCACATCCATAAACCATACCAGGCATTGAGTTTAAAAGCCTGAAAATCAATTTCCTTTTGTTTTTTAGAAAGCAAATACCATTGGTGTAACCAAAATAACCAAGCAATTGCCCATGCCCAATAAAAACCCTCATTCATTTGATTTATTTTTGCAAAGAAAAACCAAAGTGAATGCAAACTCAGTTGAAGAATGGCGATAATGAGTCGAACATGTCGACCAAAAAATCGAGCCGTGGATAAAACCCCAATTTTTAAATCATCTTCTAAATCGGCTAAGGCATATTCTGTATCATAAGCCACCACCCAAAGTAAGGTAATTAGGCTTAGCAAGGTCCAGGAGAGCGTCCACGGTTGAAGGCTTGCGCGATTCACCATGGGAATGCTACATGCAAAAGCAAGACTTAATACCATTTGAGGCGTGGGTATAAATCGTTTACAAAAAGGATAAATGAAGGTAAAACCAACCGCAATTAACGCCACATCAAAGCAACTTTTAGGCAGTTGTATGAGAATAAGAAGGGCTGCTAATAATAAGCTCAATAAAATAGCCCAGGCTGCGGTAAGTGATATATTGCCAGTTGCTAAGGGGCGATTTTTTGTTCGCCAAACATGAATGTCAATTCGTCTGTCGGCAATGTCATTGATAACACAGCCTGCAGAGCGCATGAAAAGGGTGCCTAAAGCAAAATAAATTAAAAAATTGAGTGGGATTTGTTTTGGATAAGCCAATTGTAATGCCCAAGCGGTCGGAAACCACAAGAGGTAAATGCCAATAGGCTTATCAAGCCGCATTAATTGAATAGCGGCTTTAATCATAAATCATTGACCATTTGACTGCAGCCAAATCGAATATCTGTCAAATCCGGTAAGTAATGATGAATAAGTTTGAGATATTCTTGTGCTTGCGTCATGGTACGAATTCCACCAGAGACTTTTATGCCGCAGGGTTTTGATTGCTTTTTAATGGCTTTACAAAAAGCTTCCACTGCTTCAAGACTTGCACCTTTGGCAATTTTGCCCGTTGAGGTCTTTAGCATATCAGCGCCTGCTACAATAATTGCACTTGCTGCTTTCTCAATTATCTCAGGAGAGGGGAATGCGCCCGTTTCAATAATTACTTTGAGTTTGACATGCAGTTGATGGCAAAGTTTGGCTACAGCAGCACAATCATCAATAGCTTTTTGGGTATTGCCTTGCAAATAGGATTGATAATCAAAAACATAATCGATTTCAGTGCCTGGAAAGCGCTTACAAATTTTAGAAATGTCTGCCAGGACTTCAGAAAGCTCGTCACTGCCACTGGGAAAGTTTACAACGGTTGCTTTGGTGATTTGGCATGTTGCTGGAATATGCTCAAGCAGGTGCGGCCAAACACAAATGGCTGCAACTTGATGCTTGCTTGCAAGATGTGCTAAATCAAGAATCTCTGCTGGATGAACTTCGTCTTTAAGACAAGTTAAATCCAGCAACGCATAAATTTTTTCAGCTTCATTCATCATACAGTCGCTAGAAAGTTTTGAATAATAGAAATTAAATTTTGACTGGCTTGATTCGCAACGGCAACAACATCGTTGTGATCATGAGATTTTTTAGCCAAGCCTGTGGCGTAGTTGGTCAGGGTAGCAAGTGCACCAACTTTCATTCCACAATGATGCGCAATCAGAACTTCAGGTACAGTCGACATCCCCACAGCATCCGCACCCAAAGTACGAAAAGCCCGAATTTCTGCTGCGGTTTCATATTGAGGGCCTTGAACGGCAATGTAAACACCTTCATGCAATTGAACTTGCGCTTTTTGAGCTGCATTTTTGAGAAGTGTTTGTACTTCTGGATGATAGGCTTGGTCTACAGGTAAAAATCGAGGACCAAATTCATCATCATTGGGGCCTGTTAATGGATTAATAGGCATGAAGTTAATGTGGTCAACAATCATCATGATAGACCCTGGGAGCATTTCTTCTCGCATAGAGCCCGAAGCATTTGTTGCCACGAAATATTCACATCCTAAACATTTTAAGGTGCGTACATAGGTTTTGATATAGGCTACATCAATCCCTTCATAAAGATGGGCACGTCCTTTTAAACATACCACCGGTGTTTGACCGACATATCCTAAAATTAATTCACCAGAGTGACCTTGCACAGTGGTTTTGGGAAAGCCTGGGATATCACTGTAAGGAATGGTCACAGCGTTTTCTAGAGTATCACCAAAAGGGCCAAGGCCTGAACCTAAAACAATCCCTACTTTGGGCGAAAAAGGTGCAGGATATTGTGCTAAAATCCAATTTGCAATGTCTTGAGGATGTTGTTTAGTCATTTATTTTTTTCCTAAAAAATTAAGCCATAAGGATATAGTTAATGTGCTTTATTGACAAGAGTGCTTGAGGGCTCATCCGCTTGAAATGAATAATAAAATGCGGTGATGATGGCGGCATAATTTAGAAGCATGCCGATTTGTAAACAAGTCGAATACAATGCTTGATTGCTATAAGCAATAAGACCCATCAGTGTTGAGCATGAGATAGCAATGGTACACCATTTGGTGTAGAGCAAATAGTTGTTGGGATTTTTTGGCATTGCCGGATAGGTTGTTGGATGTTCCAATCGAAATTGCTCTGCGAAAAACCAGCAAGCATTGGCTAAAACAAATAATCCCAAACAGGGTAACCAAAGTTCTGGATTTAAGATGCACACCAAAGAGCCGATAGCACCAAAGAGGGATTGAAGTTGAAACAACAAGCGATAATCAAAAAAATAATCAGGATGAGTATCATAATAACATGATGTGATGCATTGCATACTATAGGCACAGGCAAAGCTTAAAATTGCAATGCCACCTAAAAGGGTCGAGACATATCCCATAGGAATATCTTTGATGCGATTAATCAAAAAGCCAGCAAGAAAAATATTGCTGGCATATTTATCCATGTCTTTTACCCAGTCGGGAACTTCCTGTATGTTTTCATACAGATTTCTACTCATTTTTTCACTTTAAAAATATCTTGGCCTATGTAAGGTATTAAAGCTTCAGGCACACGAATATTACCTTCGGCATCCTGATAATTTTCCATTAACGCCAGAAGAGTACGACTGACTGCTATAGCTGTACCATTGAGGGTATGTGGGAAGAATTTATCGTTATTGGCATTACGGTAGCGTATGTTTAGTCGACGAGATTGAAAGTCTGTACAATTCGAGCAAGAGGTGACTTCGCCGTATTTATCTTCGCTTTCGCGACCAGGCATCCAAGCTTCAATGTCGTATTTTTTGTATGCTGCAGCACCCAAGTCGCCAGCACAAATTTTTACAACACGGTATGGTAAACCCAAGCGTTGGTAAATGGTTTCTTCAAGCTTTAAAATTTCTTCCAATGCCTCAGTACTTTTTTCGGGTGTACTAATTTGGAATAATTCGATTTTAGAAAATTGGTGAACACGATACAAGCCTTTGCTTTCACGCCCGCCAGCGCCGGCTTCTCTTCGGAAACAATGGCTATAGGCCACATATTTTAATGGCAATTGAAAATCATCAAGAATAGTATCTGCATGCATACCACCAACGGTAATTTCTGCTGTGGCAATCAAACTCAAATCCATATCTTCCAGATTATAAATATTGGCTTCATCACCACGTGGATTAAATCCTGTACCAATTAAAACTGAGCGTTTTGCCAAATCAGGTGTAGATAATGGGGTGTAGCCAAATTCTCTGGCAACTTTCATGGCAAAAAGAGTCAAGGCAGACTCTAAAAGAACGGCATCGTTTTTTAGAAAATAAAATTTTGAGCCTGTAACTTTTGCACCACTGTCAAAATCAATCCAATCATGCAGTTGAGCTAATTCTAAGTGATCACGACTTTGAAAATCAAAAGCAGGTGGAGTTCCCACATATTTTAAGGCAACATTTTCTTCATCAGATGCGCCCTCAGGGGTATCTTCAGAAATTAGGTTTGGGATAGTGTAGAGTGCTTGTTGATAGCTATCTTCCAAATCACGAAGCTTGGGTTCTAAGGAGGAGATATATTGGTTTAATTCCTTGCCTTGGCTAATTAAAGGAGGCTTTTCTTCTTTTGAAACCGTAGGAATTTTTTTAGCAACTTGATTGGCCTGTGCTCTTTTTTCTTCAATATGTGTTTTGAGAGCTTTACGTTCGTTGTAAAGTTCAATCAGTTGAGCAAGGTCAGCTTTTACGCCACGCTTTTCAATATTTTCTTGGATGAGTTTTTGATTTTCTATAATAAATTTAATATCTAACATAATTAACCTTTAGCAACGAATGCGTAACCATAGCCCCGAATAGTTTTGATCCATGACTCATCATGATGATCTTCATTGAGTTTTTGGCGTAAATTACTGATGTGAACATCAATACTACGATCAAATGCAGTATATTTTCTACCTAAACTATATTCTGTCAACTGTTCTTTTGATAAAACCCGGCCAGGGTAACGTAAAAATATTTCAAGAACATTGAATTCACTGTTGGTGAGTGAAAGAATTTGTTCATCTAAAACAGCTTGTCGAGTCAAACAATTTAAAAATAATGGTCCCATACTTAGCGTTGCATTATCCATAGGGGTTGTATGCGCGCGTCTATGAATAGCTTTAATTCGGGCAACAAGCTCAGCCACCAGTATGGGTTTTTTGAGATAGTCATCAGCACCATGAGAGAATGCATTGAGGCAATCTTGTTCATCTGAGCTCGGACTCAAAACGATGATGTTTAAATGAATAAATTGTCTGAGTTTATCCATTAGATTCAATAAAGGATATAACTGATTGTGAATATCCAAAATGACAATGGAGAAAGGCTCGACATGACTAATGTCTTGTTCTAAATGATGGGTAATAGAATCTTGACGAACAGGGAGTTCATGTTCTATTAATGCGTGAATTAGGGCATCACTTTGTTTTAAATCATCTGATAGAAATAAGAGTTCATTGTTCATGTTCTTCCTCTTTGCGTTTATCAGTACATTCTAGAAGTTTGATTCGTCTTGAACTTGCGCTAAGAATTTTAAATTGGAAATCATTGATTTCAATAATTTCGCCACGTTTGGGTGGGTAATTGAAACGACTAGTGACTAAACCGCCAATGGTATCGACCAACTGATCATCAAATTTGGTACCTAAGCGCTCATTAATCAGTTCTAATTCGGTATCACCTTTCATGATGTATTGTTTTTGATTGAGAACTTTAATGGGGTCTTCTTCTTCGACATCAAATTCGTCTGCAATGTCACCAATGATTTGTTCTAAAGTATCTTCCAAAGTCACAAATCCAATGGGTTGACCATATTCATCGACCACAATGGCCAAATGGTT
>DHHZ01000013.1 GCA_002403515.1 Legionellales bacterium UBA4759 | reverse complement strand
GATAACGAATGGCGGCTAAATCGGTGCTTGCATATAAAAATCCACCATCTTTTTTCTGAACGATGACTGGCAATAACTCATCATCTTTGCCTTTAAATTCGTCCATAAAAACACATTGCGCACCATCATGCTCAACCAAAAGATTTTTTTGTTTAAGCAAGTCCACCACGATGGGCAAATCATCATTGTACGCACTTTCTGCTCTGACATCGTTGGGCGTTAAAGCCACACCCAAACGTTCATAAACTTCTTGACAATGCGCAATCGACAATTGAATAAATGATTGCCACATGCTCAAACATTTTTCATCGCCAGATTGTAAGGCTACCACTAAATTTCGTGCGCGTTCGGCAAAATTTGGCTCTGAATCAAAGCGCAGTTTGGCTGCTTTATAAAAGCTCTCCAGATCATTGAGTTTGACTTCACCATGATGGGCACGTGCCTCATCATCAAAATGTGCTATCAACATTCCAAATTGAGTACCCCAATCACCAACGTGATTTTGACGAATGACTTGATAACCTTTAAGCTCTAACACGCGAGCAATTGCATCACCAATGATAGTTGATCGCAAATGTCCAACATGCATTTCTTTGGCTAAATTGGGTGAAGAGTAATCCACAACAACCGTTTGTGATTCACCAATAGAGGTGACCCCACAGCATTCAGACTGCCACATAAGCTCAAGTTGTTCTGCTAAAAGGTTGGTACTTAAAACAAAATTTATAAATCCGGGGCCGGCTATAGATATCTTTGCAATGCCTGGATGCTTAGGAAGATTTTCCAGCAAACGCTCAGCTAAGATGCGCGGGGGCATATTAAGTGCTTTACATGAGACCATCGCAATATTACTTGAAAAATCACCATGACTGGCATCGCGGGGTCTTTCGATATTAAATGACAGACCTTCTGGTAAAAGGAGCCCTGTTTCTTGTTCAATAACATGCAAAGACTGTCGCAATAATGCATCGATTTGTTCTTTCATAAAGCTAAAATACCCAGCTGACATTTAAAAAGAACATATTATGACATGTTATCGTAATTTTGAGCAAATAAAATTCAAAAGGATACTTCAGGTGCAGCATTTATAATTGAATGGACTGACAAAAACGCCAGTAATCTTGGCAAATATTTTCAAGGGTATATTCTGGCTCCCAAGTCAGAACATTTTTGGCTTTATTAATACTTGCATAAACTTCAGAGATCTCATTCAAGCGTCTAGGATAAAATTGAAATGGAATTTTCACATGATTTATTTTTTCGAAAAGGTGAATTAATTCTAAAATACTATGGCCTTGCCCAGTTCCTAAATTAATATATTCTAGAAATGATGATTGATTGGCTTTTTGAAAATAGTCTAATGCCAATAAATGCGCTCGCGCTATGTCCTGAACATGCACATAATCTCGAATACAAGTACCGTCTCTAGTCAAATAATCCTGACCAAAAACTTTGAAATTAGACTGTTTTTTTGATGCCACTTTGGCAAGTTCTGTGAATATATTCCCATACTTTTGAGAGGGGGTTTCGCCTAAACCAAGAATTTTATCAGCACCAGCAACATTGAAATATCTAAAAACAATCATATTCCATGTTGGATCGGCATTAAATACATCCTGTAATATTTGTTCAACAAGCCATTTTGAATACGCGTAAGGACTTTCGGGGCTCCCAATCTCTTGCTCCTGTATAGGAGATTTTAATAAGTTGCCGTAGACGGAACAACTACTGGCATAGATAATTTTTTTTATCCCAGAAATTTGTAAAGCCTTGATCAAATTAATCGAACCTAATAAGTTTTTATCATAATAATCTAGAGGTTTTTGATTAGATTCCTCCACTGATTTTAATGCTGCCAAATGTATGACAACATCAATTTCATATTGGTGAATAGTTGCTACAAGTAATGGCAATTCTGACATTTCACCTTTAACAAATATGGGTTGTTCTTTAGAGATGGTCGACAGTATTTTTAAAACATCTAAGGAGCTATTAGATAGATTGTCATATAAAACAACCTTATATTGGTGTTGAAGAAGTAAGGCAGCGATATGACTACCAATAAATCCTGTACCACCTGTAATTAATATATTCAAAATACATCCCATTCAAAAGTTAACATGGCCGTCCTATAATACGGCACCCAATATATTTTATGGTTGAAAAAACCGCGCAAATAGAACGAAATGGCCGATAAAATATCACCTCTAGACAGGTAAAATACATCAATATCAAAATATCGGTTTTTTGATGGTATTTGTTGTAAGTCAAAAAATTTAACAAGACACAGGATAATGTGATAAAAAATAAATAGCTCCATGCCATTAGCACAAACCACATTATATGCTCAAGGTTGAATTGTTCAAAAAGTAAAATCCATAATAAAATTATATATGCACATCCCTCAATAACTGGTCCAAGAATTTCAAATATAAAATAAAAAGGATATGCTATCATCCCAGTTTTACCATACTGCGGATTAAGAAACATTCCCTTATGCTTTAAAAAAGAGCGCCAAAGTCCTCTTTGCCAACGATCACGTTGTTCCCATAATCCAGCAAGCGAATTGGGCTGGGATGCCCAGGCTATTGCTGAAGGCGCATAACTAATAAAATATGATTTTTTTTTCTGACGCATCACATGATGTAATCTCATGATAATTTCTGAATCATAGGAGTAGTTGTCTCGATCAAATCCATGCGACTCAATTAAAATATCCGTTGCCATCAAGGTAAAAGCTCCTGAATGACATAAAGCGCCCCCTAATCCAGACCACCCCTCGTGACCATAAAAAAAAGACCTTAAATACTCAATAATTTGAACACCTAATGTAGGGCTGAATAAACTTAATTTTTGAATAGGGTGATGAAATTTATTAATATGATTAGGGATATAAATATTTCCACCAACTGCCACACAATTTGCATGGGTCAGATAGCAAAAAATCATTTCAGAAATTGCATGAGGCTCAATAACCGTATCGGAGTCCAAGGTAATCACGATTGGAGTTCGACAAATATTTAAAGCTGCATTATGAGCATCAGCACCAGAAGATAAATTTAGATAATGCTCTTTATCTATCACTTGCAATTGAGAATATATCTCAGATTGATAAATTGTTTTTATAGGGGCACAAGAAATAACATGTTTAAAACTTTGAGTAATTGGTTTGAGTTGATATTTTTTAATTAAATTTTCAAGTGTATTATCAATAGAACCATCATTGACGACCAAGATTTTAATATTCGGATAATCAGAATTGAGCACAGATTCGATAGAATGAATAACATCTTTTGGATTATTATATACAGGGATACATACGCTCACAGGCAACCCATTGGTGTTTAGTATACCTTTGATAATATTATTATACTTGTTGATATCATATTTTCGAAGAATACCCCCTATACTTCCAATTAAAAAAACAATATATCCAATCCATAATAAACAAAAATAAATAAGGATAAATCCACTAATCATGGAAATCATAAACTCTCCTGATTCATTTTATTGAGCTCCATTTGCGCGGATGATATATCAGCTGCAAATTGGTCAAGACTCAATCTTTTAGCTTTGAGAATGTTGAGACCATCTTCACCCAAAAATGTTAAGGCACTTGCACTTCTGAAACGAACCCACCAAACAGGATCTTCCAAAATAGGTTCTAAAAAAACAGCCAATTTAGGATTTTTAGTTTGCCCAATCAGTTTCGCGCATCGCGCTCTGATTTGCCAATGTTTGTCACTTAAATTATTGACTAAAATATCTTCATAACCTTTATAATTTATATGAGCAACATAAGCCAAAGCAGAGATTTTGAGGTCAAGAGAATCTGATTCAAGATCGCAGCTAAGCTTATTTATTTCAAGGTCTAAAACGGGCAAATCAGTCAGCATGCGATAGCAAAAAGAACGAATATCATTTGAGGTTTCAGTGTCCAGTCGATATACCAAAAATTGAGAACCATTATAAGCACACTCTTTCATCATGCTCATGAGTAATTCATGTTGTGAGCGCTCTGAGATACTAAATACATCAATGACTTTATTCATTAAGCGAGTGCTTGGATTATAAAATACTGCCAAAGCAGCATTTGTTTGTACTAAGGCAACTTTGTCATTTAAAAGCATTTCAAGCATAAAGACTTCTGATGCATTACAAGTCTTTGTAAATTTATTTTTCAACATCAAGATGGTTGCTGCTATATTTCTTAAACTCCATGAACGAGAGCTTGCGTAAGATATTAAATTTGGTAAAAAAAGTGTATTTAGAATATCAATATATGTTTGATTGTCATGCCAATAATTATCTTTTTGAAGATGAAAGAAAATAGAAAAACTAATTAAATCATTTTTTTTTAAATTATCGATTTGCTGGGGCTTTAATTGTTCAAAATTTTTCATTAATTTTTGAATATAATGATACTTTTTATGAAATAATTTTTCTTGATGTTGTTGATAGATCTTAGTCCCTAGCGTGATAAAAAATAAAACAATAAATAAACCAATTTGAATCAAACTTAAATATTTAAAAATATGAATAATATAGTGACTGGTTAAAATTTCCATGTTGCACCTGCGGTTCCACCAAGCCAATCTCTGACGCGCTGATTAGGAAACACCTGATTTTGATAGAGTAAACTTAAATTAATAATCAAACGTTCTTTAAAAATGGCAAAATTAATATAAGGGCTTAAAATTTTATTGGTTAACACGAGCGCATTAATGGTTTCAAGATTCGCAAAGTCAGGGGTGTTGCCAATCCCTGCAACAAAACCCATATAGCCATAGGGCTCTGCATAATTATAGCGATAATTGACAGTGTACAAAATAGAACTGGCTCCTTCCCCTGGCAGATAGAAATAAGGCCTAAAAGTAATATTACTGACACTGATATCTTTGGAAGCAGATAATGTAAAACGACTATAATGAATTTTATTTGTAATACGATTCATCTGAGCACCAGTCGAGACATTCAGTATTTTGGGCAGCACAAAAAAAGCTTCTCCAGAATATGCATAACGAGGAAAAAGTATAGGCTGATTAGCGGTGGTTGCATCCAAATCCAAATAAACATAATCATTGAGCTTTGGAAAGAACTCTACCTCAGCTTGTGCTGCTTCGTGGTGAAGTCGATTGGCATAATTGACTTTACCATAAAGCTTTCCTAGTTGAGTTTGTCGTCCATAAAAAACCGTGGTGTAATCCCAAGTTTGTTTTATATCCGTAATAAAATAATTTTGTTGATAGATGCCAATTTCATTCAAATATTGGGGTGATATCGATATTTTTTTTAAGGATTGTGATTGTTTATCAGCATCAATAGATGTATTTTTTATTTTTATATGCTTTTGTTCTTGTAAATAAATAATATCCTTCTGCTTTTTTTGAATATCCTGGTTCCAAGGATTAAAAATCCCACCCAAGCTTGCAATTTTTTGTGCAGCGCTCAAACGATTATCTTCAATCAATAAATTAATCAGTTCTAAATAAAGCTCGGTATAATGTGGATAAAGCATCAAATGATAAACCAATATATTTTCAGCCTCATGAATTTGACCGAGTTTTCTTAACATTTTAGCAAGTGCCAATCCGACATCAGCATCATTTGGATAAACAATCAAATAATCTCTAGCTTTTTGAATGGCTTGTTTGTTATTTTTTTGATACAAATCCATGAATGATAAATAAGGTGGCTGATGCCAAATTGTTGAGGCTTGTAAAGATTGATTAATCTTTTTTAATAACTGATGAGCCTGCGAATAATTTGGATATTTTTTTAATAATAATTGAAGATGTTGAATCGCTTGGTTAGTATTTTTATTTAACCAATAAGCATTGGCCATTAAAAACTCGGCATCCCCATCATCAGGGTTTTTTTGAAGATAATCCTGAGATGTTTTTATAGCTTGTAAATATTGTTGATTTTTGATGAGCTCTTGAATAACTTGAACTTGATTTGCTGAATAAGCTAAAGAGTAAAATGTTATACCGCAAAGCCCCATCAATATTTTAATAATCATGATGAATAAATCTCTATCAAATTTTTGAGCGTTTTTGGTAAATTCCATTGAAAATTAACCGAAATTAAACTTTTCAACCGAGTTAAGTCGGGGCGTCGAAATTGAAAATCTTCAAATATTTCATGATAAGCTGATTCATAAGTGACGAATTCAATCGAAGAATTACTTTTGGTCAGGTCAATAATCATGTGGGCCAATTCTAATATGGAGATTTCTTCATCATGGCCGATATTTAAAATCATTCCTATTGTTTTAGGCTCATTTTTTACTTTTTGAATCAACGATACCAAATCACGAACATCGCAAAAACTTCTTTTTTGATTCCCATCTCCAAAAACTTGAATGGGTTGTTGATGCAATGCCTGTTGAATAAATTGAGGAATAACCATACCATATTGACTGGATTGTCTTGGACCAATGGTATTAAAAATACGAAGTATTGTAACATTAAGACCATATATTTCATGAAATGTTAAGCCATAAACCTCATCAATAACTTTTGAAATACTATAAATTACTCGATGTTTTTCTTGAACTTTGAGCACCAAATCATCCTCTTCAGCAAGAAGATCTTTAGATGTTTTTCCATAAACTTCAGAACTTGAAGCCAAAATCACTCGGCATTTAGGGTTGTATTTTTTGATAGTTTCTAACAAAAAGATGGTTGCATTGATATTGCTTGATAATACTTCTTCAGGGTGTTGTAAAACTCGGTAAACACCTACAACAGCTGCAAAATGATAAACCACATCAACGTTTTGAATAATTTCACCGAGAGTATGAACATTATTTAAATCTTGGTAATGACATTCAAGATTGGGATGATGTAAAAAATTTTGAATATTTTTTTTAGACCCAGTGGACAGGTTATCAATAAGATAAACTTTCTCACCTTTTTCTAGAAGACTGGCGACAACATGAGAACCGATAAAACCAGCACCGCCAGTTACTAAATTTCGCATGAAGAGCATCCATGATCTAAAGAATTACTTTATCTGTAATAAGAATAGATTGTCAATACAATAATCATCGAATGGTCTATAGTTAATAGGTAATGTCTTTTATCAAGGAATTTCATGAACATCGCCTTAATTGGTGCAGGTTTTGTGGGTCTTGAGTTAGCTATGGCTTTAGCAAAACATGAGCAAGTAACTATTTATGACACCGATGAAATACGTCTCAATGAGCTAAGATTAAATGAAGATAGAAACCTTCAATTTAATACTTTAGATTTAAAAAAAGCCCATCTTTTGTTTGCTGATCAAATCTCCGATTTAAAAGATATCACTTTTTTTATTGTTTGTGTTCCAACACCTACACAGTATTACGAGTTTCCTGATATTCGAATTTTAAAAAGTGTTTGCCAAAATCTCTCTAGTATTCTAAAAAAAGATGACATTATTGTATTTGAGTCTTCTGTTTACCCTGGCACAATAGAACAAATTTGTATTCCCATATTAGAAAAATACAGTCAATTAAAAGAAGACCGTGATTTTTATGTTGCCTATTCCCCAGAAAGGATATGTCCATCTGTAAAAGAACAGTCTATAGAAAATGTTTGTAAATTGGTTTCTGCTAGAAATCCATTTATTTTAGAGAAAGTTTCTTCAATTTATCAAAAATGTTGTAAAAAGATTTATTGTGTTTCAAGTATAGCTGTAGCAGAAATGTCAAAAATGCTTGAAAATGCTCAACGCGATGTCAATATCGCTTTAATGAATGAATGCTCAATAATCGCACAGGCAATGCATATTGATATGCAAGAAGTTTTAGATGCAGCAGGCACAAAATTTAATTTTTTACCCTTCAAGCCTGGATTGGTTGGGGGGCATTGTATTGCAGTTGACCCACATTATTTAGCTTTTCAAGCCAAACGTCATGCTATATATCCTGAAATGTTAATTACTGCACGCAAAGTCAATGATGGCATGATGAAGCGGGCGAGAATTTCAA
>DHHZ01000113.1 GCA_002403515.1 Legionellales bacterium UBA4759 | reverse complement strand
GCCCGTGCGTAAGGTGAGTTATGTATTAAAAGAGAAGATTCAATCTCCTCATTGTCATCATTTGCAAGGCCATGGTGGTATTCATGGCAGTATTAAAGCCATACATCAAGTTAAAGACAATTATCCTAAAGTATTTAAAAGTGACATTGATTCCTATTATGCCTCGATTAAGCATGAGATTTTATTGAAGCAATTAAGGGCTTATACCGATTGCTCTAAACTCATGGCTATCTTTGAACAATACATGAAACGTTTGGAAATAAAGCAAGGACAATATCATCATTTTGAGCAAGGGATACCCCGAGGAAGTTCGTTATCACCATTAATGGCTGCTATTTATTTAGCCCCAATGGATAATCAATTACAAGGACTTGGTTTTTATAGAAGGTACATGGATGATTGGATAGTATTGGTTAAAACGAGAAGCCAATTAAGGAAAGTGATTAAAATAACTCATCAAGTCTTAAAGTCATTGAAATTAAGTATGCATCCCAAAAAAACCTTTATTGGATGCATTAAAAAAGGATTTGCATTTTTAGGGATTCAATGGAACAAAGTCCCTCAAATTGCAAAACAAAGCATCGAGAACCATCAAAATAAGTTAGCCCAGCGTTATGCGCTAAATGCAACAAAAAGCTGCATTGGAGACTATTTGAGGAGGTGGAATTCTTGGTGTGAGAGTATGTTGAACTGTTGCATGGATGAAACAAATCACAACAATAAGCTTTTTCCTTGCAACAAACATCAAGGAGATAGTTATGAAAAGAGTCTCAATAAGAGCTATAGTACTTAGTGTATTATTTACATTAGGCGCTGCTTATACGTCGACAAGCATGGCCTTCGAGGAGTGCAAGTATGGTTGCCCTGGTGGTACGGTGCCCGTGACGTACGATGGGAAGTGTGAGTGCAAGAAACCTATGCCGCCACCTCCACCGGCCTAATACTGCCCGTGCGGAGCCGCTGACTGCACTGCAACGTGTGGGCGTATGGACCAGCGATGTGGGGGCCGCGGCGCTAGTTCGGCATTAGGGCCGAAGGATCTGACGGTACGTCAATCGGGCCCACGCACTTCAGGCGACACGTGCGAGGAGAAAGTACGGGGGCAAAGCCCTTCAAGTTGCGCTACAGAGCGTTGCGAACCATAAAAAAAGAGAGCACGGTGGGATGCGACTAGTGCAACAGATAATCGCATCGGAGACGACCTAAAAACGATGGGCTTCATGGCGTGGTAGTATATTAAATTGTTGCATGGATGAAACAGATAACAACAATAACCTTATTCCTTGCAACAAATATCAAGGAGATAGTTATGAACAAAAGAGTCTCAATAAGAGCCATAATACTTAGTGGCTTGTTTGCTTTAGCCACTGCTTACACGTCGACAAGCATCGCGTGCACGTGCCCCCCTAACTATGGCGAAGTCGGTATGTGTATGATGAACGATCGACCCGGAACCTGCTCGGTCCAATCTGATTAGTGTAAGCCGGGCGGGCTCGGACACCAGGGGGCCCTGTCTCGAGGAAGGCGCACTCCCGCGGCCTGGTGCTGTGGTCCGTGAGTCGGCCTCATCGTGGACTACTGTGGGGCTACCTGGACACATCATCTGCGCGAGGCGCAGATTCAGCCTGGGGGGCGTCGCCTAATATCCGTTGCGGCATCCGGACGGGACGATCCTATGTGGGATTCGTCCAAACTAGGTCTGAATTGTTAGGGATTCAATGGAACAAAGTCCCTCAAATTGCAAAACAAAGCATCGAGAATCATCAAATTAAGTTAGCGCAGCGTTATGCGCAAAATGCAACAGATAATTGCATTGGAGACTACTTAAAGCGATGGCATTCTTGGTGTCGTAAGATCTTAAACTGTTGCATGGATGAAACAGATAACAACAATAACCTTATTCCTTGCAACAAATATCAAGGAGATAGTTATGATAAGAGTCTCAATAAGAGCCATAATACTTAGTGGCTTGTTTGCTTTAGCCACTGCTTACACGTCGACCGGTATCGCGTGCGATTGCAACGACCATTGCGGTAGCTGTGGAACAACCCACGATGAAGAGATGTGTGCGAGAGGTTGTGGGTCCGGTGCTTAGGTTCAGGATTGGTAGGTTCTCTGTGTGCACTGGTACGCAAGGAGTACGCTCTGTCGATTCAGCATTCAAGCAGCGCGGGTTCATGTGAGGGTGGGGGCCGGCTTGGTTAGCCTCACTCCTTTTGCGGGGGATGGGTGAAGGCGTGGCGCGGCGCACGCTCTTATAGCAATCCGTACTGTATTGTATGGGGGCCAGGTATCTGTCTGCCCACTAGGAATACGACGCCCGCTACATGGACCTGGCTTGGTGGCAGGGTTCGATGCGCGGTTGACTGTCGGTTGTGCCTTTCTGTGGGATCTTGGCGCCTCTGAGGTGGCCATGAGCGTTTTCGTTTGAGCATGGCTGTGCTCATGGTCAGTGCAATATTTAGATGTTCAAATATTTTACGACATTTCTAAAGAGTTTTTAAACTTCTTAACACACTACAAAAACATTAAATTCAAGCCTACAATTAGGTCGCAAATGATTGCTACGAGAGCTGGTTTATGGTATAAATGACACGATTTTAAAACTTCACACATATTTCGTCACATGTTATGGGGTCCCATTGGGGTATAACATGGGAAGTATGGAGGAATAACCCTGGAGATATTATGTCTAATGTTAGTATGAAAGAATTATTAGAAGCGGGTGCTCATTTTGGTCACCGTACACGTTTCTGGAATCCAAAAATGGCTCCTTTTATTTTTGGAACCCGCAACAAGATTCACATTATTGATCTTGAAAAAACCTTACCTTTATTAAAAGATGCTGCGAACTTTATCGGCCGTTTAGCTGGCCACAAATCAAAAATTTTATTTGTGGGCACCAAACGTGCTGCGCAAGACGTTATTAAAGAACAAGCTGAACGTTGTGGTATGCCATATGTAAACCACCGTTGGTTAGGCGGTATGTTAACCAACTACAAAACTGTTCGTCAGTCTATTCTTCGTTTAAAAGAATTGAAAAAAATGCAACAAGAAGGCTCTTTCGAAAATATGATTAAGAAAGAAGCTTTAATGTTAGAAAGAGAATTAGAGAAATTAGAACGTAGTCTTGGTGGTATTCAAGATATGGGCGGCTTACCTGATGCTTTATTTGTTGTGGACGTTGGTTTCGAACATATCGCAATTCAAGAAGCTCGTCGTTTACGTATTCCTGTGATCGGTGTTGTTGATACCAACAATGATCCAGATGGCTTGGATTATATGATCCCTGCAAATGACGACTCAATGCGTGCGGTCAAATTGTATGTTCGTTGCATGGCTGATGCAATTTTAAATGCTAAACAAAGCCAAACAACTGCAAGTGCTAAATCAGATAGCGAATTTGTTGAAGCTACTTCAAACGACAAAGCTGCTGAATAAGTTTTAATTGTTTTTAAGATTTGAGATGGCATGTCGTTTGGCATGCCATTTTTCGTATTAAGTTTAAGATTATTTTTTTGGAGAATCCCATGTCGATTACTGCTTCTATGGTATCTGAATTACGTCAACGCACCGGCGCTGGCATGATGGAATGCAAAAAGTTTTTACAAATGACCAACGGTGATATTGAACAAGCTATTTTAGAAATGCGTAAAGCAGGTCAAGCTAAAGCAGATAAAAAAGCAGACAGAATCGCTGCTGAAGGCGTCATTGTTATTGCACGTGATGCTGCTGCTAAACATGCCGTTATGGTTGAAATCAATAGTGAAACCGACTTCGTTGCTCGTGATACCAACTTCTTAGCATTTGCAAATGCTGCTGCTCAAGCTGCCCTTGATTCTAAAGCACAAGATGTTGATGCTTTAATGGGCACTAAAGTTGCTAACTCAAATGACACCGTTGAAGAAGCTCGTCAGCAATTGGTTGCTAAAATTGGTGAAAACATCAAAGTACGTCGCTTAGAGCATATGGTCACCACAGGTCACGTTGCTAGTTATTTACATGGTTCACGTATTGGTGTTGTTGTAAGCATGCAAGGTGGTGATGAAGCATTAGCAAAAGATATCGCTATGCAAATCGCTGCAAACCGTCCTCAAGTGATTACACCAGATCAAGTTAGCCAAGATGCGATTGCAGTTGAACGTGAAGTATTCATGGCACAAGCTAGTGAAAGCGGCAAACCTAAAGAAATTATTGAAAAAATGATTACTGGCCGTATCAGCAAATTCGTTGAAGAAGTCAGCCTTGTTAGCCAACCTTTTGTTAAAGATCCTTCAATCAAAATTGCTGATTTGTTGAAAAAACACAATGCAACTGTTGAAAAATTCTTATGTTTCCAAGTTGGTGAAGGTATTGAGAAACGTGAAGATAATTTCGTTGCAGAAGTGATGGCTCAGGTTAAGCAACAATGACATCTACTGCATTAACTTATAACCGCATTTTATTAAAATATAGCGGTGAAGTTTTACGCGGAACAGCGTCTTTTGGTGTGGAACCAGAGGCGCTGGATTACGTTGTTCAATCCATTCAAAAACTACAACAATTGGGTGTTGAAGTTGCTATCGTCTTGGGCGGTGGTAATTTTTTTCGTGGAAAAAATTTACTATCAGCTGGTTTTGATCAAGTCAAAGCTGATCAAATGGGCATGTGTGCCACTGTGATGAATGCGATTGCTCTTGAGCATGCTTTGTTAAAACAAAATATTAAAACCACCATTTTTTCAGCTGTTCCAATGATTGGTTTTGTACCCAGTTATGATATTCAACAGGCTCGTGATGCGTTGGCTCGTGGAGAGGTTGTCATTTGTGCAGGTGGAACTGGTTCGCCATTTTTCACCACTGATTCTGCGGCTTCCTTAAGAGCAATTGAATTGCAAGCTGATGTGGTTTTAAAAGCGACCAAGGTTGATGGTATTTACTCTGATGATCCTATCAAGAATCCTAAAGCAAAACGTTATGATCGTTTGACTTTTGATGAAGTAATTCAAAATAAATTGGAAGTCATGGATACGACAGCAATTTGCTTGTGTGCAGAGAATAATATGCCTATTCAAGTTTTTGATATGAATGACAATACTGCATTAGAGCGTATTGTGAAAGGTGAACACGTTGGTACTCTCGTTGGAGCAAAATCATGTTAGCAGAGATCAAGCAACAAGTTGAAAAGAAAATGCAAAAGGCCGTTGATGTTCTAGCCAATGAAATGTCAAAAATTAGAACTGGTCGCGCCAATGCCTCATTATTAGACCATGTCATGGTTGATTACTACGGCTCTGAAACACCATTATCCCAGGTGGCAAATATCAGTGCTGGTGATGCCCGAACCTTATTGGTCACACCGTGGGAAAAAAATATGATTCCTACGATTGAAAAAGCGATTTTAACTTCTGATTTGGGTTTAAATCCAGTGACTGTTGGTCATGTGGTGCGTGTCCCATTGCCTGCATTGAATGAAGAGCGTCGTAAAGAACTCATCAAAGTCGTTCGTGGCGAGGCTGAATTGGGCCGTGTTGCGATTCGTAACGTTCGTCGTGATGCCAATGCACAGCTTAAGGATTTGGTCAAAGCCAAAACCATTTCTGAAGATGATGAACGTCGTGGTAATGATATAATTCAGAAATTAACTGATCAATATATCGCAGCTATTGATAACGAGTTGTCTGAAAAAGAAAAAGATTTAATGACTGTATAATAAAAGCGCCTAAGGCGCTTTTATTATATCTACAATTTCATAGCATTCATTTCATCTGTAAAGCTTTGTATTTTAGCTTCATCATGCAAATAATCTGCAATTTTAATCAATTTTTCTAAAAGTCTCATTTTGATAGCAATGGTATCGGTTTGGCTCAATAATGCCTGATAATATTGATATGATTTTTCAATATATATTTGCATGGTATCTGGATTGATAGGCCATAAAAACAGACGATTAGATGATGCTGCACTATTGGCAAATGATTCATTTTGTAATATTTCGCGGGCAGTAGGGTATTCATCTAGCAGTAGATTTGCTTCAAAACGCTGTTCCATGCTTAAACCTTCCAATGATAAAAATGCCAAAAGTTGATGTTTTTCTATCAAGTAAGTCATTTGATGGAGGATTAAATATTTAAAATGCTCAGTAAATATTTCAGGACTTTCTGAATGAGCTAAACGTTCATTCATTATTTTATGATATAGGAAAAAACACTGGCATTGTTTTAAGAGCCCAATATCTGCCAAATAGAAGCGTTGCATTTGCGTAAATGCTAGACAAAGATGGCGCAAATTGCCCCAACATTCTAAAACTTCATTGAAGTGGTATATGGAATATACTTGTCCTTCAAGGAGGTGATTAATTGCAAGCTCCAAATGGGTAAATAAGTACTCATTTTTCTTGCTGTGATTGCATAACAATGCATACTCAAGGACTTCAAAATCTGCGAAAGCTTCTCTATTTTGATTTTTGTACAATGACCAGCATAGGCTTGAGATTAATCTTTCTTTTTTTAAATCAATTTTATCAAAATAATCCAATTCAAAAGGATTTAGTAAACTGTAATGGTTAATCAAATCTTGATAAATACCCAATCGTTTATTATGGGATTCTATAACATTGTGAACTAGGCCTTGAAAACGTAACAGCAAACTTGAAAGATCACTGACTTGAAAAGGATTGAGTATTTTTTTATTCTTGAGCTCAATCCAATGGTTGATACATTCTTGCAATATAAGTTTAATACTCACCAATTCTCGGATATTTTTTTGTTCATAGTAAATTTCAAATATCGCAAAAATGGATTTGATAAATTTATTGTTAATGCGAGTACTATGATGAAAGCAATACAAAGCAATCTCAATTTGATTTTTTTCTTTATAATCCAATCCTAATTCATGCCAACCTAGAGCATCACAAGAATCCCAGTGAATTTGTGGGTGTTGTTGATGGATGGTTTGTATTTGCCTGTAGCAATAAGGATGTAAATATGAATCTTGTAAACTTTTTTCTAGATATTGAAGCGCTGGCATCACTTTTTGATTTTCTAGTTTTTTGGATGCGATGAGATAAGATAATAATGCTTTAACAGTCGTGTGTTGGCAATGCTGCAATAAGAAAACCAATGTTGGTTCATCATGGGGTAATTGCTCTTTAAGTGTTTCTAACTCTTGGGCTTCAAAACTATTTTCGGGCACATAAGGTGTTGTATGGGGCGTAAAATTATCAAAAGCCTCTTTTAGGGAAAGTGGAATGGATTGATTTTTTGCAAAAGTCTTTAATATTTCAATACGAGGATTTTCATCGGTAAAGTGTTGGATCTGTTGCCACTGCAACTGGGCCAATTCATTGGATTTTTCTTCTTGTAGGCAAAATGCATATTCAATTAATGCCAATAAATATTCATCTGCTGAAATAGTTTTTTCAGTAATGTGATAAAAAATGGTATTTCGCATTTTATGATCAAAAATAAGATGATGTGAATGTTTTAAAATTTTTCCAGATTTTAAAACATTAATAAGCCAAAAATCCTGAAAACCAAATTGCGTTTCTAGCCTTTTGTTAATAGATTCAATTTGTTGTACGTCTTCAATCAATTGCTGTTGTAATAACTTGATTCTGTTTGAAACAGTGTTTGGTAAATCTCGGTTTCTTTGTAGGGAGGTTATAATTAAATCCAAAGCTAGTATGTCATGATTTCTAAGATGAATATCTGCAAGTGCAAGAATTGCGTCATAATAAACTTTTCTAGAACGTTCAGCATATAGTTCTAAAGCAATGTGATAGTAATAAATGGCTTTTTCTATTTCCATTTTTTGTTTAGCTTCTTCGCCCATCACAAATACTTTTTGATAATTATTTTCTGCTATATCCACTTTATGTTTTTGGAGAAGTTGGTTCATCGTATCTTGGAAATGAGCTTTTAAATGTAGCGGTAAAAAAGTTAAAAAACTTTGTATATGATTACAAATCTTAAAAGCATTTTGAGAGTCACTGGGAAGACTAAGCTCTTTTAAAACGATATGTGCATGTAAAAAAGCTCGTAATTCGGGGTTGGAAACAACTCGCACCATTTGTTCGAGAGCATGTAAATTATCAAAATAAAACCTTGGAAATTCTAAATCATAGTTGCCTTCATCAATTACCCCATCTGATTTTTGATTTTGAAAATGATTTTCTAAATGCTTTAAAATATGATTTAAGGTTCTTTGATAGGTGGTGTTTTTTTGTTGGGTTACAGCCAAGACTTCTTGATTAGAATGAAACCGCTCTTTGGATTTCTGAGTTTTTTTCTGGGTAGCAGCACTTATAGAACTTATATTATACTTACTTTGAAGCATCTCTTGGGTTTGATGAAAACGAATACTTCTTGCATGAAAATTTTTCTCATTTTTCTGGTCGTAAATTTCTTCAACTTTCTTTTGAATATTGGACTCTAGTTGATGCACTGATTGTTTCATTGCATGAATATTTTGTTGTTTTTCAAGCAATTTTTTCCTTAAGCATTCAATTTTATGTTGTTTTTCTCGATATTGTAGCTCTTGTATTTTTAAATCGGAAAGTTGTTTTTGTCTTTGATGAACTTGAGAGCTCAGTTGTGCAACATCTTCTTGCAAGACATCTAATTCTTGGGATGCATGGCTGATATCAAGTTGTAATTCTTCGCGTTGCTCATTAAGCTTTTGAGAAAGTTGAGATTTTAATTCCAAATCCTGTTTAAGATGTTTTATCTTTTGTGACAACATTTCTTCTTGGTTGCTTTGAAGTTTGGTTGTGGGATGAGTCAAGGGTTGAGAATAAAGCGATTGATGAGATAATTTTAAGATATACAACTGTTTAATTAAAGCGCTACAAATTAAAGAAGGGTCTTTCATTTCACTTGAGATTTTGCAATAAGTTAATTGTTTTAAAAAATTATATTTTTGTAAAGTTCGAATAAAATCAAGATTTGTTCGGGAATTACATTCCTTAAGCAAGGCCTGATTAAAACGAATATTATAATTTAGAGATATTGGGGGTAGGTTTAAAAGTGCCTCTTCAAGTGCATGACTGGGTTTAAATCCTCTAGAGATGTATTTAAATGCGCGGATGATTCGCACGGGGTCATCAAGCAAAGTTACTTTTGCATCAAGAATCGTATCCAATCGTTTTAACTCAAAATCCTGTAATCCTCGTCCAGTTGGATCATGTAAGACACCTTGTGGGTCACAGTAAATGGCACAAATGGTAAAATCTCTGAGGCAAGCATTTTCCTCTAAAAAAGACTTTTTAAGTCCGGCAAGCGGAATTTTCATTAAGTCTACAGAATGTCCGCCCAATGCTCTGGTATTTCTGATGAATAAGTTTGGAAGATAACGTGAAGGAACGTAATGATTGATATCGGATTTATTGCTGACATATATCAAATCTACGTCACAATTGGTGGTCACATCGAGATTTTTCAGCAGTAGTAATACAGCCCCCCCCACCAAGTAGATTTCTTCATGGGCATGATTATCACAACCTACTTCTTGTATGAGGTGTGCAATAGGCTCTGGAATTTGGACTCGACGAATTTCATGATTTGGCAATTTTAATTGGATTTGATTTTCTAATAGATGTAGAAATCCAAAATTGGGAGGCATTTCCTCGCCCAATTGCGTAAATATTTCATGGATTTTTTCTTTTAATTCTAAAACAATAGCGCCTTCTTGGTGTTTAGTTGCAAATTGCATCATGGCTTGCAGAACTAATAGCACATTGCCGTGTTTGGTTAATAAATCTTCAAATAAACGATAACCCTCTAAGAAGGTTTCTTGATTCCAGGCAATAATCAATTGCATCGTATTTTGATTTGTAATTGAGCTTGATTGTTCTTGATATTGCCTGGCTATTCTTAATGCTTCAATGGGGCGATTTTGCTTCATTAAATAGAAAATAAAATATTGCACAGCTTCGATAGAGCAGTTTGGTTTTTGGGTGAGTTCAAAAAACAATTTTTCTGCGATTTCTTTAGATTCAAACATTAAATGATGTTTAGCATATGAAAATATCACCTCTAGGTGTTCTGGAAATTCTTGGTAAATCTTTTGGATTTTTTCACAAGCGGTGGTTTGCTCACCCATCTGAATATGGAGTTGATATCTTTGTAATCTTGCCTCAACTTGAAAAGCTGTTTTTGAAAACTTATTGTGTTTGAATAAATCGAGTGCCTCTTCATTTTTGTTTAAAGCAATCAAGGTTTTCATCAATTGAAATTGTAGGCCTTCGAAGGGGGGGGCATCTTCATTTTTTTCAAAATAGAGCTGGTATAGTTTCAATGAATCCTGAGGGGCTTGCTGCAAATAAAGCTTTTGCATAATTTGAAGCAGTATTGGTGATTCAAGTGCTTGTTTATCAATTAAATAAATTGCAATAGGAACACATAAATCATCATGCAGGTCTTGAAGATGTAATAAACAAATTAATAAGTCTTTGAATAAATAACTTGCCGGTGCTTCGATATCTTGCATTAAAATATCTAAATAAAGATTAAAGGCTTCTTGGTATTGTTTTGCTTTAAGTTTAGAGCGCGCTTGGACAAGAGTAAAAGAATTAGAGGGTCTTTTTTCTATGGAAGCGGGATTTTTTAAGAAGACTTTAAGTTGTCGAATTTTTTTTAGATTTTCGAAGAACATGAACTATCCTCTGTTTGAACTATATGATGGTCAAAAAATTGGGGCCATGAAAATTGCGAAGAAATTTTCTCAAAAGCAACTCGTGCTTCTTGAAAATAGGGTGATAATTTTAAAGCCTCACAGAGATGAAGTTCCGCCTGAGCGAGTTTTTTGGTTTTGATAGATTGATTGGCTCTAAGCAATTCACACCAGGCTTTTAAAAATACTGAGCATGCTGTTAACTCTTCACTTATCCCGTCCAAATTATTAATGTTGAGGTGGCTTAATATTTTTTCAAAGGGTGTGGCATTTTTATCTTCTAGTACAACTTTATGCAGCGCATTTAAATCAAAACGAAAGCAACTCGATAGAAAGGGTGATACAGACATTTGTTGCAGTCTAAGTGCATTCTGAGCACAAGGATTGTTTAGATATGACACATGGAATATTAAAATATCCTTGACCAGGACTTCTGGGTTAAAAGTAGATGAACTTTTTTGTTTTCTTTGAAAATATTGTCTTAATTTATCAAGCTGATTTTGTGACTTAAACCATGCCTCTTGTTGGATTGAAAGGCGCAATAAATCTTGATAGGGTTTTTCGTCATAAAAGTTATCTTGTACTTGAGTCGCTAAAAGTAAAAAAACCTCTTTTTTTTGTAGAGAGCTTTGTTCAAAAGCCAGCTCAACGAATCGATGGCTAGATATGATGCCAGGATGTCGATTTAATAAAATAGTTTTATTTTTTTGATAGATTTTTTCGAAACCAAAGTTTTGTAATATTTTTAAGGGAATTTCACTAAAATGAATAAAGCTTTTGTAAAAATTTTCTTTTTGGTATGCGATAGAGGCAAGTCTGACCTGAGTGGCGTAGTATAAATCTTCTTGATTTGTATATTTGCTTAAATTTTCAAGCTCTTCTTCATCAAGTTCTGCAAAAGAACACATCATCATGAGTTGATAAATGTCATCGAGTTCTTGTTGAAGTTTGGGAGTTTGGTTTTGTTGTTCTATAATTGATTCATCCAGTAAGCTGTTATTGTGTTCAATTTCAGCCAATTCCATTTGAATGTTTTGGTATTCACTTTCCAATTTTTCAAGCTCAACTTTGAGTTTGACTTGAAATTCTTCATCTCTTATTTTTTCTTGTCGAAATTCCTCGGCACATTTTTGTTCAAGGGTCTCTAGCTCTTGTTTTAATTGTTGAGGATGGTTTTTTTGATTGGAATCTAGCTCATTTTTCCAGAATAACTCAATACGTTCTTGTTCTGATAGTTCTTGTTCAAGCTCTCGTATGATGTCATCGTAGTCTTCTGAAAGTTTAAATTGAGAAATTTGGTGCTCGGTATTTGTAATTTCTCGTTGGAGCAGTTGTTTCTCACGTTTGAGATTCGTCATTCTCATGGATGTTTCAGAGAATAAAGAAATTTCTTGTAACAACTGTTCTTGTACAAGCTTTGTATTGCCATCAATTTCTGCGATTTTACATTGAATTTCGGCTATGTGTTCTCTGAGTTCTTGATCCATGCTGCTTCAAATCATTAAAAAAAACAGGTAGTGTAACATAAAAACAAGCTTGTTTCCAATTTGTTCAGTGTGAAAATAAATAAATCCAAATGATGAGGGCTATTGTCAAGAGCGTAACTGGCTAATAAATATTTTGGCCTTTTGTATCCAAGGTTTTTCTATTGTTGCAATAGCCCCATACATGGCATGCCAAAAAAACGTTTTAAGATAATGCTTAGATTGCATGATATTCAGAAGATAATCATGAGGCGTTTGTTTGGAATTAAATAATAACCAATTGCCATGATTTTCAATAATCAGTGGGTTTTGGCCAAAAATTTCTTTCAATAAGGGTTTGAAATAATCGATTTCACTAAATTGGGTAAGATTAAGTGCCAGTACACCTTTGGCTTCGAGATGATGATAAAGGTTTTGAAAAAAATCTTTAGATTTACAGGTATTTGGAAATCCTGTGGCATCGCCTAAATCTAAAATGATATGTTTGAAATTCTTATCGGTTTGTTTGATAAAATCCTTGGCGCACATACAATGCACGTCCATGTTTGGGGTCGGGTTGAAATAAAAGAACTTTTCAGCGATATCAATCATATCAGGCAGGATTTCAACGATGGACAGTTGATAATCTTTCTGATTGAGATGCATCACAGCACTGCCAGCACCCAGTCCCATTAAACAGGTATGACCTGGCAAAAGATTTTGAAAAAACATTAAGGTTTGTAGATAGGGAATAATGATTTTTTTGGGATCTTTTTTATCCATGAGGCTTTGAACAAATCGAGCATCAAATGCTATCCAACGAAATCGTTTGTTTTCATAAACATGAATTTCATTTTGGCTTTTATAAATACACTTTTTATTATTGATATAATTAAGCCAGTTATTCAATGGAACTCCAATTTTTGTTCTTTTTAGATGATACCTTAGTGCTATGGATTCAACAAGCTTCTGTTCTTTATTCAAGCGCTTGTATAAACCTAGGGCCTGCTATATTATAAAAATCATAAGGCCAGGCATTTCATATTGCCTAGGAAAAGGAGTTCTATCATGAAATGTGTTGATGTCAATGGCATCAAAAAATTAATCGCTGAAATAGGCTTTCCTGAATTTTTTCAATTGCTCGTTGATTACATCCGAGAGGATTTAAAACATTGGCCTGAATTTGTAAAAAAAGAAAGAATTGGTTTTTATTTGCCTGATGGCATCATTGAGTTAATGCCCATAGCAGGAGAAGATTTTTTCGCCAATAAGTTTGTTTGTACCCATCCCAATAATCACCACCATAGTAAATATGGCGTTATGGGGCTTGGGGTCTGGGTGGATACCCACAGTGGTGAACCATTACTTTTAGCTGAAATGACTTTTTTAACGGCTTTAAGAACAGCTGCAGTTTCTGTTTTAGCAAGTTTAATGATGGCGCCTCATACAGCAAATAAATTTGCGATTATTGGTTGTGGTGCACAAAGCCATTTTCAAGTACTTGTGCATCATATTTATTTTAATCTTCAAGAAGTGAAATGCTTTGATATTAAACAAAAAGCCATGCAATCACTGATAACAGAAATGGCGGCTTTTGGCATCAAAGTGACAGCATGCCAATCGGCCCATCAAGCGGCTAAAAATACCGATATTGTCACCACTGCGACAAATGCATTACGCTTACACCCTGTAATCGATACCTCTATACTACATCCCGAAATGCATATCAATGCCATAGGTGGTGATGCACCGGGTTATAGTGAGTTAGACCCTAATATTCTCCATCAAGTCGATAGAATAGCGGTAGAATATTTACCTCAGACGCTTATAGAGGGAGAGATTCAGCAACTACCACACCATATGTTACAAGATAAAACTTTTGAATTGTGGCAAATGGCTAATGGAGAAATTAAAGGGCGTCAAAGAAATGATGAAATTACCATGTTTGATAGTGTTGGATTTGCATTATTTGACTATTCAACCTTGAGATTAATTGCCGATTTATCCAATCAATATCATTTTGCACAAGAGCTACCTATGATTCCACGTTACGATGTGAATAAAAGTTTATTTCGTCAATTGATTGATGGTAAATTATGAAAAGTATAAACACCCTAGGATGGGCGGGCGGCGCTGCTGCAAATGATGTGAATACTGCTTTAGGCTCATGGTATTGGTATTATCATCCGGAGTTATTTGCAAGTAAAAATATTTTATTAAAATGGCAAGATATCATTTCATACCACACGCCATGTAAAGGTTTATCTGTTTTAGAACCATTAACCCAGGCCTTAGAAAAATTTCAAGTCAGCGTTGCTCAACATTTGAGTGATACACATCCTTTATTATTGCTAGGAGGCGACCATTCTATTGCTATGGGAAGTTGGCCTGCAATAAAAAAACATTATCCTTCATTGGGGTTGATTTGGGTTGATGCGCACTTAGATTCACATACACCAGATACTTCTCTATCAAAGAATTTACATGGTATGCCCTTGTCGAGATTATTGGGTCTTTGGGGAGGGGGTAGTGTTTTCAAGCCTCAGCAGATTTGTGTGATTGG
>DHHZ01000044.1 GCA_002403515.1 Legionellales bacterium UBA4759 | reverse complement strand
AGACATCCGGTCCCATATCACACAGACTTGCAAATTGTGCAGTACTTAATTGTATGCATATTTAATTCCTAAATATTTTTAACATATGCTATTATTTGTTAACGAGAAAAATATATATAACCATCTAAATTCAATATGGCCCTTTGAAAGTATCTTCTATATCAACACTTTCAAATCCCTCATAATTTTTACCAAGCATTGATAAAATTGTTTTTACAATGTTAGAAGGTTTTGGAAAAAAAGCTGTTTCTAAAGGTAATGATACTGGAGCTGGGCAGTCCGCCAGACACATTCGTCGAACTGGTGCTTTTAAAAATTGATATCCTTTTTCCGCAGCAAGAGCAGCAACCTCACTTGAAAAACCACAAAGCTCCCAACTGATATCTACCGCTAATAAGTGACCTGTTTTTTGCAAAGAGTTTAATATGGTTTCTTCATCAAAAGGTCTTAAACTTCGGATATCGACAACTTCTACGTCTACACCCTCCTTTGCTAGAATTTCTGCAGCAGCTAACGCTTCTTGAACCATAAAGGATATTGCAACAACAGTGATATCTTTTCCTTTTCTAAGAACATTTGCTTTTCCAATGGGTGTTGCATAAAAATCTTCTGAAACATTTTCTTCAATATTATATAAAGCTCTGTTTTCTAATATAACAACTGGAGAATCACTTTGAAGAGCAGCAATCATCATCCCTTTTGCATCGCTAGGCGTAGAAGGCAACAATACATTCATACCTGGAAAATGAGCTAAAATACTATGAAGACTCTGAGAATGAGTAGCACCCTGCCCCCAGCCTCTACCCACAACAGCTCTAACGACTAAAGGCATATTTCCTGCATTTCCGGCATACATATATTTCCATTTGGCGGCAAGATTGATCATCTGGTCTAATGCTAAAAACATAAAATCATTTCGTGGATGATAAACAATCGGGCGCTTACCCATAGCCGCCGCACCAATTGCAATACCTGTCAAGGCATTTTCCATAGATGGGGCATCAAAAACTCTGTTAGGAAAACGTTTCATGGCTTCTAAAGTTGTACCAAAGGCTCCACCGGAATAATCAACAGAAATACCTGTAATAAAAATACTGGAATCTCGTTCCATAGCTTGAATTAATCCCTCAGATAGGGCTTCATTATACTTTAATATTCTCACAACCAAACTCCATTTTAGTAAACGTTTTCATATAGATGAGCAATTTCAGGCCATGGACTATCCTTAGCTCTGCGCACATCCTCATCTATTTGTTTTTCAATCTCTGTTTTCCAAGCTTGAATATCTTGGATACTAGCAATACCTTTATCTAAAAGATATTTTTCTGCTTTTTTTACTGGACATTTGTTTTCAATCCAGTCTTTTTGTTCAGCCTCGGCCCTATAATGCCGATTAGAAACTTCATAATCAAAGTTTGGTCCCACATGCTCACGCCAACGATATGTCATGCATTCTAAAAAAAATGGACCATTACCTTTTCGAATATTAGGTAAAATACTTTTTACAACATCGTAAACAGTAAAAACATCATTACCATCGATCACTTCAGAAGGTATTTTAAATGCATTGGCTCTTTCTGCTAAACTAGTCCCCTTTGGCTGTCTAGTAGTTAATGGGCTTTCAGTAGAATAAAGATTATTTTCACAAACATAAAGCACTGGTAATTGATGAATTGCCGCATAATTGAAACTTTCGTAACATGCGCCTTCTTCGCATGCTGCATCACCAAAAAAAGTAACTGCAACATTAGAAATATTATCCATTTTAAAAGCCAATGCACTACCAGTAGCATTTGCTATAGTTTGAGCTAAGATTGCAGAAGAAATAACAAATCCTTTATCTCTTGCTGTTAAATGTACTGAACCGCCTCGTCCTTTTGAGCAGCCACCCTCACGCCCATAAAGTTCGGCAGTCAATTCAAAAAAACTACCACCTTTTGCTAAAAAATGATTATGACAACGATGATGGCTGTATACAACATCGGATTCTAATAGTGCTTGACATACACCCACTGCAATAGCCTCTTGTCCCGTTCCAAAATGCGTTGGTGTTCTCATCTCAAATTCTTTGTACAATGTTGCTAAGCGATCTTCACTTAAACGCAATCTTAAAGTTTCTTTGAAGAGATGTTTATATATTTCTTGAGTTTGATTGTACATATCTATCCTTGTTACTGTCCTTAACTAAATCCTATTAAGAGGCAAAAAAATCATATCGAGAATAGTTTACTTACACAAGTAGTTATTCCAAAAATATTACTTAATACACTATCGATAGAAAAATCATGATCTTTATAAACACACTCACAATTATTATTTGCCAAACTTGAGTAATTATTTATTTTTTTTGTTCGATCCAAATAATTTTTTTTAATTAATGAATCATTAAGAGATTTGAGTTTTGCAATATTTAATGCTAGTTCATAATAAGATATATCTCGATTCCCTGAAAGATGATATAGCCCATAAGATTTTGTTTTAATAATGTTTAAAACAACTTCAGCAACTTGATTTATTGCAACTGGGGCTAAATAAACATTACTGAAAGGATAAATTAACTGCTGATTCTCTAATGCATTTACCCAAGAATTAAATAAACCCTGATTTTTATTTAAAACTTTTGTTAATCTCAATATTGTTAACTCGTGATGAATGGTCTCTAAATGAATCTCTGTCTTTCGTTTATGTTTACCATAAATACTGATTGGATCTGGACAATCAATAGTTTGATAAAAAGGCTTTTTTCCATTGAAAACTGCATTTGAGGACAAAAATATAATATGAACAAAAGGATTTTGTTTTTTAAAATACTTTACTAATTGAATTTGAGCTAAATAATTTATTTCTTCTGATAAATTTTCATTTAGCTCGCATGTCTCAATTTTTGTAAGTGCCGCACATAAAATAACGACATCAAATGAAATAATACATTGAAATTTTGTCACATCAAGTAAATCTAGGTAAATAATTTTTTCTGCGCAATCACCTAAATTTCTTGTGGTTTTATAAACTTCATAATGATTTTGCACAAGGTTATCATAAATTTCTTGACCTATTTGAGATGAACCCCCAATAACCATTACTTTTTGCATATAAAACCTTAAAAATTATTTTTTCATAGTACACAAACAAATTAAATAATGCGCCATTTTATGATAACCAGTATGTACCACCTCATCATTCATAGAAAACAAAAACACATTGTGAAAATACTTTTCCATTAATGCCTTAAATTCAGTACCTGTCTTACAATTAACATGACCTTCTTTACTTGTTTTGGATGCATACACTTGTGACTCCAAAGATGGCATGCCAATGATTGCAACACCCGTATTATTCAATGAATCTACAATATTCCTGATAAATTTATCTTCATGCTCTTTTGGAATATGTTCTAAAACATCTAAAGAAAAGGCACCATCAAAAGGTCCTTCAACAGGTCCTTGTAATATATCATGCACTTTTGCATAAAAATGCCACTTATCACACATGCGTTCATTAACATCCTCAATAAATGCTGGTTCTATGTCGATTGCTACTAAATTCTTAACTTCTTGAACAACTACCCTCGTACCAAATGCATCAGCACAGCCAACCTCTAGTACATTATTTTTTCCTAAAAACATTTTTGCAACAAATTTATAACGTGCAAAATGAAATGCTAATCGCTTAGGGTCATCATACCATGCAAAATTTGACATGATTCCAAATTGCTGAATGCCTACATTTTCTTTTGCTTCTAACATCATCCGATTTGCACTGTCATTCAAATCCATTTTATACCCTTATTATTCAACTATTGTCCAATAAAAATCACCTGAATATCCTGCTTCATGAAACACCTTCATCCATTCATCTGGATAATCATGATACTCTGCTGTTAATACCCAATCCTCAAATATTTTTTTTTGTTCTGGTGTACGGTAACTATCAACTTGAATAAAACTATTTCCCTTAGATACTCTTTGCAATTCACGAATCGCTAATACGACTGCATCACGTTTAAAATTGTGAATTGTATTAAGAGAAATTACGGCATCAAAGCTATTATCAGGAAAAGGAAGATTATCAGCGCTCCCTAAATGTAATCGACCTACAACTTCAGGTTCACAGTGTTTTAAAGCATATTCTGAGATATCCAATCCAAACACTTCTAATCCTGGACATGCTTTCATTAAATCTTTCACCAAGAATCCTTTTGCACATCCTATATCTAAAACTTTATCTCCAGGTTTTAAATTAAAATGCGCAACCATATCCCGAGCAACCGGTAGCCACCGACCATCATAGCGATATCCACCATAACCATACTCTCTAGGTCCATCAAAATACATCTGACCAAACTGTTTTGAAATGCGTATGACTTCAGGATCTTTAGCTTCCGTTCGTGCTTGTATATTCCGTTTAACCCGGGGTAAAGATTTTAATAAGTTAAGCTCTTTCATTTATTAAATCCTGTTCCATCATAAAATTTAAACCTTGAATTAATGAAGTATACTTAAAATCTTTAAATGCATTTTGACAAACTTGATTGTCAAATGCTCGATAACCATTATGTGGCATAGGTCCGTTACGAGGTCTTGATTTAATTTCATTGGGAACATTCATTAAACTTAAAATCATTTGTGCAACGTTATAAAATGATGTCACTTCGCCTGAAGTAATATTTAATGTCCCATAACTCTGATACAAAATACACATTGATATGATTTCAGCAACATCTTCTATATAAACATGATCTCTTTGTTCTTCGCCTTTTCCAAATAATTCTATAGTTTGTTTTGCTTTTGCCAATCGATAAAAACTATTCGGACCATAACCATTGTGAGGATCATTTAAACCATAAAGCAAACTAGGACGTAATATTAATAGAGACTCTCTTGCTACAACAGACTGTAACATTTGCTCTCTTGCTAAGTGCATGACTCCATGTAGAGATGATGGCGCAGCTGGTGATTTTTCATCTAACTTATTCATGCTATCTGCATATACAGCATCGGAACTAATATATATAACTTGTTGGACTTTTTTTTGTTTGAGCGCATCACAAACATTTTTCATCATCTGAATGTTTTCAAACAACATATAATAATTTTTACATGGCGCTTTTGCAGAAATAACTACAAGCACGTCTTCAAGATTTAATATAGTTGCTAATTTTGTAGCTGCATCATCATCTTGCAGATCCAGTTCTTGTCTGCCAAGTGCTAAATAATTGATTTTTTGATTTTTTAATCTTTTGGTGAAAGTGCTACCCACAAACCCCTTGGCCCCTAAAACTACAACTCGATGAGGTGCTCTGGGTATATTAAATAAATGATTAAGCATATTCTACATCCTTATTTTTAAATACTATTGGGGGTTTCCCCAAACAATAATAATGAATATCTCGCGTTAACTCTTTTACATGTTTTAATGTTTGATGTGGGTCAATTATAAACCGACCTTTCATTTGACTTTGAATGTCATAAATATCCAATTGTTTGTACTCATCCGAAGAAATCATAACCACGACGACATCTGCATTTTGAATAGTAGATTCAATATTGGGATGCAATACAATATGGGTCCCATGGGTTTGATGAACAATAGGATCATGTGCGTGCACTTCATAATTTTTTAATTGTTCAATCAAAAGCAAAGATGGCGAGTTTTTCACACTATGCGTATTGGGTTTATAAGCTAAACCTAATATAGCAATTTTTGGTTTAGTTTGGTGTTTTAAAACATGTTCTTCTAAACATTCGTATACCCAATTTTTTCGATGTTTAGAATTTTTAACCCATGACTTAACCATATCAACATCTGTGTCATGCTGATTGCCCATTTTGATAAATGTATTTAAATCTCGCTCTAAGTTTCCACCTGCTATTCCAAGTCCAGCTGTTAAATATGCGTATTGACCGATTCGCTTATCTAAACGCAAGGATGGGGCTATCTCATCCCAATCAGCGCCTAAACTTTCACAAAGTTCGGCAATTGTATTAGTAGTCGTCACAGAGGCCACTAAAAACATATTGATAGATATTTTTGCCAACTCTGCACTTTCATATTTCATTTTTAAAATTGGACAATCGAAAGTGGACAATACATATTCGTATTCGGGTGGTAATACTTGTACGGGATTATTCATCCCAACCATATAGCGCTCTGGAAATAAAGCTCTTTGCATCGCCTGTCCAAATACCAATGTTTCAACTTGGTAAAAAAGATAGTTTTTATCTCTTTGTATTTCCCTAGTAAAACCAGGTGGAACTTGAGATAAAATAACCAAGCAAGCATCTGCTCTTATAACTTGATTCACTTTGTCTACAAACTGTTTTACAATTTTTAAATCACTGTTTCCATCACCATCTGTAGGAACATCATAGGCAATAAAAACGACATCACAGACATTTAAATCCTGTGGTTTAGCAGTAAAGTATAAACTATCTTTATTTCTAACCAACAAATCATCTAACTGAGGTTCATTTACTGGCATTACCCCTTGATTTAGATTTTCAATCACTATCTCAGAATCATCATAGGCGTAAACAGTAAATCCTTTTTCCGCAAATGCAACCGCATGAATCAAACCGAGATGAGTCATACCAACAAATGCAACTTTAATATTTTTTTTTGGTGTCATACGTTTATCTCTTTTGTTTGCAGATAAGATTTTTCAATTTGATTAAGCTGTTGCTGAATCCATAAATCAGCGGCAAGATTTGTTTTAAAACCATTTTTTATTAGCTTTTTAAAATGTGCATACTCAATAGCCCACGTTGGGTCATCTTGGACTAAAGTTACACTTTCTTCAGATGGTCGACCACTAGGAAGAATTCTTTTTTGAAAGGTAAAACGACTTGGGCCCCACTTACATAATGACTCAATTTGTGCATTGCCTTTTTCACCAATCATTTGACAGACAAAATGGTTACGCCAAGAAAGCAAACTCATTTCAAATAAAAACTGTGGTTTTGAGCTTTTATTGACAATAATTGCATGATCGGGCGCTTGGTTTTCAAAACGGTTAGCCACTACAATTTCAAACCCATGTGGCTGGTATCCAAACCAAAAGTTAATGGTATCTAATAGATGTGAACATAAATCAGGAACAACTCCCATACCCTGATCTCGCCATAATGAATCTCGAACCAAACGTGCAGTACCATTCCCATAAAATAATCTACAAGAATAAATTTTTCCTAACTCTCCAGAATTAATAAGTTCTTTCATTCGAACAAAATGTGGTTCAAATCGATGATTATATGCAGTGTACAGAACAAGATTTTTTCTAAATGCTAAATCTTCGAGTTCTAAAATTTGTTCATCAGATTCAGTCCATAATGGTTTTTCTACTAAAACATGTTTACCTTGCTCTAATAAATACTTTATCACCTGATACTTTGGTTCATCAGGGATACAAACTAAAGCGGCGTCATAACTTTGCACTGGAACATCTTGAATATTTTGATATTCAGCATCCTTGCGAAGCGGATCTACACTGGCATAAAAATCGTCTTCTGCATGAATTTTTCTTTTATTTCCTTGCACGCCTAATCCAACTACAATAACTTTCATGCTTCTTCCATTTCTTGAATTTTAGAATTTATATTCTGATTATTATGAGTTTTTTTAGGTTGACCATTTACCTCTAAAAACTCAAATAAATAAGAAGAGTTCTCTGTAATCTGTTGTATTTTCTTCATTACATCTAAGGTTGTAATGGGATAGTTTCCGTCAACCTCGCACTCACATGCTGCTGCAATTGAACCAAGAATTGAAGCAACTGCAGGTGAATGACCTTTTGCAAATGCTAAAGTTGCATAAGCAAGTAAAGCATCCCCTGAACCCACAGGGTCAATCACATGATCAGCAAAACTATCTACAAAAATTGCTGAATCTGGGGAGTTAAAATCTTTAGTGCCACAAGTAATCGAACCTTTTTCACCCAATTTTAAAATCAAATTTTTACAATTAGCTGCTTCATACAAACGAGCTGCTAGAGGTCTTACTCCAGAGTCTTGATCCCCTAAAGCAAATCTTGCTTCTCTTTCATTAGGCGTGATTAAATCAAATCCTTGGAATTCAGTAATATTTCCCCAACGACTTGCAACCTGACTATCAGCAACTTTGAAAATTTTCTCGGGAATTGCTGCTACCAATTCATCGATTGTGCGTTTATTGAAAATTCCATGTCTAAAATCACTAAAAATAACAACATCAGCTTTAGTTGATTTAATATTTTCAATAAAATCTTCTAATTTAGAATCTGAAATTGATGAGTTGTCTAATGTATCAATTTTTACTAAACGATAATTATTTGCTACGATGGCATTTTTATAAGTAGTGGGTCGGTTTTTGTCTATAATAGCTTGCACTTCGACACCTGCATCAGCAAGGTCTGATAAAACAAAATTTGCTAAATCATCGTCACCTAATAATGTTGTGAATACTACTTCCGCTCCCGCTGCTTTTAGATGTTTAGCTACAACTCCTGCCCCACCAACAAAATTCTCTTGAGACTCCATACGAACACTTAAGGTTGGGGTTTTAATTTGCCCACCTATCACATTTGTATAGGTTATTCCATCGACAATCGTATCACCTACAACATGAATACGCATCGGTTTTTTAAAAGTTAAAGCATTAATCAAAGTATCTATGCCAATACCTTGAGATTCCATAAGAGATGCTAATTTTTCTAATCGAATTTGTGGTGCCTGAAGTTTAATAAATTTTGAAGATGAATACACTACATCTCCCGGAGTAAATAACATTTGGCCGCCATAGGATTTTACTAATTCATCTTCTTCTTGAGTTTTTTTGGGTTTATTCTTACCACTATATTCGTAACCTTTGGCAAAAAAATCAGGTTTAAGTTTTTTAATATTTTCTAGAGGCGTATTATTATGATCAATAATCACGTAATCAACCATTTCAAATGCAGCAAGATTTGCTGCTCGAATATTTTGCGGTACATGAGGACGATAATCACCTTTGGTTATATGTTGATCAGCTGTTAAACTTGCCACTAAAATATCAGCTTTACCTTTGGCGTAAATCATATGCCGCATATGCCCTGGATGAACAACATCAAACACGCCATGACACATTACTAAGGTTTGCTTTCTTGGGAATGGGCCTAAAATATCTAATAACTCATCAACAGTTTTAATTTTATGTTGATAACGACTTAAAAACATATGAATACTCCCTTTCTTCTAACTCAAATATTCAAACCACGTGCGAGTGGCTTTTCCAATTGACTCAGGATCCCACAATGGCGCGTCCTTCCAATGGTCAATTTCTAGTAACATTTTGGTAACCCCTTCTTCAAAAGACACCATGGGAGACCAATTTAATTGTTGCGAAATTTTAGCAATATCAGCCCACGTGCAATCTGGTTCTCCTGGTCTTTTAGGAACATACTCAATTTTTTCACCATCTAATAATTTCACCAATCGATTAATCGATTGAGGTTTACCAGCACCAATATTCCATATTTGACCAACTAAATCAGTTTCAGCTGCTGCTAAAAAAGCCCTCGCAACGTCGGTAACATATAAGAAATCTCGTGTTTGAGTACCATCTCCCACAACAGTAAAAGGTTTATTTAAAAGCTTCTGCTTAAAAAACACGCCAAATACTGCTCCATAAGCTCCAGTTGTTCTTACTCTTGTACCATAAGCATTAAATATTCTTACAGAATTTACCGGGAGTTTATAAACTTGGTGCCAATGAAAAGCAGCAGATTCGCCTTGATATTTTGATAAGGCATAAGGATATTGGGGTTGAATTGGATTCGTTTCTTTTGTTGGCGTATCGGCTAATCCATAACAAGAAGAAGATGCTGCATAAACAAACTTTTTAACTTTTGCTTTTCGGGCGGCTTCCAGAACTTTTACTGTTCCAACCACATTAGTTTCCATATATTTGATAGGTTCTTCAATCGAAGGAACGATATCACCAATACCAGCAAAATGAAAAACATAATCCACATCATTGAACAAATGATGCCCTGTTTGTAAATTTAAAATATCTAATTTTTCAAAAATATAATTAGGATTATTTTGATGCTGAGCAAGATTATTGACATGGCCTCCAGAAAGGTTATCAATAACACGAACTTGATAACCTTGTTCTAAAAGTAAATCTACCATATGACTGCCAATGAATCCCGCCCCACCAGTTACAAGTGCGACAGGTTTTTGCATATTAAACTACCTCTAAAGCTTGGATACGTTTAACATTGAAATAAATATCATCACTCATGCTATTTGGAATTTTTTCTTCACGAAAAGCTCTACATAAATCCCGAACAGCATTTTCAACAGTAAATTGCGGCTGAAAACCCAAGTGTTTTTTAATCTTATCGGAATTAATATGATATGAACGATTATCATCAGAAGTGGTTACTTGAATAGTTAAATCTCCTTTTTCTGGGAATTCCTGCTCCACTACAGCTTTAACTACATCAGCAATTTTACGAATTGACATATTTTCATAGCCAGCATTAAAAATCTGACCTTGAATTTTTTCTTTATCAACTTTCAACAACATGGCATATAAATTACACATATCTTGCACATGCAAATTTGGACGTAATTGATCACCCCCAAAAACGACAATTTTACCATTTGTAATAGCATGATTTGTTAAAATATTTACACTTAAATCTAATCGTAATCTTGGAGCATAACCACAAATTGTCGCAGGTCTGATTGTCACACATGTAAAATCATCATCCATATGCTTAAATAATAAAGGCTCACACATCCCTTTATATTTATTATACAAAGTTAAAGGTACTAGAGGATGTTCTTCTGTCACATTGGGTTGATCTGATACTCCGTAAACAGAACTCGATGAAGCATAAATAAATCTTTTAACGCCTGCTTTTTTGGCTGCAATAACCATAGGCTCAAAGGCATCAAGATTTATAGATGTGCTTAAGGCCTCATCCAATACAAAACTTGCATCATTAGATATACAAGCAAGACTAATTACCTTATCCACCCCATGAAATGCATTAAACAATCTTGCAGTATCTCTAATATCACCTTGTATGATTTTTAGATTAGGATTTTCTTTAGGTAAAAATTCATCTCCAAAAAATAAAGTATCATAAATGGTAACTTTATATCCTAAATTTAAAAGCTGAGGGGTTAATAAACTACCCACGTAACCTGCACCACCAGTGATTAAAATATGCTCCATGACATCCTTTTCCCAATTATTATCAAAGATAAACTTATATCATAACAATTTTTAAAGTAAAGCGATTAAAACTAAAATCTAAAAAATCTCCAACGCCCCACTTTCTGTATTCACAACAGACAGTCCTTGAATGATTTTGACACGGTCTTCTTGTCCAAGATAAGTTAAATCACCATTCTCATCCCTGGATTCTCGAAATTTTGATATGGCATGTATTTCATCCATATGAATTTCTTGGAGTTTGTCATTCATCAAATCTTTTCTAACAAAAAATGCATTTCCACCAGAAGAATTTGTTCCAACGCAGACGTAACTTTTTTGCTTTGCTAAATCAATAATGGCTTTTAAAGATGCACCAAAATATAAATTTGAGTAATGGGCATTGGTACGATAAAAATCTTCACAATATGGAACTGTAATTTTTCGCTCACTACCAAATACTGCATTATATTCACAAATCAATATTCGTGGTTGGTATTCATCAATGGCATTTAACACATGATAATCATTTCCATCTATATCAACTGATAGAAGTCCTAGATCTTTCTCAAAGCCACTTTTTAAAAGTAATTCATTAATATTTTCTTTAGTAATAAAGGCAGTAATTGCATCTAATTGATATTTCCAATAAAAATTAGAGCTTTTAAGTTGCTTGATATTTTCTTCAGAACCATCAATGACCATACCTTGCCAATTGTCTTTCATGAGTAAAAAACGACAATTCGATTCCATGAAGTTTTCTACACCAAACTCAATAAAAGTTTTATTTTTAATTTCGATAGCATTAATTAAAAATTGAATGATGCCATCTTCTCCCCATTGTGAGAAAACTTTAAACTCATAATCTTGTATATTTTTAGATGTTAGGTTTTGATTCAACTTCGTTAAAATCATACCCTGATTCATCTTAATTTCATCAATTAAATCTTTATTTTGCTTTAAAATGACAGATTGTTGCGCTTCAATTCGGTTAAATTGCTCTTTAATTTTTAATAACTTTGCTATCCATTTTTTCATTTTTCTTCCTAAACAATAACTTTTAAAGTAAAAGCATTAGTACAGTATGCTCACTTATGTTGCAATGTTGCCATTTTAACCCAAGTGATAATATTATGAACCGAAATACTCCGCAAACCTTACCTATCACTAACTCCAGTGATTCATTGGGTTTAACTGAAGGAAATGTTCAATCATTTCGGTTATTTAACGCCAATCAATCTAACACAGCATCATCAAACCCATCAAGCATTACGCCATCTTGCATGGTCGAGGAAAATGCGCCCACCAACTCAGACCATGAACAGACCTTGCCAGTTTCTCAAACCAGTGATGCACTCGATCTCGATTTTTTAGATGATTCTTTTTTTGAAGAAATTAATCTTGATGCAATCTCTTCTAACAAGCCTTACTCACCAGAATTTTTTACAAAAGATTTTACCCATCCTGATTAAAATTTTCATGATACCTCTGATGTGGTGGATTGTGGTTGTAACCTTGGTTTTCGCTTATTCGCCAGGTTGTATCGTTAACCCCAACTGGTTTGGATCGTAACCACAGTTATCCATCAACTGCAAAAGATTTTGACCATGGAAGGTTTTTCGATTAATGTCACAATAAATATCTAAATAACTTTGAAGAATAAATTTGTAATCAGGATGAAGAACTGTTTGTAAAATTTTCTCAGCACGGTTCATGTCTCTTATCTTATCAGCCTCTAGATGCTGAAATAACACCGCACATAACATCGAACTAATGCTTGCTTTTCTCACCTTATCACCAGTTTCAAAGGTGTTAATCAACTCTTCAATGTTTCGGTCTTGATCCCAGCGAAGCCATGCCATATAAAAAGCCCCCATATCCCTTTGTTCTAAATTTGGCTCAGGATAAATCGATAACATCCAATGACCAACGGCAATACATGCTTCCATATTCGCCCATGAACAATTTCCAGTGATTTGTGAAGACATCGGAAGGGTCGCAATTTTTTTCAAACCAAGGATATCATTGACTGTTTCATGAAAGAATTTTCGGGGTTGTCTTCTGAATAGAAAATCATCTAAAAATTGTGCATTGATTAAATGTGTATTGGTAATTTCATAGAGGTTAACACTGCCTTCTTTAAGACTATTCTCCCCCCTGTCGATTTTGGCAAACCAATTGTGATAACGAATAAAACCCATGGCATGACCTGCACTTGCGGCAGGTAAAATGAGTAAAGGGGCTTTTGCAAACTCCTCTAACTCCTGATGAAAACGCCGATTGGTTTGTACCAACCTTTGCAGAGTTAAAAGTTTATCGGCAATTTTAAAAGCCTCTAGAATTTGTTTAGCGATTGGAAATTCATCTTTCCATTTTCTGGCCGCATAATGCTGTATAAAACGACCCAAAGAGTTTTCAAGTGTTGCAACGGTAAACTCTAAGACAAAGCCTTCATAAAAAACTTCAATCATTTCATGATTGGGCGTCAAAATGTCGACCGTGCCTTTTAATGAAAAACGATGACCTAATAATTTAGCGGTAATAAAATCTTGGGCAAAGTTTAAGTTTGCACCATTGCTCATCAATAATCGTTTAAAATTTTCATCATTGCGCAAAATCGGATAAACCAGCGCACTAAATCCCTGACGGGTGTATAAATTTGGATTTGCGCCTTGTTCTAATAGTTTTTTGGCGATATCAAAGTCTTCATTATCGACTGCCCACTGTAGGGCTGTTCGACCAGCCATATCAGCTTTATTGACATCAACGCCCAATTGCAATAATGCTTCGAGCATATCAAGTCTTTTGGCTAACACACTTTCAATTAAGGGTGTAAAACCATATTCATCAATATCATCCAATGATTCACCGGCTTGCAAATAAGCTTGAAAATTTGGTATTCGGCCAGCAATAATGTCATTGGCGATAGTCATTTATTAACGTCTCTCTGGTCTTGGATTAAACTGTCTTCCCATTTGTGGCATATTGCCCAAGCGAAGTTGTTTTTCCATCTCTTGTTCACGGCGTTGATTGTCGTATTCTCTTCTGGCATCGGTATTCAATGCAGGTTCTGGATTAACCGTTGGGTCAATACCATCAAAACGTTGATTATCTGCCAATAATGGATTCATTTCGATACTACTTTGTGCCTCGAGTGATTCTTCGGCAGAGGGTATCTCATCATTGATTCGCTCTAGGGAATTGACTTTAACTTTAAATTTTTCACGCAAACCATTTTGCTCCAAATCACGTCTGGCATTTTCCATGGATTTGGTTTCTTGAGCATAACGTGATGGCGGTGTCCCCCATCCCATGCGTGTGGGTATGGTAGACACCGTCTCCATAATGCTTTGCGATGTGGCAACTGTGGCTTTTTTTAAAGCTTTCATCATCTTGCTAAGAGATGATGTTGGCTCTGGTATTTTCTCAGACATGATTTTATCCAAAAAAATTAATAGCTCTTATTACTATTATACATCACAAATACTGCTGATGCAGGATTTCAGCAATTTGAACGGCATTGGTTGCCGCACCTTTTCTGGTATTGTCTGCCACAACCCATAAATTCAATCCCATGGGATAGGAAATGTCATTTCGAATTCGGCCAACAAAGACTTCATCATGCCCTGTTGCATGAACCAAAGGCATGGGGTATTGTTTTTTCTTAGGCTCATCCACGACCACAACACCAGGAGCTTTTTCTAAAATTTTTCGGGCATTATCAGCATCTAAAGGTGCTTTTAGCTCCAAATGTATTGCCTCAGAATGACCATATAAAACAGGTACTCGAACAGCGGTGGGATTGACTAAAATATCATCATCGCCAAAAATTTTTCGTGTTTCCCAGACCATTTTCATTTCTTCTTTGGTGTAGCCATTGTCTTGAAATTCATCAATGTGAGGAATCACATTAAAAGCGATTTGATGAGGATATACTTCGGATTTGCTGGTACGACCATTTAAAAGCTCTGACAACTGATTAATGATTTCACGAATTGCTTTTTGGCCTGTGCCCGATACCGCCTGATAAGTTGCCACATTAATGCGTGTAATACCCACAGCATCATAAATGGGTTTCAATGCAACGACCATTTGAATGGTTGAACAATTGGGATTGGCGATGATCCCGCGTTTTTTATAATCGGCAATCGCTTGAGGATTAACTTCAGGCACCACTAAAGGAATATCATCGTCATAGCGAAAATAAGAGGTATTATCAATGACCACACAACCGGCTTTTGCAGCAATGGGTGCATATTGCTTAGACACATCGCTTCCAGCTGAAAACAAAGCAATATCAACACCTTCAAAATTAAATTTGGCTAAATCTTCAACCTCTAGTTCTTCAAATCCGTATTGAACCATTTTGCCAACCGATTTTGCACTGGCTAAAGGAATGACTTCTTTGGCTGGAAATTTTCTTTCATGTAAAACTTGTAACATGGTTTGACCAACAGCACCGGTAGCACCGACAACTGCAATACGTCTTCTTTCACTCACAATGACTCCTTAAGCGTAATAAGCTTGTAAATCTTCAGCTGTTAATAAAAACACGCCGTGACCACCGTTTTCAAACTCTAACCAAACAAATGGCATATCCGGATAAGCCGCCATTAAAGCAAAATCACTGTTGCCCACCTCAACGACCAAAATGCCTTGAGGTTTTAAGCGTTTGGCTGCATCTTTTAAAATTCGGTGCACCAAAGACAAACCATCATCATCTGCCCTTAACGCATGGGTTGGCTCATGCAAATACTCTTTGGGTAGGGTTTGCATTTCTTCATCGCCAACATAAGGTGGATTACTAACAATAATATCATACATCTCATCGCCTAATGCATCCATCCCATCGGATTGAATCAAAAAAACACTTTCATCTAAGCCCAAATCCTCAATATTTTTTTGGGCAACCTTTAGGGCTTTGGGATCAATGTCGATAGCATCGACATGCGCATCTTGAAATGCATAACTCATTGCCGCTGCAATACATCCACTGCCGGTACATAAATCTAAAATAGATTCGACTCTGTGTTCTTCAATCCAAGGTGAAAAACGATTTTCAATCAATTCAGCAATTGGAGAACGGGGAATTAACACATTTTCATCGACATAAAATGGAAGATGACAAAAATAGGCTTTATTGATTAAGTAAGGCACTGGAATATTTTGTTCCACACGTTTATACAGTTGCTCTGCGAGCATATTCCGTTCTGCTTTGGTAAGCTTTGCATCCCATTGTGCTTCGGGATAATCATAAGACAAGCCCAATGAGCCCAAAATTAAAAATGAAAATTCATCCATAGGATTATCTGTGCCATGACCATAATAGATATTCTTGTGTAGAGCCAAGGAAACAGCGAAACGATAAAAATCTAAAATTGAGAATAAATCATTGGCGATGGCTTGATAATCTTCAATTGAGGTCATTTGTTCGTAAGGGGTTATTCTTTTCATGATAAAAAACGTTTAAAATCAATAATGAGCATACTGATACCATAATCGCAATAATTATGCCAGCTTTGACTTAATTTTTTTCACTTTTCAAGGAGTTGAATATGACAGATGCCAAAGACCACTCGTTATTTCAACAATTTATGCGCGATGTGAAACCCTTGAAAAAAAGAAAAACCATTGAACCTGTCATTGAAAAACCTGCTCCCAAAAAAACTAAAATAACAGCTACTTCCTTGGATTTACCACAAACCCAAGATAATCTAGACAAGCATTACAACTCACAAAATAAAAAATTAAGGCCTTATAAACCTGTTCATCCGACAGTAACTATTAATTATTCAGCCGATCTCGATGAACCTATTACCAGTGAAACTATTTTAAAGTATCAAACTCAAAACCTATCTCCCAATCATTTGGATAAGTTGGTTAAAGGACAAGTTCACATTGATGCACGCATCGACTTACATGGATTAGAACGATTTGAAGCGCAAGATAGATTACATCGCTTTTTAGATCATGCCAAAAGCCATGGTCTTCGAATGTTACTGATTATCCATGGCAAAGGAAGTAAACATGGTGAGACTCCTATTTTAAAAACTCACCTTTATCTTTGGCTACGGCAATATCCCTATTTATTAGCTATGCATTCGGCACATTCCAAACATGGGGGCTCTGGTGCACTGTATGTCTTACTAAAAAAAGCACAAAAATAAAAAAATAATCAAAATCATATTGAAAAAAGAGTTAAAAACAATTACTATCTGAACAAATAATTTATCGTAGAAATCATGCAAAACAATACCATCATTATTGGAATTGCAGGCCCCTCTGCATCAGGTAAAAGCCTTCTGGCCAATACCATCGTCAATGAATTAGGCTCTGATCAAGTTGTTGTTATTTCAGAAGACTCTTACTACAAAGACAATAGTCATTTAAGTTTAAGTGAAAGAGAAAAAATCAACTATGACCATCCCCATGCTTTTGACCACGAGTTATTGTGTCATCATCTTAAAGATTTAGCGCAAGGTAAAAGCATTGAAGTACCCATTTATTCATACTCCAAGCATATTCGCTTACCTGAAACCAAAACCATTGGTGCACACCGCATCATCGTTTTAGAAGGTATTTTATTATTCACTGAATCAAAACTTAGAGAATTGATGAATATTCGTATATTCATGTCCACACCACTAGATATTTGTTTATCGCGTCGTTTGATGCGTGATGTGGTGGAAAGACAACGTTCTTTTGAATCGGTGTTGCGTCAATATGAAACCACCGTTCGTCCGATGTATTTGCAATTTATTGAACCATCAAGTCGTTACGCGGATATTATTGTTCCTCGCGGCGGTGAAAATCGAATTGCTATTGATATGATTCAAGCGAAAATGCGCGAATTACTTGGATTATCTATCAATCCATAATCTATTGAAGGGCTAGGTTTTCACAACCTAGCCTTTATCAAGCTATCTCATATTTTTATCTATTCAGAGTAAAGACCAATCGGTCGTGTGTTGCCAGTTCTTCAGTATTTTTGGTGGGATAAACATAAACTTGTTTATCTTTTTCCGAACTCCAAAATGCCAACTGCTTATTTTTATTCACTCGACGTACTTCTATCAGATGTCCATCTTTATCCAAAACGGTGGCATATACTTTTCGATATTGATTTTCCCAATTGATTTGTTTTTGGCTTTTGCGCACGACTGGTGCAATAGTAGTTTCTTCTTCAAATAGAGTATGCGCTTCTTCGGCAATAGGGGCTTGCGGTTTTAATTGACTTTCCAAATCATCTAATAAATCAAATTCATCTTCCGCATGCATGTCTACGACAACAAAATCACCCGCAAGATCTTGAGAGTGCATCGGAAGAATATTTTTTTTATTGTCCTTACCAAAAATGCTAAATGGAAACAATTTTCCCAAATTCATAAAACACCTTTTCATACAAAAAATAGGCAGAAAATGTAGCTTACAGAAGTGGGTCAAAAAATT
>DHHZ01000023.1 GCA_002403515.1 Legionellales bacterium UBA4759 | reverse complement strand
AGCCCGTGCGTAAGGTGAGTAATAATACGAATATACCCATCTTAAAATATTTCATTTTAGCTCTCCATATGAAGAAAAATAATTAACACAAGTTAAATATAAACCAAGTATTGGATGTTTTCATTTTTAAAATCACTCAAAATGATTAATTTTGAGTAAATTTTTAAAAATATAAACTATAGTTATATTAAGATAATTTATAAGGGCTTATCATGTACAAGTGCATTATTCATGCAACAGATTTGCAAGAACAACACCTTAATTACTGTGAACAAGCGCTTGAAATAGCCAAAGCATTTCATGCTGAATTATTTTTTCTACATGTGCTGTCATTACCTGGCACATGGCAAATCGCACAAAGTTTAGGATTTGCAGAGACCCAGCCTCTTCCCATTGACAACGCGGAAATTGTCATGCAAGCCTTGGGAGAACAATTCAATATTCACAAAAGCCATTTGTTGATTCGCCAGGGCAATACTCGACAAACTATTTTAGATACCAGTATTGAGCTGCAAGCGGATTTAATTCTCATTGGAGCACCTAGTAATCCTTTGTCCCAAGGAGAATTCACGCACCTATCGCATTATGTATCAGATCATGCTTTTTGTGATGTTTTACTCATGAAACCAAAATCTTAAAAGGAGATGAACATGAAATATGTATTAATTTTAATACTAGTCATGCCTCTGACTTTATTACACGCTGACTGTACACAATGCGATGAATATGACAACTGTAGTGGTGGCGCTTCTTGTGATGGTGGATGTTGTATCGGTGCCTAGTCAGAGAATAATTTCCAATTGTCAAAAAATTTGCTAGTATATCTTTTTGACAATTGGCTCTTTTTTGATGAATAAAAGTTCAGTACAAACCTTTTTAGCCTTAAGAAAAGGGCATGAAACTTTAGATTGTTTTAAATTAACCCCCAAAACTTATACTCAAGAGTTTAAAAATCAAACACAGATTTTTGCTCAACAACTCATTGCACTATGGACTTCGAAACCGCAAAACGATACCTACAATTACCAAGGGATTATCAGAAACAATCAAATTCATTATAAAGGTTCGATACATGAAATAGAGCATGTACCCGTTGAACTCATTCGCTCACAGTTTTTGCAAAAAAATGCCTCGCATCTTGGCACATTAACACTTTTGCACTTGTTGTTTAGTGGCTTAAAAAAAACCAGTCCTCTTTTACTAATACAAAAAGACCAAGAGCAAACCTATTACTTTTGTCAAAAGCTTCAAAATTACTGGCAAGATTTTTTCAACCCGCATAGTTCTAATGTCCACATATTTTCAAGTCACAGCGAAGAAGAAAAAATTAAAATTTTAATGAATTCAGAAGACGCATGGTGGCAAAATGCAACACAAAATATGAATATTCGAAAATTGTTAATCCCAGAATTTTTCAATACATTTGTACGCATCTACCTGACCCCCTGGTCTTTGATAGAAAAATTAGCATGCAAAACCATCCATGCAAAATATCTGCCGGAACGAAAAAGTTTTTTAGACTATTTAGAGGCAAAAATTGAAAAATTTTTAAATGAATTTGAAAACTTATTGAGTTTACAAGAAACCATCAAATGGAAAACATTCATAGGCACGCAAAGTAATCAAATCTTTCAAGATTTTTTAATAGATTACGATGAGTTTATCCAAGTCTACCCCATTCATAGCTCAAATTCAGTGGATTTGGAAAAAGTAGGCATTATTGGTCATGCGCTAAATTTAGAGATTCCAAATCTTGATGAGTGGTGCAAAGGGCCCTGGTTAAGCATTTTTACCCCTGAAGTTTTGAATATTTGCTTTGATTATTGTATTAACTCGCTTAAAAGCCATTGGGATGAGTGCAATGATGTTTACGAGCACCCACTTTGGGAGCAACTCGACCAAATCAGTTCGTATATACCGAGTTTCTCCTCTTCATTAGATATTCCCAAAAGTCCATTTACCGAATTGGTTTTATTTAATCTTATTCAATTCAAAAAAAATCATGCCGCAAAATTATTTTTAAATCAAAATCCTTTATTCAGCAATATCACCTATCCGCTTGACTCCAATTTACAAAAGCCAAATCGCTCAACTTTCTTTATCGCCCTGGTTTCAGAGAATTTAGACATTTTAAATTATTTAGAATCTTTGGCTGTATGTTTGCCAGCGCATGAAATTGAGCCATTAAAAAACCTGGTATTTGAATGCATAGATAGAAATAACCCCACCAAGTTTCAATTTATTTTGCAACAGCATCGTGAAATTCTTCATCATACCAATAAAGATTTTATGCCATTCCAAAGAATTCTCGAGGCATATTGCCAAGCTCATGCACCACATTTTTTGCAACACATTCCAAAGGCTAATACGAGTCGCTATAGTTTATTTCAATCGTCTGCTTCTTTTTCCAGTGGCTCCTCTGAAAGTGATGAAGAAATTGCGCCAACTAAAAAGGTAGTAAATTTTCAAAAAAAAGTTAAACTATTTGCATCAAAAAAATAATACATTATATCCTTATTAAAGAGCCCATTTTATGAAAACCTCTCTGATTGCCCGAAAGCAATTACTACAGCTGATTATCTTAGGTGCTTGCATTCCCTTAGGTTTTGCGCCCTTTGGAAAACCAGCTCTCTTGTGGCTTGCAATGTTATTTTTTTATTTGTTTTTAGATAAAGATTCTGAATCAAAATTTCAACCTGGATTTTTTCTGGGTATAGGTATTAATTTGATTGGTACTTCATGGATTTATGTAAGTATTCACGAATACGGCCATCTTCACCCATTGATAGCCACTTTTTTTACCTTGTTGTTTATACTTTTAATATCTACGTTCTATGGGATGATAAGTTTTTTATATCAAAACTTAAAACCTTATTGTCATTTTAGTATCAAACCTTTGTTATTTGCTGCATGCTGGTGCACTGGCGAGTGGATAAAATCCCATTGTTTTGGCGGCTTTCCTTGGTTAAATCTTGGTTTTTCCGCCTTGAACACACCTTTTTCACCACTTTTGGCATGGTTTGGGATTTATGGACCAAGTTTTATAATTTGCAGTAGCATGGCCTATTTGGCATTGGGAATTCAACAACACGGCTTGAAACGGTTATGGGGTATTTTAGGTCTTGGCTTATTTTTTCTTCCCCAATTTATTCTTCATATCGATGAAACACCAAAGACTGCACCTGTACATGTCAGCATCATACAAGGCAATGTTAAATCCCAAGACAAATGGGATGAACAATTGTTTTGGCAGCAGTTTTATGAATACGTTTTTTCGATTAAGAATAATCTGAAGGCCCAACAACTTATTATCCTACCCGAGGCTGCCATCACAGTACCAAGCACCTATGTTCAAACAGAGTTAAAACAACTGGACGCATTTTCTAAAAAACATCACAGCGCCATACTATTTGGCATTCCCCAAGCCGCCAATCAAGAAAATGAGTTTTACAATTCATTAATGGCTTTAGGTGAGGCCAAAGGCAATTACTATAAGCAACAATTGGTACCTTTTGGTGAGTCCATTCCACACATGTTCGTGCCTTTGATGCAGTGGCTTGGCTTGCCTGTTGTCAATACTATCTCCGGTGATAACCAGCAAGCGCCCATTACGGTTTTTAATCAAGCCATTGCTTCTTTAATCTGCTATGAGTTGGCTTACCCTGAACGCTTAAGACACCAACTGCCTCAAGGTCAATGGATAGTTTCTATCAGTGATGATGGCTGGTTTGGTCATTCATTAGCGCTACATCAACATCTTCAAATGGCGCAAGTTTTATCGCTCATGGCGCAAAGAGACCATGTATTTGTCAACAACAATGGCTTATCCAGTTTGATTAATGCCCATGGTGAAATCATATCGCAATTACCAGCATGGCAAAAAGAACAGTTGGTGGGGCAAATTCATCCTCATCAAAGCATTACACCTTGGATGAGTTGGGGTGACAAACCTGTAATTTTATTGTGCTTATGCATATTATCTTTTGCAATCCTTAACTATTCATTTAAAATACGTCGTTTACGCAATTCAGCAGAATGGTCAGTAAATACTTAAAACGTGATATAAATTCCTTCAAAGCTATTGCTGCCCAATTGAAGAGATTGTATCCTTAACTATTAGGTTCATTTTTGTATATGATTATGGAATCCAGCTATAACCCTACAGAGGTTGAGTCACAAGCTCAACAATATTGGCATAAAAAAAATTGTTTTCACGCCAATGAAGATTTAAACAAAGAGAAATTTTATTGCCTTTCAATGTTTCCTTACCCAAGTGGAACATTGCACATGGGGCATGTCCGTAATTATACGATTGGCGATGTGATTAGCCGCTATCAACGTGCGCTTGGCAAAAACGTTTTACAGCCCATGGGATGGGACGCTTTTGGTTTGCCTGCAGAAAATGCGGCCATGAAGCACAACATTCCACCTGCTGAATGGACTAAAAAAAATATTGAAAACATGCGTGCACAACTCATGCAATTGGGTTTTGCCATTGATTGGCGTCGTGAACTTGCAACCTGTGATAGTTCTTATTTCAAATGGGAACAATGGTTTTTCCTGCGTCTTTTAGAAAAAGGCTTGGTCTATAAGAAAAACTCTATCGTTAATTGGGACCCTGTTGATAACACCGTATTGGCCAATGAGCAAGTCATCAATGGTCGCGGATGGCGCTCTGGTGCATTGGTTGAGCATAAAGAAATATCTCAATGGTTCTTAAAAATCACCGCTTACGCAGAAGAATTATTAGCGAACCTAGACCATTTACCAAACTGGCCTGAGCAAGTTAAACAAATGCAGCGCCATTGGATTGGTCGTTCTGAAGGTGCTGAAGTCTTTTTCCATACCAAAGATAAACAAAAAATTAAAGTCTATACCACCCGTCCCGATACATTAATGGGTGTAACCTACTTAGCAATTTCTCCAGATCACCCTTTCGCCAAACAAGTCGCGCAATGTAATTCTGAAGTAGCTGAATTTTTACACAGCTGTCAAGGTGTAAAAATGGCTGAAGCAGATTTAGCAAAACAAGAAAAACGTGGCATCGCAACTGGCCTATCTGCCATTCATCCGATAACTAAACAAGAAGTTCCTATTTGGATAGCAAATTTTGTACTCATGAATTATGGTACAGGCGCTGTGATGTGTGTTCCAGCGCACGATGAAAGAGATTTTGAGTTTGCAAAACTCTATCAACTGCCATTGCAAGTTGTCATTTCTCCATCAGAAACACATGATTTTAAACAATCGGCGTATACCGGTTCGGGTCAACTGATCAATAGTCAAGAATTTGATGGTTTGGATAACGAAGAAGCCAAACAAAAAATAACCGCTAAACTCGAAGCCATTCAAGCTGGAAAATCAACTGTACAATATCGTCTACGCGATTGGGGCGTGTCTCGCCAACGTTATTGGGGTACACCAATTCCCATCATTTATTGCGAACATTGTGGTACGGTCCCTGTACCAGATGAAGACTTACCCGTTGAACTTCCAGAAAATGTCGATTGGAAAGCCAAAGGCTCGCCATTGGCCAACTGCCCTGAATTTGTCAACGTGGCTTGTCCTAAATGTGGTAATGATGCCCATCGTGAAACAGATACTTTTGATACCTTCATGGAATCATCTTGGTATTATGCTCGTTATGCTTGCAAAGGTCAGGCTTCAGCAATGTTAGATGATCGTGCAAAATATTGGACGCCTGTCGACCAATACATTGGTGGGATTGAGCATGCCACCATGCATTTACTCTATGCCAGATTTTTCCATAAGTTATTGCGTGATGAAGGTTTGGTCAATTCAGATGAACCTTTTTTAGGTTTGTTAACACAGGGTATGGTTCTTAAAGATGGCCAGAAGATGTCAAAATCTGTGGGCAATACCGTCGACCCTAGTCAATTGATTGAACAATACGGCGCAGATACAGCCCGTTTATTCACCATGTTTGCGGCCCCGCCTGAGCAATCACTGGAATGGTCAGATGCTGGTGTTGAAGGTGCTCACCGTTTCTTAAAAAGAGTATGGAATTTTGCCTTTACACATCATGAAATGATTCTTCAAATGAATGAAGACAATATCAATCCAGATCAAATTGATTGGAGTGAAGCCAATGCCAATCAAAAACTGGTTCGCCAAAAAATTCATCAATTACTACAACAAGTACAATTGGATTATGAAAAAAATCAATTCAATACCGTTGTTTCTGCTTGTATGAAAATTTTCAATGAACTATCACCACTGGAAATCGTTGATGAATTGGATAAAGCCTTGGTATTTTCAGCTTATAGCATCTTATTGCGTTTAATGGCGCCAATCACACCGCACATTTGTCATGCGTTGTGGCAAGATTTGGGCTATGCAAAACCTATCATCGATGCGCCATGGCCAAAATGTGATAAAAGTGCTTTAAAAACAGATGAAGCTACTTTTGTCATTCAGGTCAATGGTAAAAAACGCGGTGATGTCATGGCAAGTTTACAATTGTCTGAAGATGAAATCATTGCTTTAGCAAAACAGCAGGTACCAAGCTTTATAGAAGGTAAACAAATTCTTAAAGCTATTGTTGTTGCACATCGTCATTTGATTAACTTTGTTGTCAAGGATGCTTAAGAATGCGCATACTTAAACAATTGGGGCTCGTATTTTTAACCATTTGTTTGAGTGATTGCGGTTATCATTTAAGAGGGATGGCACCATTACCACCCTCTTTTCAAAATATTTTAATTACAGCACCTCGTGAAGCAAAAGATCTGAAAAATGTATTAGAAAGTGAACTTCTATCCTATCATGTGACCGTGTGTCATCAGAACAAAGAGGCTCACTTTGAAATCGTCATCGATAGCATTGATTTTCAGCGTCAGGTGAGTAACATAAGCTCCAGTACGACGCCAAGACAATATCAATTGATTTATACCGTCGGTTATCACTTCATCGATACCAGTCAGCAACATACTGTAATTCCCAATGGTAAACTAACTTCCAATCGCTTAGTGACCATGAATAATGAGCGATTACTTGGCTCAAACTATGAGCAAGATTTCTTTTTAAAAGAGATGCAAGAAGAAATTGCCCGACAAATGATATCAACCATTAGTCATTATTTTGAACTTAATCGTGTCATTATCCCATGATCAAACGTTATTCTTTAAACCAATCGGTTGCATTTCAAAATCCTTACCGAATCTATGTACTGAGCTCATCTGATACCCAACTCCTTAATTATGAGACTCAAAATATCATAGAACAGGCTAAGTTTAATCAAAGCAAAAAATTTGTGATTCAAGCCCAAGATGAATGGCAGGGTTTTTTACAAAATAACAACAACTACAGTTTTTTTTCCGAGCCCACCGCCTACATTTTGCAGCTGGAAAAAAATGCCTTGATGAGTAAAAACTTTATTGATTTTAATCCTAATGAAGATGAAATTTATATCATTCAAACCCCAGTATATAAACATGCTTTTTTAGAGCACCTGCAAAAACATCCTCAATGTGTTTGGTATAGTATTTACCCCCCTTCACAACTGGAGTTATGGAATTGGTTATCTAAAAAACTTCAATCTCAAAATTTTTCTATCAGTAAAAATGCACAGTCTTGGTTTATGACACAAGATGAAATTGACTTTCACCAATGCCAGCAGCTTTATGAACGTTTGATATTGCAGTTTTCCAATCCACAAGAATTGTCATTGGATGATATACATTCACATCTTGGTTTTTCACAACAAGACGATTGGCAGCCTTTGGTTGATGCATGGTTACTCAATCAAAAAAATATTATCCAACAAAAATTTTCTAAGATTCAATTGAATCAAGATTTAACCCTTTTGATATGGATTTTAAATCGAAATTTACAAGTATTGTTGGCGTTGGTTCATGGTCAACAATCTCCTCAAGCCATTTTTCAACAGTATAAAATTTGGAATAAACACATCGCGCTTTTTGAAAAAGCCTACCCTTATTTGAATGTGGAACGCATTCATCAGGCCATCTGTTTATTGCATGATGTCGACAAACACGTCAAGACTTATCAACCTGAATTGGCGCGTTTTAAATTACAGAGACTGTTGCTGGAGTTTCCTTATGGCTAAACGTATTGGCGTTTTTGGCGGAAGCTTTGACCCAATACATTTGGGGCACTTGAATACAGCCATAGATTTACAAACCCAGTTTCATTTTGATGCCTTATTGTTTTTGCCTTGTGGTCAGCCAGTCTTAAAAGAAAAAAACAATGCCAGTAACGAAGCTCGGATTGCAATGCTTGAAATTGCTTTAAAAAAGTATCCGCAATTTTCGATTGATACCCGAGAAATCAATAGAAATGGCAAAAGTTATTCGATATTAAGCCTAGAGGAGCTACATCAAGAATATCCCAAAGATACCTTAATTTGGATTATGGGCGAAGATGCATTTTCAAAGTTTCATCTTTGGCATCGTTATCAAGATATTTTAAAGCTTGCGCATATTATCGTCCTTGCCCGACCCCATGAAAAGCATGTGCCACACTCAGAGACTTTAACCAAGCACATAACCCTGAATCCAAATGATTTATCCAATGACATAGCCGGTAAAATTTATTTTTACGAACACAGCCAATACCCTTATTCATCGACTGCCATTCGCCACGCCATCCAAAATCAACAGACACTATCTGGCCTAGCACCCGAGGTTTTAGACTACATTCAAAAAAACCATTGTTATCAAAAATAAAGCGTTTTTTGTCCACATTATTACAAACCACAGTTTTCCTTAGAATATACCACTCTTTTTAACAACTTTATCCACAGAATTTGTGGATAAAATGGTGTCGCGAATTAGAATAGATTATTGTGGATATTATCCCGTCGATAACATCACCACGTCACCGTTTAAATATCGCATCCAATGCTAAGTGTTTACTCTGTAAGCTTCTCAAGACCTCCATTAATGGAGGTTTTTAAATAGATTGTTGACGCGCAAACCATTCTATAAATTTTAGAACGACTTGGCCCCTCAGCTCAGAGGCCTTAACCTAGGGCCATACAAAATATTATCTTTATGCTATCGCTACATCCCGCGGTCAGTTGCATTTAAAAGCTGTTACAGTAAAAACACACCCAATTCTTCCCAGCTTAACGTATTCATGAGTTTAATCAAAAAATGGGTAGGCGACACTTCCACCATGATTTTCTCAGCTTTTAAAAACATTCCAGCCATACCAGATTGACAAATACTCATTCAGGCTCAGAAAAGTGTAAAAAGAATGATTTAAAAAACTAAGCAACATGGCTTGCTTGGAAAAGGGATTAAGGGGTAAAAGCCCGTACACACCGAACCCTAAGCGTAAGAGTCTTATTGCCGATGTACTGATAGCCATTGTCGAAGAGCTGGATCCAGGCGACGTCACTGCCAAGCTCAGTAGAACTCCAATAGTTGGCACTGGAAAAGCCTCCTATGGCCGTTTTATTTGCATACAAGCAATTTAATTGTCCGGTTTCTTCAGCATTATCACCTGCCGGTAGAAACCAGTCTTTGTAACAAGTATTGCCTGCTACACATGGGCTATTGCCTTGTGAGTCGACTTCATAATCCGAGCACAATTGAGCCGCATAGGAGCCGGCACCTAAAACAGTAACAATTGTCTCGGTATTGCTAGCCCCATCTGTGGTGCTATTGGCTCCAGTTAATGTGCCAGCCCCCCCACTGAATGCTAGCACTATTGTCAGCTGTGGCTGCAATCAAGTTGTTTGAACCTCCATTCAAAACTGCAACTACTCCGCCACCATAAGAATCACCAATTGCAACACTCCCTTCACTTGAGAAATTCAATCTATCTTTTCTGCCTGGCTGATAGCATTCTAAAAGTTGTGTGGTTTTCTCACATAAAATCGGCCCATAAAATACCCCACTTCCAACTTGAGAACCATTAATTGATAAAGTTAACGTGCATGATTGCTTATAAGCTAATGGCGCATCACAACCAGATGCTGAAACACCTGCGATAGGGTGCATCACTAAGGTATGAACTTTTTTAGAATTATTGGTGACTGTATATTTAACATCAAAGTTGATATTTAAAGGAATAGTCCCACTAGTCCTAGTTAATGGCGTAAATGTCCACACAGGAATTCGTGCATTAGCTATGTTACTTAAACCTATTAATAATAAAAATCCTTTTTTAATCGTTGTCCTTAAGCAATATAAGTAATATTAAACATCAATCCATTGGTGTATAAGTGACTTAAACTTAAGCCGTTACCTAATGTTTGACCTACTGCTTGATTCAAGTGGCTTTGCCCCCAATCTGCAAACTCATAACCCATTCCTACCTGGAAGTTCTGATTAATGACTTTTTGAAGTCCGGCACCAACGGTATAAGTAAAACTCGTTTGCGTGTAATTGCCAAAATTATTTTGTGTTACTGCTTCAAAAATGATTGGGGTATTATAAAAACCATTTGAGCGATTAAAACCAACACCCACACTACCACTTATCCAAGGCAATACACTATAGTCTAAATCTTTAAAGACTTTAGCTTTTAATGCCACATGTCCATGTTGGATATGATATCCATAGATATAATTATTAAAAGCGGGGTCTGCATCATCCCATATTTGACCAGATAATACTGCTTGACTGGTTAACGCACCCGCAATGCCTACATGGCTGAAAAGCTTGTAAGGCAAATCTTTATTTATCCCTAAAAAAACTTCACCATCGGCTAAAGTATTATTAGGTTTATAAGCCGTATAAGTTTTTTCAATCTCAGTGGTTAAGTTTAAAGTTTGTTGTGACCCAGGTGTTGCCAAAACCGGCCCAATACTAAAAGTGCCTACCCAATTGATTTTATTATCTTGTACAACAGGCCCCATCGTGCCGGCAAAGACAGGAATAAATAATAAGGTAAAAAGTGATAATTTGAACTTCATCCATGAACCCTTAAATTTATAAGGGTTTAATCTAGCAGAGTTCATGGCTTATGAAAATAATAAGAGATATCATAGTAACACTTACCCTATCATCTTCAAAGACCTCTTGAAATTCATGAGAGTCACCTTAAACTTTCTTTGTGGTCTTTCTGAACACTTACCCCCAATTGACCACTTTGATACTGTGTAATGGTTTTAATCTAGGATAAGCATTCAACACCAACTTTCTTGCCTTTGATCTTTCCTTTGAGGAAATGCGTATAGGCTTTTTCTACAAAGTTTTGCTCAATTGCAACATATGCATGTAAATTTAAAATATCAATCTTGCCTATCACTTTGGATTCTAATCCAGCATCTTTTGTTAATGCCCCTAGAATGTCACCGGCACGAATTTTATCTTTTCTTCCTGCCATTAAACGCAAAGTAACCATTTGTGGAGGCAAATGTTGGGATTCAGAGGCAGTTAACTCATCACATGAATGCCAAATTAAATTTTGTGACATCAGTTCTTCAATCGCACACAAACGTTCCCCATCTTTAGGCGTTGTGATAGTGATTGCCAAACCTTTATGCCCTGCTCTACCTGTGCGTCCAATACGATGAACATGAACCTCTGGTTCAAATGCCAAGTCATAATTTATTACAGCTGGCAACTCTTTAATATCAAGACCGCGTGCGGCAACATCAGTTGCGATTAAAATACGTCGACTGTGATTGCTAAACTGAATGATAGCTTGATCACGTTGGGCCTGATCTAAGTCACCATTGAGTACCGTTGTACTAAAACCATCTTGATTAAGTTGTAAGGATAATTCTTGAGTTTTTTCTTTGGTATTACAAAAAATCAAAGTAGATGAGGGGTTATAATGCGCTAATATTTTTTTTACAATATTGTACTTTTCAGAAGGATGATTGACTTCATAAAACTTCTGATCAATATCTTGAACAGTTTTTTCTTCCTCAACAGTGATTTCATGAGGTTCTTTCATGAAATCCTTGGCCAATTGCTTAATAGGTGTCGTAAATGTCGCTGAGAATAATAGTGTTTGTCGATTAGATGGACAATAATGAAGCACTTGTTTCATGGCATCGATAAATCCCATATCCAACATTCTATCGGCTTCATCTAAAACGACCGTGCGCACATGGGATAAATTTAATATTTTCTTGTCTAAATGTTTTAAGATGCGCCCTGGCGTTCCAACAATTACATGTGCCCCATGTCTTAAAGAATCACATTGGGGTCTAAATGCTAGCCCACCTGAAAGATTTAGAATTTTTATATTCGGTAATCGTCTTGCAAGACCACGAAGAACCTGGCTCACCTGCTCTGCAAGTTCGCGTGTAGGACAAAGAATTAATGTTTGTGGGTGAAGACAGTCTATTTTTAAATTCTGCAATGCTGCCAAACCAAAAGCAACTGTCTTACCACTGCCTGTTTGTGCCTGGGCAATAATATCCTTATTCTTTAGCATCAGCGGTAAACTTTGTGCCTGTATAGGTGTCATTTGATGATAATCTAAGGAAAGAAGATTATTAAGTAACTCTTGTTTAAGAGGCAAAGAAGAAAAAGAGCATTCCTCCTTTATCTCAGGAATAACTGGTACAGAAGAAATGTTCATTTTAATAAAAACTTGAAGGGAAAAGAGACACATCTTAACATAAATCAGAACTTTCTTATACAGTCCATAAAAATTTACTCTATCACAAAGACTAAAGAAATATCTGATTTTAATTACAATCCATTAACACAATATTATTGATTAAATATTATACAGGTGTTATAATAAGGCATCTTATTTAAAAAGGTATTTAATCAGATGCTACACACAGACAAGCAATTAATTGATAATTTTTTCGATACCAATGTCTATATCCCTTTGTATAAAGGGCTGATATTCATGATCAATGAAGCCAGTGCTGTTATGTCTGCTTTTAGTGGAAAAACCACTCCTCAAGATGAGTTCTACCATCTGCGAATGGTATATGGCGCAGCCTGTGGAATCGTAGCTGCTGTAACAGTTGGTCCTGTCTTTATAATGCTTTTTTCTATCCAATTGGCTTTGAGTGCAATGATAGCTGCTGCATCGATGCTTGTACATGGCTTAAGTTTAGCGATTAATCATGGACTACAAGGCATTGACGATATTTTATCGCCTTTACCTCATGAAATTTCATTTCATGTTTAATTTGCGATTTTTTTTTGTTTGACTATGCTTAATATGTTATTAAAACAATAACTTAACAAATTGATATTAACAGGAGAAAAGCATGCTTAATCCAATAGAAATCAAACCAGTCAAACAAGTTCAATCTTCTCAAAAAAATAAAAAAAACAATCCCCCCCCTCAAAAGCAAAAATAAATCATTTGTGCATAAGAGGAAGTTTATCTTATGCACATTGCTGTAAATTCATCGTCCTTGGCTTACTCATATTTAAAATCAATATTCCAAATATCAACCCAACTATTCCCGCAATAATGAAACAGGGTGCTGTGGTTAAATGGGTTTTTTGTATCAATAAAAAAGAAAACAATGGCGTCAACCCAGCTGATAGACTGGCAGCCACTGAGTATATGACAGACAAGACTGTACAACGAAGATTTATCGGAAACATATTGGTTAACATCACAGGCACTGTGGCATAGTAAATTCCAGAAGGAATGGATATCAAAAGCTGGATCACTAAAAAATGCATAAAGTTGCCTTCAGACAAGGCATAAAAGAATAAATAAGAACATGCCAATAAACCACTAGCAGCAATAACGATTAATTTCTCTTGATTGATTTTATCGGTTAATTTACCTGCTATTGGATATACGGCAAGCAATGCAATTAAAGACAGGATGTTGGAAATCATGATTTGGTTTTCACTAAAATAACCTGAAATATGCGCTTGAGTTGGACCGAAAATATAAAATAAAAAAGTTGAAGTCACGCCTAAACAACTTAAAACAAAAACATATACTGTTTTAACTTTATTGCTTAAACAATATCTTAAAGAATTTTTTAAAATCGAAGCAATATCTGGTTTTGGTTTTTCTGAATAATAAACAATATACTCCAAACTTTCAGGCAAACATAAGCGAATATACAAACCAATAGAAGAACCCAATAGGGCCAAAATAAATGGCAAACGCCAAAATAACCATTCTAAATCTGGATATCTAGCCACACACCAACTCATATAAAATGCCATTAGAGAAGCCAACAATAAACCTGCAGTTGAGCCAAAAGAGGCCCAGCTACCAGCAAATCCTTTTTGATTTTCATTGGAGTTTTCCACCAAATAAGCTGTGGAATTGAGATACTCAACCCCACATGAAAAACTTTGAATAACGCGAAGTATAAGCAATAACACCATCGAATAATGCCCAATTGAGGCATTTGAAGGAATGATTCCAATACCTGAAGTTGCAATACCCATGGCAATAATGGATGCGGCTAAGGTAATTTTCCTGCCATAGACATCAGAAAATAATCCCAAAAGAAATGCACCCAAGGGTCGAGCCAAATAGCCTGCAAAAAAGGTAATAAATACCAATAACAAACCTTTATTTGCATCTCCCATGAGATATTTGGCAAGATACACAGACAATAAACCACAAATGGCCATATCAAAGGCCTCAATTAAATTACCAAGTACCGCTCCTAAAATAATACGACTTTGATGTTTAAAACTCATTTTTTTCTTCCTTGTGCAAATATTTATTGATTAACTATCAACTTTAAATAGGGTTTTTCTTTGAAATGAATATCGTCTCGAACAATATTCAGGATTTTAGATAATGCATATTTTCCAATAGACAACAGTGTGTCTGTATTTTGCAATAAACGGATATGGGCATATGGGTCGTCAGACTTCAAGCCAAATGAATAATTTACCTGAAAATCTTCATATACACTGGGCAGAGATATTGCGAATGCAAATTTAGGAATGGCAAGCTTAAAACGATAAAGCTCATCATCCTGATAGGTATCAGTCCAAATTAGAATATCTTGTTGATTAAAAAAATCTTCTTGATAAACAGGGTCTGACTGCCAAACCTGATGCTGGATTAAATTTTGTTCAATAGCAGGCATTGAGGAAAGAAAACATATCTGATGATGGTTGTTCAACAAACCAATCGAAAGATAGTCAATTTCCAAATGACCGAGAACATCGTTAAATATTATTCGCAAGACTCGATAATACTTAAACAACAAATTTTGAGCTTGCGGATGAAGAATAATCTTATCCACTAAATATCCATATTTAAAAATTAATTATTAATAATTTTTTTTAGCTGTTGTTGTTTTTGTTTCTGCTGAAAAGTAGCTACTGAGCCAACAGCAAGATCAACAATCTTATAAAGATTTTCATTGGGTACATCAATGTCACGAATATCTTTGAGTAAACCAATCACAAACTCAGAAAAATCATTGCTATTTTCTGGAAATAAGGCATGTGTTGTTTTTAATATATAAGCCAAAATATCTTCTTCAAACACACGGCGCTTGGGTTCATCTTTTTGATCACCAAACAAAAGCCAGCCTGGCGAAACTTTCAAATGCGAAGCAATTTTAATGATTTTTTCATAACTAGGCAGTGCCTCACCACGAATATATCTTCGACAAATTTGTTCCGAAGCATCTGTAAATTCTGCTAAAGATTTCATACAAATACCATTGGGTGAGCGAGATGCCGTGAATCCACGCAACTTCATTAAAGACACCAAACGGTCGGAAAAATCAGCGTAAAGAGGTTCCATAATCTTGTGCTCGCATTCTTCAAAATAAAAAAATTAACATAAATTAATTTTGTTTGCAAACAATCTATAAAAATTAATTTTAATATCACAAAATTAATAAAATTTTTTAAAATGACTATTGACGTTAATTTTAGTTTCGTGATATCAATATTACTTTCGAACAAAAAGGATGAGCAGTTATGGAAAAACAAGCAAAGATAAATATCTATAAGAGCATGATTGAGTATTTTCTCGAATCAACCGATTATAATCTTAAAAGAATCGCGCATTTGGCTAATTCTTCCATTGGTAATATTCAATTGATTTATCGTTACAATGAATTGCCTTCAGATTTCAAAGAAGAAATGGATTTGGTTCGCCTTTATATGATGATTTTAGACATGGAAAGAAGAAAACAAGAATTTAGACCATTTAAGCTTTATTCATTCTAAATTAATGCCACTGAATATTTTGAACCTCTTCTGAGAGTTGCATTTTGCTTTGCGTCTTGTCAATGGATTTGATTTTAGAAAGCCATTGCGGCGCAAAGGAAGATAGCCAACCAACAACTGGTGTAAATTGATCATATAACTTAGAATGCTTGGCATATTTCTCTTGGGGAAAGCCTGTCATCTGAGCCACGAGAATAATTAAAGAAATAATAAATACACCTCGGGCAAAACCAAAAACCATGCCCAATAACCTATCGGTGCTACTCAAACCAGAGCGCTCTATTAAAAATGACATCAAAGAAGTAATTAAGCCGCCCAGTAGTAAAATGGTGATGGTCAATAACACAAATGAAACCACCATGCGAAACTCACTTTGAGTAATCCAAGGTTTTAGATAATCAGCGGCAAAACCAGAAAATTTCGCAGCACCCCACAAGGCAATAATCCAAATACCGAGCGCCATCAGCTCTTTAATGAATCCACGAAAAAGACCGGTAATTACCGATACACCAATAATAGCTAAAATGACATAATCAACGCCAGAGAACTCAGACATATGATTGTTATCCTTGTTTAATGACCATACCTTTCAATTGAACATTTTCAGCCAATTGTTTTTGTAATTCAAGAGCGGCATTTTTATCTTTCAATTGACCAACCACAACCTTATAAATTTTTTTATCATTGCTTTCAATCAAAGATGAAGAAGCATCATATCCAAGTTTTCGCAAACGCTTGACGAGGAAGTCAGCATTTTCAGAATGACTAAAAGATGCCAATTGAACGCCATAACGGGTACTTTTACTTGCCACTTGTAGTTTTTCTACTTTATCAACTTTAGGGGCAATATTTTCTGCCAATTGCATAGGCACTGTGGGAATTACACTTTCCAAAGACTCGGCTTTTGAAATTTCAACTTTTACAGCTCTTTGAGCAACTCGAGGAGTTGATTGAACAGCAGACGGTTTAACCTTGTTAAAAACTTGTTGTGCGGTTGGAATGGTTAATTCAGGTGTTTTTGGTTTAGGTGGCACTTTCAAATGTAATGATAAATTTTCTTCAAATCGTTGGTTAGATTTTTTCATCATGATGGGCATCAAAACGCAAACCAATGTCATCAATATGACACCACCTGTTAGACGATATTTAACTTGATCTGTGAGTTCGAAAGACATCGCACCCCTCCTCTATCAAAATATTCATTATCGGTTCTATGATATGAAATGAACCAAACACCAAAATCACATCTTCAGGCTGGGCAATTTCTCGCGCATGGTTAAATGCTACTTCTGGCGAGTTAAATATACCCACTTCCAAATGATTGTCCTGAAAACATGCCTGCAATTCCTCTATGTTACATGCGTTTTCACAATTTAAGACACTAGGATACCACAAAACACCCGATTTTGACAAAATTTTTACAATTTGTTTCTTGTCTTTTGTGTTTAAAGAAGAATAAACACAATGAATTTTGCCTGAAATATTCAATTGTTGAAGTCTTTGGGCTAATAAACGTGCTGCATGCGGGTTATGCCCCACATCTAAAATGATTTTGGCATTTTGTGCTATAGAAATTTGCTGGAAACGCCCAGGTAAAAAAACATTTTCATTGGCTTTTTGCCAACTGTCTTGAGAAATGGGTAAAAGCTCATTGAGTAAATAACTTGCATAAATTGCAGCACTGATTGCACTCAAATGCACTGTTGGCATTTGTTTGAAATGATAAACACTCTCTTCAAAACTCAATGACCATGTATTGGAATTCTCTTGATAATCAAAATCTTTTGACAATTGTTTAAAGTCTGTTTTTAAATATTGTGCATGCTTAATCATGGATTGCGGGCAATCTAAATCTGCAAAAATTGCTTGCCGATGCGGTCGAAATAGCCCGGCTTTTTCAAATGCAATCTCTTCACGACTACCACCCAAATAATCTTGATGATCCAAGTCAACGTTGCTCACAATCACTAAATTGGCATCAAGAATATTGGTTGCATCCAAGCGACCACCCATGCCAACTTCAATAACCAATACATCCAGATTTTGATTTTTAAAATACATCAGCGCTATTAAAAAAAATGCTTCAAACCATGACAAACTAGGCAAATCAATTTTAGTTTGAAGAATTTTTGCCAATTCATCCAATTCAGAATCTATGATATTTTTTTGATTGACTTGTATACGCTCATTGACTACAAGCAAATGCGGTGAGGTAAAAACACCAACCCGGTAACCTTGAGCTTGATAAATGGCATTCAATGAGGCCACAGTAGAGCCTTTACCATTGGTTCCTGTGACCGTTATCACAGGAATATCCCAATGTTGAACTCCTAATTCATGTGCATATTTTTTTAATTCATCTAAACGGTTTTCATCATACTTAATCATTGTAGGATGAATCAGTTTATCTAATATATTGCTCATGCATCTTCGCTTTGAGTAAACGGTTGTCTGGTTAATTTTGCCAGAATATTGGCCAATGTTTCTCGTAAATCTTGGCGTTTAACAATCATATCGATATGACCATGCTCTAGCAAAAACTCACTGCGTTGGAAGCCTTCAGGTAAGGTTTGTCGAACAGTTTGTTCAATCACTCGTGGTCCTGCAAAGCCAATGAGTGCTTTTGGTTCAGCGATAATAATATCGCCCAGGCTTGCAAAGCTTGCAGATACGCCACCCATGGTCGGGTCGGTCAAGACAACGATAAACGGTAAGCCCGCCTCAGATAGTTTGGTTAATGCCGCTGAGGTTTTTGCCATTTGCATTAAGGAGAATAAACCTTCTTGCATACGCGCACCACCGCTGGCGGTGACACAAACGAAACCGGTGTAATCTTTAATAGCTTCTTCAACACCTCTAACAAACTTTTCACCAACAGTAGCCCCCATAGAGCCACCCATGAAAGAAAACTCAAAAACACTCAAAACAACGGGCAACTGATGAATTTTACCTTTCACCACCACAATAGCTTCATTTTCACCGGTTTGTTTTTGAGCCTGTGAAATTCTATCTTTGTATTTTTTAGAGTCTTTAAATTTTAAGCGGTCGATGGGTTCTAAATCTTGTCCGATTTCAATTTGACCATCGTTATCTAGAATACTTTCAATTCGCGCACGAGCACTCATGCGGTGATGATGACCACATTTACCGCACACGCCTAAGTTTTTATCTAAATCCAATCGATAAAGAATTTCTTGGCAACCAGCGCATTTCATCCATATGCCTTCAGGAATATCTTTTTTTCGGGATGTTTGTGGACGAATTTTTTCAGGAAAAATCTTTTTAAACCAACTCATTCTATAGTCTCTTTTTAAAGGTTATGGATTATTATAACTGAAAGAGCAATTGAAATAGAAGAGTGGAATCTGAATTCTTAAACAATGCAGCAATTTATTAAATTTCAAGCGTATTAAAATATTCAATCACATGAAAAAATGCACTAAAATAACTAAAAAAATACACATATTGTTCTATAATTAACTCATGAGGAAATCATAATTTATAGGAATAAGAATGTTTAACAGAGGAATCAGACTGTCACGTTTTCGTACCTTAGCCCCATTACTCAAAGGGGTTAATGCTTCAATTCGAGAAATTAATCAGGGGGCTCAGTTTAATCAACAAAAACAAAAACAAAAACAAATACAAACGCAAATCCCAGGAATTAAGACTTCTTCAGCAATTTTTCCATTGTATCCAAGTTTGCGAACCTATTTGCCTGAAATGCCAAAACTTTTCGTATACCAGTTACCTAAATACAATCCATTTGATTTACCCATTTATTTAAAGAATATCATTTCACAAAGTATATTATATTTTAATTCACCAAGAAAATTGCCTCAAACAGCCACCATAGAAGATAAACCCATTAAAAAAGTTCTCCAACAAGCCGGCGCGGTCACAGTTCGGTCACCTAAAACAACCAAAGGCGAACTCGTATCCACACCCAAGTGGTCCTCTTTGGCTTTTGCAATTGCATCAGCTAATCAGCCAATTCGAGCAATTAGAGGTCTTTTGTCTGCACAAAAAACAAGAAATCTAGTCATTCCACAAACTCTAGTATTATACACTGGCTTACCAATTGTTCCTCAATTAAACATGTCACATGGTAAAACTTTATCTGTATGGAACTTAGATTTTAATCCACAAGAACCAATGGATTCCGCAATCAAAAAAACGATTACGAATGACCCTGAGGTATCAGATCTGACAGTAGTAGCGAAGCCTGCAATAAGTTCAGAAACTCAACTAGCAGTAACACAGTCTCATCAGAAAATTCTAAATCCACAACAACGACTTGAATACAAACTAGAGGTTTTATTTCAAACCTTAGGCGCAACCCTGCTAAAAAATCCAGAATTAATCCTAAGAGAGCCTGAGTTAATAGGTTTAACAAAACCTTTATTTATCCCAAAAATTTCCTCATTGGCTTTTGCAATAGCTTCAATTAATCAACAAAACCAGGTAATCATTGGTATTTTACCTGTTTTAAACACCCAAAATTCAATATTTCCACAAACACTACTATTTTTGAGTAATTCACCTATTGATTTTCAATTAATGCATATACCAGATGGAAATATGTTCATTCAACTAGATGAAAATTTTAATCTAATAGAAACATCACCTAAAAATACTATAAAAACTGATAGGCGTTTTGAACTTTTAGAAGACGATTCCCCAGAGCTTGTCCGGGCAGAACCAACAAAATTTGATTTACCCACAACAGAACCGGTGACTAGTATTCCTCAAACACAACGATACCTTCCTATTCAACTACTTGAACAAAAACTAAAAATTATTTCAAATGCTATCACGCAAAATGGTTATAAACCTGAATACGAGCGTATGATCAAGTATTTAATAGCGGATTTGGAATCAAGAGAAAGAGATTTTTCTTCATCAGAATTTGACAGTAAAAAGTATATCCAAATATTGCAGGAAGCTCGTGAATTAATTGAAAAGCAAACCGCAAGACATGAAGAAGCCAGACAGGCTTCTATCGATGGCGCTGATGAAGTTGTGGCCACTCATGATGAAGTGGTAACCTCAGATGCTGCATCAAATACAGATACTGAAGATGAAGAAGAAGATATGGTTACAGTAACACTAGACGATGAAAATAACATCACAGAATTTAAAGATTCAATTTTAACAGCCATGGAAGCTGCTATTAATTCCAATACAAAAAATTACGTTGGCAAACAAAGTAAAATACAAGCATTAGATGCTATAAAAAAAGAATTTAATTCAGCAGAAGATGAGGAAACACAAAAAACTCAGTTGGAAAAATTTATTGAAAAAGCGATGGAACACAGAACCCCCTCTATATTCTCAAGAAATGAATCCACTGCCGCGCAATCCACAACAGCATCCATGCTTGCTTTTAAAAAAGCGCTTGGGAGGGATTTTGATAAAGTCATTACGCTTTTGTCACCACCAGCAGCAGCATCAGATGAAGAGGATCGCACCGAGCTAAATATTTAACCGAAAGATAAAAAAATAAATAAAGTTTTTTAAAAAGATGCCGATATTTAGATTAAAACCATTCAAGATGACGGTATCATGAAAACGCTAATGAAGACTTTTTTAAGCTTGACCTTAGGAACCATGTTATCCAACACTTGGGCTTATTTTGGTGAGCAATTTTGCCAAAGAGAAGATTTTAATTGCTTAAAAGTAAAAGCCAGCGATTCATGGGAGAGCTTATTTCCAGACCCCAATCAAATTGATTTGGTACAACGCATCAATCGCATCAATATCCAATTAAGTCCCGGCATGATTATTGCCGTCCCCAAAAACATTGAGCAACTGACTATTTACGACATTGCCCCATTCCCTCGGTTTATTCCGGCTACTGGGGAAAAAAGTATTTATGTCGATCAAAAAAAACTAGCTTGGGGCGCCTACAATCCAGAAGGTGAACTGGTTTGGTGGGGGCCAGTATCAGGCGGGAGTGGTCGATGCAATCCTAGCCAAGGGGATTGTTTAACCCCAACAGGCACTTTTAGAATCATCCGTAAAAATGATGAAACATGTATATCTACAGTCTTCCCCAAAAGAGCCAATGGTGAAAGCGGTGGCGCACTTATGCCCTACTGCATGCATTTTTGGCGCGGTTTTGCCTTACATGGCAGTGAAGATGTCCCTGGAAAAGCAGCCAGTCACGGCTGTGTACGCATGTTTATTCAAGATGCACGCTGGCTCAATGAAGAATTTGTAGACCTGCCTGGTGCTGGCGGAAAAATTGGAACACGTGTTGTCATTACTGAAAAATAGTTTCTGACAACACAGCCAACCCTATTTTCTCACACTAAAAGCACCATGCACCCCATGTCTAGCAAGAATTTTTTTCATTTGCTCACTTTCTGCAGCCGATGCAAATGGCCCAATTTGTACTGCAAAATGTCGACCAACTCGGTTAACTAATACTTGAGTTCTTGTCCACTGACTTAATCGCTGACGGAATTGATTTGCAGAACCTTGCGATTGGAATGCCCCTGCTTGCAAGTAAAAATGTCCAACTGTCGGCGTAACTCGAGTTGGTGCACTTCGCCAAGCCGGATTAATCGCTTCAATTTCAACTGGCGCGGTACCTTTTGGAAAAATTCCAAGTTTCACAGCAGCCCCGTAAGATAAATCAATCAAACGGTCACTATGAAAAGGGCCTCTATCGTTTACGCGCACAATGACAGAGCGTCCATTTTGAAGATTGGTGACTCGTAGATAACATGGGATTGGTAAAGTACGATGCGCGGCAGTTAATGCATACATGTCATAGGGCTCACCGCTAGAGGTTCTTTGCTGATGGAATTTACTCGCATACCAAGATGCATTTCCACGAGCTTTATAACCGCGAGCTGAACGTTGCACAACATAAGTTTTGCCCCCCACTCGATAACTTGGTGGATTACCATATTTACTCAATGGCTCGTCTTTGGGCACAACTGCCTTAAAAAAAGTAGGAATGGGACCTGTGGGTGCAAAATCATGCAATATGGCATAACGACCAGGTTGTAATTCTTTAGAATTAGGATTTTGGCGGGTATTCACCGTTTGGCAGGCATTTAAAAAGATTAAAAACCCGCACACAATCCCTGTTTGAACGACCTTCAACATAAAAAAATCCAAAATTAAATATCATAGTATTGTACACAAAGAACAAGAGCTTGTAACATATAAAAAATCATTAGATAATCAATAATTTTAAGTTACAGGTGGCAAAAGTGAATAATTATAAAAAATTCCTAAGCAAAACTTTATTGAGCGCAGCAATTTCTAGCTCATTGGTTTTTGCAGATGATCTCAATTCCATCAACTCAATCAACGCTATACCAACAACCCCGCAAGTTAGTGTTACAGCGGCGCCTATTGTTATTCCCAATCCACCTGCAATTTCTGCAGATGCATATATATTAATTGATGTGGATAGCGGCAAAATTATTGCCGAGAAAAATAGTACCAATCGCATGCCACCCGCAAGTCTTACCAAAATGATGACTTTATATGTAGTCTCTAATGCTTTGGCTAAAAATCAAATCCACCTCGATGATCAAGTACGTGTGAGTGAAGGTGCTTGGAGAACCGGCGGTTCTAGAATGTTTATCAAAGTTGGTGATTTGGTGCCTGTTGAAGACCTTCTCAAAGGGATTATTGTACAATCGGGTAATGATGCTTGCGTGGCATTGGCCGAACATGTAGGTAGCAGTGAATCAAGCTTCTCTGACATGATGAACGAACAAGCTGCACGCCTTGGTATGAAAGACAGTCATTTCTCTGAAAGTACTGGTTTACCTGACCCCAACAATTACACCACCGCGCGTGATTTAGCCATTTTGGGTTCTGCATTAATCAAAGATTTTCCACAATATTACCACTGGTACAAACAAAAATGGTTTACTTTTAATGGTATCCGACAACCCAATCGTAACCGTTTGTTATGGAGAGACGAATTTGTTGATGGTATCAAAACAGGCCATACCAACGAGGCTGGATTTTGTTTAGTATCTTCTGCTCTCAAAGACAATATGCGTTTACTTGCTGTAGTGATGCATGCACCAAGTGATTCTGCTCGTGCAGAAGACAGCCAACGCTTGATCAACTATGGCTTCCGTTTTTATGAAACCCATAAGCTATACAATGCTGGCCAAAAAATCAGTACGGTGAAAATTTTTAAAGGTAAACAAAATACGCTCGATATCGGGATGATAAAAGATCAATACATCACCATCCCAACTGGCCAATACAAAAAAATCAAATTGGTGACCAAAGTTCCTCAAAATTTAGTTGCCCCAATTCACAAAGGTGACAAAGTGGGTGAATTTGTGGTTGAACTCGACCAAAAAGCTTTACAAACACAACCTATTTTTGCACTTCAGGATATTGAGCAAGCAGGAATTTTTGGTCGATTAAAAGATAGCATCAAATTGGCGATATTTAATTTTATCAATAAACACCGTAGTTAATTTTTAATTGAGCGGCTTAATGCCGCTCTTTGAGGTAAAAATGACTGAACCGACACTTTATCCTGCTACAGTTGCAATGAAAGTTTTTATTATTGATAATGAAAATATTAAAAACAACATCATTGATATTGTTAAAAAATCTTTTCCAAAACTCAGCGATGACGACATCAGTTTTTCTCATAGCTCAAGTAGAAAATACCTATCCATCACGTTCAAAATCTTTGTAAATACCAAAGAAGAGATTGATGCGATTTACAAAATCATCAGCCAACATTCAGATGTTAAAATGGTGCTTTAATGTTTATCATTCGTGATTTGGGCGTTCGAGACTACCTTGATGTTTTTGAAGAAATGAAAAACTTTACCATCAATCGCGATGAAAAAACATGTGATGAAATATGGCTACTCGAACATCATCCCGTGTTTACGCAAGGACAAGCTGGCAAACAAGAACACATTTTACATCGTGGCCATATTCCTATTGTTCAATCAGACAGAGGTGGTCAAATTACCTATCATGGCCCAGGGCAATTGGTGGCTTACTTTTTACTCAATTGTCAGCATAATCAAATTGGTATTAAACAATTGGTGGCTGGCATTGAAAGTTTAACCATGGATATCCTAGAGCACTACCAAATCAATGCCCATAAGATCTGTGGTGCACCTGGTGTGTACGTCGACAACAAAAAAATTGCCTCTTTGGGTTTGCGTTTAAAAAACCATTGTAGCTACCATGGCCTATCATTGAATGTGGATATGGATCTTTCTCCTTTTTTAGATATCAATCCTTGTGGCTATGAAAAAATGAAAATGACGCAAATAAAGGATTATAAAAAAGATATAGATATGGAAAATGTAAAATTACAATTCACTAGAAGCTTAATGAAATTTGTGGATGGAAATACCTTATTTCAGGATTTCTCATGTTCCATATAGAAACGTTCACTCATTGGTTAAGTTTACATCCCAGCTATGGCCTTTTCTTAAGCTTTCTTATGGCTTTTGCGGAATCTTTACTTTTTGTTGGCGGTATTATTCCTGGTTCTTTGGCGATTACCGCCATAGGCACATTATCTGGGGCTGGAATTTTACCCATTTACCCTACTTTGGTTTGCGCAATCATTGGTGCAATTTGTGGTGATTTTGCCAGTTTTTTCATTGGCCAATACTATAAGGAGAGTCTACGCGATTTATCGTTTTTTAAAAAATATCCCAAAACACTGGAGTATGGAGAATATTATTTCAAAAAACATGGGGCCAAAAGTGTCTTTTTTGCCCGATTTATTGGTCCTATTCGCGCCATTGTCCCTGCAATTGCAGGCATGCTGAATATGAGAGTGCATCATTTTATTATTGCCAATTCAATTTCTGCTGTTGGTTGGGCAATTTTATTTTTCTTTCCTGGTGTTTTAATTGGTCGTGGCCACGAAAATATTCAAAAAAATATCACCCAAATTGGTTTATCGATAGTTTTTTTTGTTATTTTACCTTTTGTGGTAGTCAAATTGGCATATCAGATCAAACGCCATATTTTTCCAATGTTCGAAAAAAAAATTAATGATTTTTGGCATCGCACACTTAAAACACTTCCCATATTGCACTCTATTACTCCCAATCATCATGTACAGCAGTATCATATCACTGTGACTGAATGTATTATTTTATTGTTATTTTTGAGTCTAACTTTGTTGAGTTATTTATTTCCGATTGAATATACATCAACAGCATGGTTACAAATTCCAAGCATTCATCCCTTTACCCATCATCGTTTCTTATATGCCTTTGATGGCATTGCCGGCATCGGGATTTTAATAGTTTTCATGCTATTTTGCCTCAATGAAAGACTTTATTCATACATTTATGCCCTGCTATTCATAGGTGGAGTGCTTTTTAGTTTTTATGTTCTAGTGCTTCCACAAGCGTTTGTCTTTGCCATAACAATCGCCATTCAATATCTTCTCTTAAGGACCATCAGTCGCCATAAAATGCATCTGTATCAGTTTTTTTATATCTTTTTTGCAATGTTTTGGACTTTGGCGACCTATTTAATCTCCATTAACCTAGACATCAACACGAATCTAACTTTATTTTTGGGGCTAACGATGGCGCAAGCATGTTGGATAGTCATCAGAAAACACGAAGCGAAAACCAAATACCATCAATTTTGGATTTTCTTATGTTTATTAGAACCTTTACTGCAATTTTTAAGATAGGTTTTTTTAGTAATAATGCCTAAGCACTATTTCAAAAAATCACTGGATGTCAATTGATAGGTATTTTCATACTCATCTTGAATCACATGAATCTTTTGAGCAGTCGGCTTTAATGATTTATCTTCATTGATAACCCCTTGTTTCACATACCAACCTTTGGGTAATTTTAAAGAATGCATTAAGTTGTTTAGGTTTTCGGGCGATTGATATTTTCGTTTTAAAGAAATGGAATGCAGCACATAAATTTTACCTTGTGCGCTTACAATCTCGTAAACTGTGCGGCCTTTATTGATTTGATAACTGTTTTTCCTTTGAATTAAATAATCTGTATAGGGCCCATTTCTTTTCATAATGCTTGATAAATCAGGATGAAAGGATGCGACTTTTTTTAATTTTTGACCTTCAATATTTTTAATATCAGTTGCACTTCCATCTTGCGATGAGATGCTATCAATAAGCCATAATCTTGGACCATTGAGATGAACAAATTTGTAATTATATTTTTTTTGAAGGACCGTATCTTTTAATCGCCCCCACCAGCCTTTAGGACAATCATTTAAACCATTTGTGTTGTAAACATTAAAATCGGCATAATTTGCGCTTGAAACGATTTCACAATAACGCTTGCCATAGAGTGAATCTGATGCTGCAAAGGTTAAAAGTGGTAACGTCAACAACCAACAACAATGTTTGTATTGCATGGTCCATCCCTAGAATGACGCAAAAGGTATAAAAATAATTTTAGCAGTATAAAAATTAAATTAAAAGACGTGACAAAAATACAGGAATTTCATTGACAACCCTTTGATTTTACGGTTTTATGGAATAAAGAGTTAGATGTTTTTAAAATAAGTTTGATTATTTTTTAATAAAAATGTATATTTATCACTTTTCAAATTAAACCATGATCGTTTAAATGGTGACTAAAATGAACACAAAAATGCAAAGACGTATATACAAACATTTGAGTGCAGCCTTAAGTTTCCTAGGCTTATTACTTCCAGTTGAATTACAAGCCATGGCGCCTAAGCGCAATTGGGAGCAAGCCATCGATCATGCTGTTATGCGTTATGGTATTCGAACAGAACCTGAATTAAAAAAATACTTCTATCAAGCACATGTCAGTTATCCACCTAAAGATGTTGCCATGCTCGCTTTTAAAAAAGAAAAAAAATTAGAATTATGGGCTAAAGATGAGCAAAATGCCTGGCATTTTATTCATACTTATCCACTCACCGCATCCAGCGGTAATTTAGGCCCTAAATTGCGTGAACATGACCGACAAATTCCTGAAGGCGTTTATCGTTTAACCATGTTTAACCCCTATAGTCAAATGCATTTGTCCATGCAAATCAATTACCCCAATCAATTCGATAGAATGCATGCCATGAGAGATGGACGCACTAGACTTGGCGGAGATATATTTTTACATGGTAAAGATTTATCAGTTGGGTGTTTGGCAATTGGCGATCATGCCATAGATCAGATTTTTACCTTGGTTAGACGCGTTGGGCTTGCCCACACCAAAGTCATTATTGCACCCAATGATTTAAGAACACAAAAACCGCTCACCAAGCGCATTGCACAACCACGTTGGATTGATGAGCTGTATCATGAAATATCGACTGAATTAGGAATGTTTCAAAAGAAAAATTCCATCAGATACGGTTAAAATTATTGGTTGACTTGAAATATACCCGAAGTATTTCTTAAGTAACCTTTATAGTCTAAACCAAAGCCGAAAATAAAATGGTCGGTGATGGTCAAACCAACAAAATCAGCTTGTTGGAGGCCTTCTTCAGGGCGTTGACGAATTTTATCAATCAATACGGCAGTATAAACTTCTGATGCGCCATCGGCTAAGAAAGCTTTTTTAATTTCAGCTAAAGTAATACCTGCATCTAAAATATCATCGACGATAAGTACAGTTCTGCCTTTTAAAGATGTTCTTGGTTTGGCTATCCATTCCAATTGACCTCCTTCCATTTCACCCTGGTAGCGAGTGGCATGCACATAATCCATTTGTAGATGAAAGTTCAAGCGTGTTAATAAATGTCCAGTTGCAACCAAACCACCTGTCATGACACAAATCACTACAGGATTTTTATCGCCAATCTTTTCTTCAATATTCAATGCCATTTTATCCAAACTTTCTTGGATATCTTGCGAAGAATAAAGTAAAGAAGACTTGGCATACAAATTATCAATTTCTTTTATCATGACGGGGTGTCCTTTGTGCTTGGTCCTGATACGGGAAACAAAGCAACTTTGTTAGCGTGTTTTCCATCCCTAATTTTTGATACTCCCTGTTTTTCTACTTCATCGATTCGGTGAATGGCATGTGATGGGATATAAATTCTATTCACACCAGCAAATTCCAATTTGAGTTTTTCTTCTGAGGGGTCAACCACTAAAGAAGTCTGCTCACCAAAAACAAAATCTTCTATCAAAATAAAACCAAACATATCACTTTCTGTCACATGTTTTGCGTAAACCTCATAAACAGAATCAAGGTATGAAAAGCTAATTCGAAATATCATTGTTTGATTACTCGCTAATTGTCTAAATTAATTAGCTCAAATTAAGTATGTGGCTATTATACTAACACCAGGTGCTTTTCTCAACTGTTAGCAAGCCTGTAAAAGATTTATCCCTCTTTTGTAAAATTAAAATATAAAAAGACGGTGGATAAAAAGCGATTAATTTTGATAATTTATTCACCCAGTTAAAATAAGGAATTAACTTGGTATTTTGAATAGGGGGCATGTAATAAAAAAAATCCATTTTTAAGGTTTGATAGTCGATATGCTCAAATATTTTTTTTATCTTCCAAGCAGAAGCACCCTGCTTAGATTGATACCATTGTTTTTTAGAGAAGGAAACAAAACGTGACATGCGCCATAGGCTTGTTGGGTTTAGACCAACAAAAATAACCAAACCCATAGATGACAGCACCCTATCGGCCTCAAAAAGAAACCGCTCGGGTGAAATCCCTAAATCAAAGATAAAAGGCGCAAACAACACATCAATGATTTGATTGGGTAATGGGATTTCAAGCGGATGACTAATCACATCAACTTGTGCTTGTTCATGGGGTAAGAATAACCATTTGGAAGCAAAATCGAGATGTTCTAACCAGGGATTTTGCCCACAGGCACCTAATTGTAAAAAACGGCCTTTCCAATCAGAAAAATCAATCTGTTGAAACACATCAGTAATTTCTTCAACGACACGTTGACCATAAGGCGTTAATAACCATTGATTATATTTCAAATACTGACTGCTATAATCCATTAGCAAACCATACGATCAAAGAACATGTATTTTATTTGTAACACAAATACCCACCTTTTTAAAGTTCATCTCATTGTTTAAATTTCGCATCACTTGTACTTTACAAGTTTTATAAGCTATAAATAAATTAATCATTTTCGTTCACATGTATAACAACTCCATCTAAAGCTTCAGGAATTTTATAATAAAGGATTCGTCAATGCCTAAATATTGGTTATTAATAGCTTGTTTACTGAATTTGTTTAAGGTGCATGCGACAACATTCAAAGCAGCATCTGTCGAATTTAATCCACAAGCGCACGCATTTGAAATTAACCTCCCCGCATTGCAAGCAAAAGTCGAAGATGCCGCCAAACAAGGCGCAAAACTAATTGTGTTACCCGAAATGGCAACCACCGGCCTTATTTATAAAAACCGAGCACAAATAGAACCATTTCTAGATACTATTCCAGGGAAAACCACAGGTCTATTAGAGACCATTAGCAAACAATACCAAGTTTATATTGTAGTTGGCATTGCAGAAAAAGATACCCATAGCAATTTAGCCTATAATGCAGCAGCCTTAATCGGGCCAGAGGGTTATATTGGAAAATATCGAAAAAATAGTTTGAATAGGGTCGATACGAAATGGGCAACAAGAGGAAATTTAGGAACCCCGGTATTCGAAACTGCTATCGGCAAAATTGCCATGGTGATTTGTTATGATGACTCTTATCTAGAATATTTATTATTACCCGCACTGCGTGGTGCTAACATTATTGCTTTCATTTCAGCACCAGGTCAATTACTGGCTAATGAACCAGGCGTTTCATACAATCATTCCACGATAGCCAATATTGCAAGCCTATCAGGCTGGCTTGGTACCTATATTGTAGCCTCAAGCCAAACAGGCACAGAAACCAACCCCACAACAAATCAAACAGTTTATTATGTCGGTGGGGCTTCAATTTGGGCCCCCAATGGCCATCGTCTAGCTCAGGCTAAAGTCTCTAATATTAAAAATCCCATACCAGCCCAAACGATAATGGCAGATATTTCTACTGAGCTTTATCAAAATGAAGCCAAAACAATTTTAGAAACGAGAAGAAGACCTGCTTTGTATCAAATCATGAACTTGGCCAGAACTTATCCGCCCTGTGCACAAAAAAAATCTAAGCATATAGAGGCTTTATTGTTACAATACACACCTGTCACAGGCAATAAAACAGAAAATCTTAGAAAAATAGCAGAATTGATTCAGCAAAATGCAAATCCTAACACGAATTTAATTGTACTGCCTGAACATAGTTTAATTGGCAGTACTGGTGCCAAAGACTTTATTGATATGGCTGAAGATTTGCAAGGCAATAGCGTCAAACAATTGGCAAAGATCGCCAAAAATTATCATAGCTACCTCGCATTCTCTATGCCTTTAAAAGAAGGCCAACAGTTTTACAGTGCCGCTATTTTAATCAACAACGCCGGGGAAATTGTAGGCGTTTATCGCAAATCTCATTTGAATGAAAGTGAGTTGTCCTGGGCTTCGGCTGGCGAAAAATTATCGGTTTTTGAAACTCCTTTGGGGCGTATTGGATTTATGATAGGTGATGAGGTACGCATCCCAGATATCACCAACGTTTTAGCTATGAAACGCGCTGATATCATCATTATCCCAAGTGCTTGGTATCAACAATACGGCACATCCATTGAGATAGATCCGGGTTTATTGCGTGAACCTTATCCCAAAAACACCATGAACTTTTGGTACAACGTTGCCAAGTATTCCCAAGCTTATACCTTGGTTGCCAATTATGTGGGTGGCCCTATGCATTTCCAAGGCAGTAGCGCATTGTATACCTTAGACCCCGTTGAAGCACATTATCTGCCCATTATAGCTGATGCAACACATGAAAATGCCTTTAAAGTCACTTTTGATACTTAGGAAAAAATGACTGGTGGATGAATCAAAACTATTTAATTTTAGGCAAACGCACAGAGTTACACCCCCCATTGACCTTAGAGTATGAATCACCTTGTTTTAAAGCATGGCGCAAAAATAGCAATCAGAACGATTTTTGTTGGAATCATTAGGGAGTGATATGATGAAAAAAGTCAATTATTTGTTAGCCAATATTTTTTTGGTATTTGGCGCATTTGCGGCAGAATTAGTTGCACCAACATCCAATGATACGACTCAATTAAGCACTAATCCCAACATTCAAAAATTTCTAGAAAAAGAATCTCAAAACCTCACTGAAAATTTTCCATACCGCATGAACTTATTTGACCAAGGTGTATTGGATAAAAATAATGCTGGATTGCGAATTTCAGAAACTCCAAATCAGTTATTTGATAAAACCAAAGGACTCTTGTTTTATTATGAACTTGTCACTAATGGCATGCGTGTACCACATTGGCACTCCAACGCCAAAGAAATCGGAACCGTTTTGGAAGGTAAAATGCGAGTGACAATCTGGGATGGGGTTGGAAAAGTCAAAGTCTTTACGGTTGAAAAAAATGGAACTTGGATTATTCCCAAAGCCAAATTACATTCTCTAGAAAATGTAGGCACAGAGAAGATGAAATTTTTAGTTGCCTATGACTCCCCTATTGCCGCAGATCGCGATTTCGTAACGGCCTGGGCATCGTTACCTGATGAAATCTTGGCGCGCTCAGTGGGTCTTAGCGTCCATGATATTGAAAATATTAAAAAAACAACCATCAATCGCTTGAGTGAATTTGACCCATCAGCGGGTCCAGAACAATCGGATATTTCAAGTCCACTGGCCAATAACTTTTCTTCAGTAGCACCGCTTTATCAATCCAATTTAGGTTCTATCACAAGAATTGATGCAACAGTCAATCCAAACCTTGGTAAAATGGCGATGCAAAGAACCATTATTAAACCCGATGTGCTTCGCATTCCTCATTGGTATACATCCGGCGATGTATTATTTTTTGTATTAAAAGGCGATGGTTTCTTTACCATGATGGACGATGATGGCAAAGTATTTCACAGCAAAGTCAAACGCGGTGATTTGATCACTATTCCCCATGGTAATTTTCATGGTGTTTTAAACATTGGAAATGAAGATTTGGAAGTATATGAAATATTTAACAGAGCTCATGACATTCAAGAAATTACTTTAAAAAATGGCGTAGAGCATTTTAGTGTTGGAACTATGACAGGTACAACAGGACTCTCCAAAGAAACCATTAAAAAAATTGCAACCCAACCTTTAGATGCTTACATGGTAAAATTTTAATAAAACTTGCCGACCATCATGCACCTTTAAGCATGGTGGTCATCAAAATTTTGTGATTATAAATAATATGTTGTAGACTCTTAACAAGAATTTTTTATCCAATAATCAATTACATGCATAATTTATCTGACAGACATTACTTTAATAATCAATACCCTGAGCTTTTTAGTTTAGGATGGCATTATCTGGCCGAAGGTTCATTTAATTATGCATATCGCAGTCAATGTAAAAATTTTGTTTTAAAAGTTCCCAAAATAAAGTATCCCGTTACAGAAGATGCTGAGCGTTCTCTTCGAATTTTCCAAGAAATTCATCCAGAGTACCAAGAACAAACACAACTTTTTTCCCACAATTCCCACAAAGGTTGGATATTACCTTATATCTATGGACGCGAAGCCAATGATAAAGAAATCTCTAAAAAGTTAGTGGAGATTTTTCAAAAAACCGATAGGGTTGTTATTGACGCACCTGTGCGAAATAATTTTATATGCACTTATGATGGCAAGGTGGTTTGTATTGATGTCGGGTTTGCATTTCGATTTTACCCAACTCTAAGGCACACCCCCAGTCAAACAAGTTTAGAGCAATGGGCTTTATTAAAAGATGAATACAATCACAGTTTTTTTCAACGATATCATTTTACCTCCAATTTTCCGCAAACCCTTGCCACCATTAAATCTTTGATATTTTTACAACAATGCTTGTCAGAGTTTGATGATATTGCTTTCCTGCATGAGTACCCAGATACAGCCAGATATCTTGCCTATCATTATGATTTATGCTCGCAAATCAATATTTTTCTGATAAAAAAAGAAATCGATGAAATTATTTATCACTCCATGGATAAACTTAAAAATCGCTGTATTACTGCATTAATGGATTACATCAAATCCAGATGTTATGAAAATGAAGTATTTAAGAATTATCAAAAAAACCCATACGAAATCGCTCCCAGACTCCAATTGTCATGGATGAGCTATCTATTTAGAAATCACGAACTGACTTTAAGAAAAATTCAATTGGCTCAATCTCATATTAAAAGCCTAATCGCCTGTCAAAATTTTGGACATATTCGTTTTGTAATCAATCAATTTTCAGATCCAGAGCCTCATTCTAATAGCAGAGTTTTACCCTCTGGATTGTTTCAAGCCTTCTTAAAATGCAAAGCTTATTATCAACACAATCAAGAGCATCATCGAATATTTCGTGCAAAATTAACCCCAAATTAAAATTTTTTATTTTTGTTTTTTCTCCTAAGACAAGTAGTTTACAAGCACCTATGAATTGATAATAATAGAGTGGCATTCACAAGGAGAAAAAATGCAGAACCAACCCTCGCTGCTTGAAGCAAGAGATGTATTACATTTTATGGATGTTTTACTTGAAGATTGTATTCGACTCAAAATATCCGACCTTCATTTTGAACCCTATTTTCAAGATATTCGCTTAAGAATTCGTATAGATGGCCGGTTAAAAAACTACACCAGTTTGTC
>DHHZ01000029.1 GCA_002403515.1 Legionellales bacterium UBA4759 | reverse complement strand
AGAAACTTTGACACACTAACAGAAATTGACTGCGTTGCTTTTACCGGCTCGACCAAAACTGGTAAGCAAACTCTTAAAGACTCAGCAGAAACCAACTTAAAAAGAGTTTCCCTTGAGCTTGGGGGAAAATCCGCACAAGTTATTCTTAAGGATTGTAAAAATTTAGAAAAAATAGCAGAAAGTGTTGCTTACAATATATTTTGGACTGCAGGACAGGTCTGTCATGCTGGTTCTAGAGTAGTGATTCATCGCTCTTTAAAACAACAATTCATTGATTTAATCTGTCCTATTTCAGAAACTTATCAACCCAAACATCCCTTTGACCCTAATGCTAAAATGGGGCCAGTGATTGATAATAAACAACTTAATAGTATTTTGTATGATATCGAAAAAGCTAAGCAAGAAAGTCATTTAATTCTCGGTGGGCAACAAAAACATCTCGACACGGGGGGCTTTTATATCGAACCAACCATCTTTGACTGCCCTCGTCATGACCTTTACCATACTCAAAAGGAAATCTTTGGGCCCGTTTTATCGATTATTACTTTTGATGATATCGATGAGGCCGTTGAAATCGCAAATTCTACCACTTACGGATTGATGGCTGGAGTTTGGAGTGATTCTTTTAAAAATGTCTATGAAATTTCTAAGAAACTTCATGCCGGTACAGTATGGGGAAATTGTTATAATGTAAGTTATAATTTAAATTTTCCCTTTGGTGGCTTTAAGCAATCCGGGATTGGTAAAGACAGATCAATTGAAGCGTATTATAAATATACTGAACTCAAAAATATTGCGATTCGACTTTAGTTATAAAACACTGAAAAAGCAGCAAGCATGTTGTTGTTTTAACCAGGCATCAACATGCGTGTTTTATTTAGATTATTGAGAAATGATTTAGCCCTAAACTTGATTTAGGGCTTGTATTTAACATTCAATGTGGTTTACTGCTGCTGCAAGACCGCCTAAAGAGGTTTCTTTATAGATACTTTGCATATCCATACCCGTTTGTTTCATCGTTGCAATAACTTTGTCTAAGGAAATATGGTGTTGTCCATCGCCAATTAAGGCCATTCGGCTTGCATTGACCGCCTTTACAGCCCCCATAGCATTTCTTTCGATACAAGGAATTTGTACCAAGCCCATGACAGGATCACAAGTCATTCCCAAATGATGTTCCATGGCAATTTCTGCGGCGTTTTCAATTTGTTCAATATTGCCACCTAGGACTGCTGTAATTCCAGCCGCAGCCATTGAAGAGGCAACACCAACTTCACCTTGGCAACCCACTTCAGCGCCTGAAATTGAGGCATTTTTTTTGTATAAAATACCAATGGCGGTAGCGGTTAGAAAATAGTTAATGATGTCATCTTCTGAATTTTTACCATGAGCATCATCCATATATTGTAAAACAGCGGGAATAATACCTGCAGCGCCATTGGTGGGTGCAGTTACAATTCTGCCGCCAGCAGCATTTTCTTCATTAACGGCCATCGCATAGAGATTGAGACGATTTAAAACATCTGATTCTTCGTAACGACTTTTAATGCCCTGGTTTGCAACAATTTTTTTATACAAATCAGGGGCTCGTCTTTTAACATTTAACCCACCAGGCAATATGCCTTCATGATGACATCCTTTTTCAATACAATTGAGCATAACTTTTGCAATCCCCATAATGCCCTGACGAATCTTGGATTCAGATGCCCAAGTGAGCTCATTTTCCATCATAATTTGTGCGATAGTTTTGTTATGTTTTTTACAAATTTCTAACAACTCTTTGGCATTTTTAAAATGATGAGGTGGTGTGGCTTTGTCAATTTTGGGATCAGAAAATTCTTCATCTGTGACAATAAAACCACCGCCTATAGAATAAATAATTTCTTCAAGTAAAACTTTTTGCTGCGCATCAAATGCTTTGAATGCCATTCCATTGCTGTGTTTGGGTAGCATTTCTTTTTGTAAAAATAACAAGTCTTCTTTTACATTGAAAGGTAGTTGTTTTATTTGATTGAGACATATCTTGTGTTCTTTTTCAATTTGTTGTGCCAATGGTTTCATGTTCTCAGGAACCACGTTATCGGGTAAAAAACCTGAAAGACCATTGAGAATTGCCAAATCGGTGGCGTGACCTTTACCAGTTAAAGCCAAAGAGCCATAAAGGGATACTTGGATTCTTTGGGTTTTATCAAGTAGACCTTGTTCAGTGAGATCTTGAACAAACTTATGAGCTGCTATCATTGGGCCAACGGTATGTGAGCTGGATGGACCAATTCCTATGGAAAATAAATCAAAAACACTGATTGGCATGATAATCCTTTTTTATTATTAAATTGCAAATTCTTGCCCTAAATATACCGCTCTTACATCTTCATTTTCAAGAATTTCTTTGGGTTTTCCATGACATAAAATGTTGCCTTTGTTGACAATATAGGCACGATGGCAAATATCTAGCGTCTCACGGACGTTGTGGTCCGTAATTAATACACCAATTTTTTTTTCACAAAGCTTTCTAATGATGTTTTTGATATCACCAACAGAAATCGGATCAACGCCTGCAAAGGGTTCATCCAATAACATAAATTTGGGAGATGATGCCAAAGCTCTGGCTATTTCCACACGGCGTCGTTCTCCACCAGACAGACTCATGCCTAAGTTTTTGCGAATATGATGCAAACTAAAATCAGACAACAGTGCTTCGAGCTTATTTTTTTTATCAGCGATAGTCAGTTCTTTTTGAAGCTCCAGGATGGCCATGATATTTTCTTCAACCGTCATTTTTCGAAATACTGAGGCCTCTTGCGGAAGATAGCCAATGCCCAATCTGGAACGCTCATGGATAGCCTTTTTAGTAATATCCATGTTATTAATTGAAATTTTCCCTTTATCACAGGCTTGTAGACCAACAATCATGTAGAAACTGGTTGTTTTTCCAGCCCCATTGGGTCCAAGTAAACCAACACATTCACCACTTTGGAGTTGAATATTGACATCTTCAACAACGGTTCTTTTTTTAAATGTTTTTTGAAGATGTTCAGCAATTAATATATTTTGCATGATATTACTCTGGGTTAATGATAATGGTTGTTTGTTGTTGGTTATTATTTTTGGTTAACAATTTCTTTAGTTCAGTATTGTATTTGACATAAGGGGCGGAAAATTGATAACGCCCTTGGGTAACATGAACATGTCCTTTTAGGATAATCAGTTTTTCAATAGGCAGGTAAATCATGGTGTCTGCAAAGGCATTGACCTCCGGTTCTTTATCTTTTGGGATTGTTATAAAATGCGCCTGTTTATTCACATCGCCTTTCATCACAATTTTTTTAAATTGATGTGTTGCATCCCCTACTGAATACCCAGATGTGGCATCCAACTTGGTGCTTCCTTGTTCAAAGCTCACTTGATTTTTGAAAATACCATGTGATTGTATATGGTCCCATTCAATTTCACCTGCTGTGAAATGTATGGGTTGTTGTTTATCTTCTGGCAATGACCATACGTAAGTAGTAAACAATAAAAAAATGAACCAGGTTAAATTGCGCATAAACCAACCAACAATTGTTTTAACTTTTTTGATTTTAACACAAGAAACTTATCCAGTGGTATTACTGTTTTCAGGATGGTAAACGCCATTGACTTGCCCCAGTTTGATGTGTGTTGAGTTTGAGAAATTTGCATCCATACCTTGGGAGTGAATGATATTATCACCTTGATTAAAGATGACAGGGGCTTTGGTATGAGCCTCTTGCGTTTTAGGATGGTATGTCAGCGTATCTGTGAGTAAATAAGAAGGCTGTTTGGATTTATCATCCACATGCTTAATTTTGACATCTTTTTTCAATTCAATTGTATCAAGGCCCTCTATAGTTTTGGCGAATTTGGCTTTGATCTGCCAGGTTTCTTTATCATTTTGTAACTGTAAATTGGGCGAGTAAATGATATTGAGATGATTTGAGATATTTTTGACCAGTGGTGCATAGAACTGATGAGAAATGATGCCTTGATTATCATATTCAGACCAATGAACATGACTTAATAGGGCATTAAAATTCAGTTGATGTGGTTCTTCAATTTTTAATGTATTAAAAACGTGAAGTTGGCTAAACGCCAACCACACGAGGTTTAAAATAATAAAAATGATTAATAAACTTTTTCTAATGTATGGCATGGATAATTATTAAAGTATTCAATAATGTCTTGAGTTTTATTATGCGCCTGAAAAAAGAATTCGCAAACTTCTCTGACAGCCCCTTGCCCCCCAGAGGCCTTGGTACAAATATCTACAATTTTCTTAACAGGTTCAATGGCGTTGGCTGGTGCAAAACTTAAACCAACTTTTTGTAAAAGTACCATGTCTTGATAATCATCACCCATGTAGGCAAATTCATGGTCTAACATATTTAATTTGGATTTTAAGTCTTCAAAAGCGCTTAATTTATGAATATGGCTGGTGTAAAAATGTTTAATGCCCAATTGAGTCATGCGATGTTCAACAATATCAGAACGGCTTCCAGTGATAATAGCAACTTCAAATCCTAAAGATTGTAAAATTTTAATGCCAAAACCGTCTTGAATATTAAAGCGTCTACTTTCAGTTTTGTCTTCATGAATGTAAATACCCGCATCGGTTAATACACCATCAAGGTCGAGAACCAAACATCGAATTTGTTTTGCTTTTTCAATGGTACTTGTCAATTTTTTTCTCCTTAATGGGCAAAGCCTGCTTTTAATAAATCATGGATATGTAAAACACCAATAGGGGAGTTTTGATTATCAATGATGATAAGACTGGTAATACTCAAATCCTTCATCATTTTTAAGGCATCTTTTGCTAATGTATTTTGAGATATAGTTTTAGGAGAAGGATTCATGATTTCTTGCGTTTGAGTTTGATAAATATCAATTTGGCGCATTAGACATCTTCTGATGTCACCATCAGTGACCACACCAACAAGTTTACCTTGTGCATTGGTAACACAAGTCATGCCTAATTTTTTGCTACTGACTTCAATCAAGCAATCGTGCAAATTACTTTGTGCTTGTATTCTTGGAAGATGTTCAAGTGTGTGTGCCAATTGCAGCGAAGGAATAAATTTTTGTCCTAAACTGCCACCAGGATGATTTTGTGCAAAGTCTTCTTCTCTAAAGTTTTTGGCCTTGAGTAATGCAACCGCTAAAGCATCGCCTAAAACAAGTGTCAGTGTAGAACTTGTGGTAGGTGCCAGACCAAGCGGGCAGGCCTCTTGTGGAGAACCGTAGGTGAGAATTGCTTGTGATGCTTTTGCAAGTGGTGAATTCTTTTGGCTGGTAATACTGACGATAGGTATATTTTGTTTTTGTATGGATGGTAGGAGCTTACAGAGCTCTTCTGTATATCCAGAGTGTGAAAGGGCGAGTACGACATCATTATTTTGTAAAACACCAAAATCGCCGTGTGAAGCTTCAGTGGGATGCAGGAAAATTGCGGGCGTGCCTGTGCTTGAAAGTGTTGCAGCAATTTTTTTGCCAATTAACCCCGATTTGCCAATGCCTGTGACGATAAGTTTGCCTTGGCAACTCAAAATAATTTCACAGGCCTTTTGAAAATCTTCATCGATGTGTTGATGAAGGTTTGAAAGGGCGCTCGCTTCAATTTCTAAAACATTTAATGCAATATTTATAAAATTCATATTTCTTTCGTCATCATGATTTGCTAGATTAAAATACTATTAATTCTTTGTTATCGCAAGTTTTTACTTTATTTTGCCTAAATAAAGAGCAGTTAAAACATTAAAAGGATGTTGAATGGCTAAAAATTTAATAGAAGTAAAAAATCTATCATTAACTTATGATGACAAACCCATTTTTAAAAATTTGTCACTGACAATTCCTGCTGGGAAGATTATTGCGATTTTAGGCCCAAGTGGCTGTGGTAAAACCTCTTTTTTAAGAATTTTAAGTCGATTAATTGAAGCCGATTCCGGTAGTGTTTTTTATAAAGGCATTGATTTGATGGAATTGTCTGAAAATAAAATGCAAAAGATAAGACAAGAAATGGGCTTTATGTTTCAAAGCAATGCTTTATTTACCGATATGAACGTATTTGAAAATATTGCCTATCCCATTCGAGTCCATAGCCGTTTACCTGAAGAGCTGATTAGAACTATTGTTTTAATTAAGTTACAAATGGTTGGTCTTCGAGGCGCATATTACAAAATGCCACACGAATTATCAGGTGGTATGGCAAGAAGGGTGGCCCTTGCGCGCTCATTGGCCATTGATCCAAGCCTTATGCTCTATGACGAGCCTTTTACAGGGCAAGACCCCATCAGCATGAAAGTTTTATTACGCCTCATCAAGCATATCAATGCTTGCTTAAAAATGACTTCGATTATTGTTTCGCATGACGTTGAAGAGGTGTGTCGAATTGCCGATTATGTATACATGTTTGAATCAGGACAAATTGTTGCACAAGGTACACCAGAATTTTTAATTGCATCGAAAGACAAAAAAGTCAGTCAATTCATGCGCGGGCAATTAGAAGGAGATATGCCATTTCACTATCCAGCAAACTCATATTTTGAGGATTTAATCGATGCAAACATTCATGCGTAATTTGGGCTTTTGGTTTACTCAATATTTAGGTTCATTGGGGGAGGCCAGCTATTTTTTATTACAAACCCTGACACGTTCTCCATGGTACCGAGGTGTTTTCAAAGATACCTTAAAGCAACTTTATGCTTTGGGTGTTCAATCACTTTGGATAATTGTGGTATCGGCGGTATTTATTGGCCTAGTTCTAGCGCTCCAAGGTTACCATACACTAGAGAAATTTGGTGCGCTTAGTCAATTGGGTCCGATGATTGCTTTAAGCATCTTAAGAGAGATGGGACCTGTGATTGCTGCATTATTATTTTCTGGTCGCGCATGTTCTGCTTTAACTGCTGAAATTGGTTTATTAAAAGCATCTGATCAATTGTCTTCGATGAAGATGATGGGCATTGACCCAATTAGACGTGTCATGTTGCCACGTTTTTGGTCAGGAATGATTGGTTTACCTTTACTGACATTAATATTTTGTGCGATGGCAATTCTTGCAGGTTTTTGGTTTGCAACAGAACATTTGATGTTGGATGCAGGTTCATTTTGGTCCAACACTCAAAATACGGTATCTTGGCAAACCGATGTAAAAAATGGCATGATTAAGAGTATTGTCTTCGGAATCTTGTTATTATGGATTGCGTTGTATCAGGGGTTAAATTGTACACCAACAGCAAATGGAATTAGTCATGCGACCACTCGGACTGTAGTTCTGGGAGCTTTGTGTGTTTTGGGATTTGATTTTATTTTAACAGCATTTATGATTGGAGATTGGTAATGCCCAAACAACGTCAAGAATGGATTTATGTGTCTGTTGGTTTCTTTGTTTTAAGTGCCATCGTTGCTTTATTATTTTTATTATTTCAAGTCAGTGGTGCAAGCACCATGAAAAAGTTAAAAACTTATGATGTTTATGCCAATTTCAATGACATTGGTGGGTTAAGGGTTCATGCACCAGTGACTATCTCTGGTGTTAAAGTCGGTGAAGTTGCTAGAATTCAATTAAATCCAGCAAATTTAAACGCACAAGTGACGCTTCGTTTAATTAAAAATCAAAATATTCCATTAGATGATGTGAGTGCAAGAATCTTAACGGAAGGTTTGTTAGGCGCTAATTACATTAGTATTGTGCCTGGATTTGATGGCAGCGATCCAACTCATGCCTATTTGCGTTCAGGGGATGTGATTGCAAAAACGCAAGATGCAATGATTTTAGAAAATTTAGTGGGCCAATTATTATTTAATGCCCAAAAATAAAAAAAGGAGAAGTACATGTTTCAAAGAATATTCAAATCATTTACAGGCTTACTCACTTGTTTTTTATTGGTATCTTATGCTTTTGCAGCAGATTCTCCATTACCCATGGTTCAAAATATTAACGATAATATTTTAAATGTATTAAATAAAAATCAGTCCAAGTTAAAGAATAATCCTAAAATTATTGAAGCGGCAATCACTCAATATTTTATTCCTCATGTGGATACTACTGGCATGTCTCGTTCAGTATTGGGTCGAGAAGCTTGGATGAAAGCATCAGCCCAAGAAAAGGCACAATTTACCCATGAGTTTACAAGATTGGTGTTAAGAACTTATGCGCAACCTTTGACAAATTACACTGGGGAGAAAGTCGAGTTTTTACCGGTAAAGGCTTCCAGTGTGCCACAGTTTTCACAAATTCAATCGGTGATTATTCGTCCTAATGGTCAAAGAATTCCTGTGTCTTATCACTTGGTTAAAACAGCTCAAGGTGATTGGAAAGTTTATGATTTAAGCGTTGAGGGCGTGAGTCTTTTAAACAGCTTCAGAAACCAATTTGGGCAAGCCTTAAGAAATGAAGATTTAAACTCAATTATTTCAAAGATGCATAAAAAGAATTTATCATGAAACATGAATTTCAATTTGATTCTAAAAAATTAACTTTTGATAGTGTATCGAATGAATTAAAATCGGTAAAACATTGGATTACTAATCAAAAAACGAGACATTTGTCCTTAAATTTAACGAATATTCAATATATTGATAGCGCTGGCGTTGCAATGTTGGTAGAATTGAAACGTTTTACGCATGTTGATTTGAAAAAAAACTTAATTTTAAAAATTTCAGATCAAATAAGGCAAATGATTCAGTTTTATGAGTTAGAAGGTTTGTTGGAAAATACTGATGAATATTGAAAAGTTAAAAGAAATTTTAGGACAAATTACCGATATATATGCACTTGATGTAGATGGCGATGGCTACCATTTTCAAATCAAAGTTGCTTCGAATGTTTTTGAGGGCAAAAATACTTTGGCCCGTCAAAAATATGTGTATCAATTTTTGAAGGATTATATTGCAGATGGTACATTGCATGCAGTAGAAATCAAAACCTATACACCAATCGAGTGGGATAAACAATGAACAAGTTAAAAATTAATGGCGGGCGTCAGCTCAATGGCGAAATCAATATCTCTGGTGCTAAAAATGCGGCTTTACCCATATTGGCTGCATCCTTACTAGCTTCTGAACAAGTGACCATTACCAATGTCCCACATTTGAAAGATGTGACCACCATGATTGAATTGCTTGGGCAATTGGGTGCGAATATTGTTGTCGATGAACACATGAATATCACTATCGATAGCAATTCTGTGAAAGAATTGGTTGCGCCTTATGATTTGGTTAAAACCATGCGCGCCTCTATTTTGGTATTAGGTCCTTTACTCGCTAGACATGGTTACGCAGAAGTATCCTTGCCTGGTGGTTGTGCAATTGGTGCTCGTCCAGTTGATTTTCACTTAAAAGCATTAAAAACTATGGGTGCTAATATAGAGGTAAAAAATGGGTATATTTATGCCACTGCTCCCAAGGGTCGTTTAGAAGGTAAAACTATTGTATTTGATACTGTTACTGTTACAGGCACAGAAAATATTTTAATGGCTGCAACATTAGCATCTGGTACAACAATTATTAAAAATGCTGCCAAAGAACCTGAAGTCATTGATTTGGCCAATATGTTAAATCAAATGGGTGCAAAAATTAAGGGTGCAGGAACGCATACTATCGAAGTCGAGGGTGTGGAGCGTCTTAATGGCACAACTTACAGTGTCTTACCTGACCGAATTGAAGCCGGTACTTATCTGGTAGCAGGTGCAATTACCCGCGGAAAAGTCACTTTAAGAAAAGTTCGTCCTGATCATTTGTTGTCAATTTTATGTAAATTGGAAGAAGCAGGTGCGACTATACAGTTAGGTGAAGACTGGGTGACTTTAGATATGCACGGCCAAAGACCCCGCGCTATAGATATTTCTACAGCACCTTATCCAGGTTTAGCAACCGATATGCAAGCTCAATTTATGGCCTTAGATTGTATTGCAGACGGCACAGCTTCAATTTCTGAAAACATTTTTGAAAATCGATTCATGCATGTGAGTGAATTGCAAAGAATGGGTGCTCAAATTCGTGTTAATGGGAACACTGCGATTGTGACCGGTGTAGAAAACATGACAGGTGCACCAGTGATGGCAACCGATTTACGTGCATCGGCAGGACTTGTATTGGCAGCATTAGCGGCAGATGGTGAGACTATTATCGATAGAGTCTATCATGTGGATAGAGGTTATGAGCGTATTGAAGAAAAACTATCTGCATTAGGTGCTGATGTTAAAAGGTGTGATTAATGAATAATCTTGAATTAGAGGCTTATCTTGCCGATTTACTTGACCAAGGGAGTTACACAGATTATGCGCCCAATGGTATACAAATCGAAGGTAAACCTCAAATTCAAAAAATTGCTACAGCAGTTACTGCCTCACTTGCGGTTGTTGAAAAAGCTGTATCATTGAATGTCGATGCACTCTTGGTACACCATGGTTATTTTTGGAAAGGTGAGCCTTATCCAATACGAGGTTTTAAAAAAGCAAGAATCGCGACCCTCATTAAAAACGATATTAATTTATTTGCATATCATCTGCCACTGGATAATTACCCAATGTTTGGCAATAATGCCAGCATAGCCCAACGATTAAATATAGAATTAACAAAACAACATGATTTACTTTGGACTGGTCAATTACCCAAACCAATGCATTATGATGAGTTATTTAATCAATTACAAAAAATCTATGGAAAACAAGTGCAGGGTGTTTTTGCAAATTTAGCCATGATTAAGAATATTGCTTGGTGTAGTGGTGCTGCGTATGATTATTTTGAGCAAGCAATTGCTTTGAATGTTGATGTATTTATCACTGGTGAATTTTCAGAGCGAACCTATCATCTTGCTAAAGAAGCGCAGGTCAATTTTTTTGCGGCAGGGCATCATGCCACAGAAAAAGATGGTATTCGAAATTTAGGCGTTCATCTTGCAGAAAAATTTGATTTAAAACATTGTTTTATTGATGAAGAAAATCCTTTTTGATGTTATATTAAATCAAGCTTAAACTGAACACGGAATTGTGAAGTTTTATGATGTCATTTCATAGTATCAAATTAATCTTTTTGTGCATTTTTCTTTGTAACTGCCACTGGCCAGGTCATAATAAATCTTCTCATCAAGAAGTTAAGGTTATTCCCTTAAAAGAATATGTTGGCCCTTATCAAAAAGAGTTTATAGGCGTTTTAAAACCAGTTCGACAAGTCACATTGCGAGCTAGGGTTGAAGGATTTTTAGAAAGTCGCTTATTCAAAGAAGGTGATTTTGTTAAAAAGGATGAATTACTTTTTACCATCGATAAAAAACCATTCGAAGCGCAACTACTATCAGCAAAAGGCTCTCTAGAGCAAGCCAAAGCAAATTTAACATTTCAGGAAATCCAGTATAAACGTTATCAACAACTGGTTGTTCATCAAAATATTGCTAAATCTCAGTATGATCAACAATATGCACAGTACCTAGAGGCTCTTGGAAAATTAGACACAGCCAAAGGCAATTATGAGCAAGCATTGTTGAATTTAGGTTATTGCTCTGTGATTGCACCCATGGCTGGTCAAGTTGGCAAGGCATATGTTGACGTTGGAAATTTGGTCAGTGGTGCCAACAAAACTGAGCTTGTGAAATTGATTCAACTCGATCCACTTCGAGTTGAGTTTAATCCCTCCGCAGCAGACATCAAAACATTTTTAGAATATAAAAAAAATAAACCATTTCATGTAGAAGTTACCTTACCCAAATTTAAAAACTCCAAATGGCAAGGTGTTGTAGATTTTTATGACAATGCGATGAACTTGAGCACCTCGACGATATTGCTAAGAACAACAATTATTAATGAGGATTTGTTATTACGCCCTGATTTGTATGTCAACGTTAAAGTAGTATTAGATCCGACTCATCATTTTATTTTAGTGCCTTATACATTGGTGACAGATATTCAGGGTATTCGTCAGATTCTTGTAGTTGATAAAGAACAAACTTTACGTTGGCGTATATTAAAGTTAGGTCGACTATACAAAGATGATGTTGAAATCGAACACGGTTTAGAGAAGGGAGATAGGGTAGTCGTTGACCAAAATCTTCCATTAGAAGAAGGTACTAAGGTTTCACCTCTTGAGAGTAGAAGTTAATGATTGAGTTTTTTATTAGAAGACCTATATTTGCAATGGTGATTGCCATTCTGATGGTGTTTGTTGGTTTGTTATCTTTATTAATGTTACCCATTGCGCAGTTTCCAGAGATTGTACCGCCTCAGATACAGGTCAATACCCAATATATTGGTGCAGATTCTCAAACAGTATCTGATTCAGTCACTACACCATTAGAACGTTCAATCAATGGCGTGCATGGCATGACCTATATGAATTCATCAAGTAATAATCTTGGTTATTCGATGATTACGGTTAATTTTATGCCCGGTTATGATATCAGTGTGGCATCTTCTGATGTGTTTGCGAATGTATCTAATACCACCGCAAAATTACCACAATTTGTTAATCAAACAGGTATTGTCGTTCAAAAAGTTTCAAAAAACATGGTCTTGGTGGTCAATTTAGTATCTAAAAATAAACAATACGACAGTAAGTTTTTAAGCAACTACGCTGAAATTAATATTGTACCTGTACTCAAAAGAATTTACGGTGTGGGTGATGTTAAGAACTATGGTTTATTACAATATGCAATTCGGGTATGGCTTGACCCTAATAAAATGGCAAGCTTGAACCTAATTCCTCAAGATATTATTGATGCGATTAAAGAGCAGAATCAACAGGCTGCATTTGGTTTACTTGCCCAGGCACCAACACCAAATTCAAATCCTTTTCAAATTCAATTGTTAGGTCAAGGTTTACTGAAAGATCCCAAACAATATGAAGATATTATTATCAAGACAAGTGATGATGGTAAACTCGTGAAAATTAAAGATGTTGCCAAGGTAGAGTTGGGGGCACAAAACTATGACACTTCTTCAAAGTTTAATGAAGGACCGACTGCAACCGTAGGTATTTATCAATATCCAGGCTCAAATGCTGTAGATATTGCCAAAAAAATTCATAAAGAGATGACCAAATTAAAGAAACAATTTCCGCCGGGTTTAGACTATACCATCGTTTATGATACCACTTTGTTCGTGAAAGAATCCCTGAAAGAGGTTTTGATAACTTTATTTGAAGCAATGGTATTGGTATTTTTAGTGGTTTATGTTTTTTTACAAAATTTTAGAACGACTCTAATTCCATGTATTGCTATTCCTGTATCTTTAATTGGTACATTTATATTTTTTAAACTTTTTGGATTTTCTATCAACAATTTAAGCTTGTTGGGATTGGTATTGGCAATTGGTTTGGTTGTGGATGATGCCATTGTCGTGGTTGAAAACGTCGAAAGAAAAATTGAAGAAGGGGTCACAGACATAAAAATGGCCACTTTAATTGCAACTGAAGAGGTGAAAAGCCCAATTATTGCAACAACTTTAATTTTATTAGCAGTATTTGTCCCAGTTGCATTTATTCCTGGTATTACGGGCATGCTTTATAACCAGTTCGCACTGGCTATTGCATTTTCTGTTGGTCTTTCGGGCATCAATTCCTTAACATTAAGTCCTGCTTTATGTGGGCTTTTATTAAAGGCTCGAGAAGCTAAAGAACATGAGCATGGATGGCGCTTTTATTTTGAAACTTATTTTAAAAAGCTTATCAATTGGTATCGATTAAAACTAGATTGGGTGTTGTTGCATAAACAAAAAATGTTGATGGTTTTTGCAGGCTTAATTTTAGCGATGGTTTTATTGGTGAATTTAATTCCTAAGGCATTTTTACCTGAAGAAGATCAGGGGTATTTGATTGTAAATGTCTCTAAACCTGATGGTTACAATGTGTATTCAATGGATAGTATTTTCACTCAAATTTATAAAATATTGAAAGAAACAGAAGGCTTCAGTGATGCAGTTGAAATTATGGGTTTAAATATTATTGACCAGATTAATCAACCCAATAATGGTGTCATTTTTGTTGTTTTGAAACCATGGGAAGAACGTTCAAAATCAGGTTTAAGTGCATTTAAAATTGCTTCTGAATTACAAAAAAAGGTTTCTTCTATTCCCAATGTCTCGATTAATATTATGAATGCGCCCTCGATTCCTGGTCTTTCTACAGTCGGTGGTTTTCAATTTGTTTTAGAAGATAAGAATTATCTAGGGGTCGAGAAACTCCATGAGGCAGCGCTTGCTTTATCTAAGGAAGCTTATAAAGAAAAAGGTATTGCTCATATTGCCTCAAATATGTCGGTGAGAAACCCAGCACTTTACTTAGACATTGATAGAAATAAGGCCAAAGCCTTAAAGGTGAATATCAATTATATTAATCAAACGTTGCAATCCTATTTTGGCGCATACTTTGTAAATAATTTTACCGATTTCGGGCAGGTACTCAGAGTGATGATTCAAGCCAAATCGAATTTAAGATTATCACAAGATGATCTAGAACGCGTTTATGTTCGCAATCAAGATGGCAATATGGTGCCAGTATCTGCGTTTACAACAATTCGTTACAAAAAAAATGCTTTTAATATTCCACATTATAATTTGTATACTTCCGCAACCATGTTAGGTGCTGTTGACCCAAGCATGTCAACAGGGCAAGCCATTAAATTAATTGATGACTTGTGTAATCGTGTATTACCCAAGGGCATTGAAAAAGAATGGATTGGAATTATGGCTGCTCAAATTCAAGCCGGTAATATTGCGGTACTGGTATTCATGCTTTGCTTAATTTTTGTGTTCTTATTTTTAGCTGCCTTGTATGAGAGTTGGTCCATGCCATTTATGATTTTGATGGTCACACCTCTTGCGATATTTGGGGCAGTGTTGGGGCTTTGGATAAGAAATTTACCATTGGATGTTTTTGGTCAAGTGGGCTTAATCCTTCTGATTGGTCTTGCTGCAAAAAATGCGATTTTAATCGTTGAGTTTGCCAAAGAAGAGCAAGAAAAACATGGTACAGGAATTGTGGATGCAATTATTAAAGCGGCACTACTTCGTTTGCGTCCAATTTTAATGACTGCATTTGCCTTTATTTTCGGGGTAATACCGCTTGCTATTGCAACTGGTGCTGGTGCAATGAGCAGACAGTCAATAGGTACGACGGTATTATTTGGTATGATGATTGCAACATTTTTAACTTTATTTATGATCCCGGTGTTTTATGTGTACATCGAGACCATGAGAGAAAGAAAAGCGAAACGAACTAAGGGCGAACAGGAGAAGTGATTTCGATGGCAGGGTATTCAATCCTGTCTTTGTTTAGATCGATGATTTGGTATAGAGCCATTAATTCTTCAAATTTTCCAGAGAAATTGGCGAGAATTAATGGTGAAAATAAATGGATTTGGAAGATATCTTCTTCGTTATCTTCTAGAAATACAAATTGTTCGAATATTTCCTCATCTGAGGATTCCAAGGCTTGCTCTAAGTTTTGTTCATTAGCCAAAATCTCACTATGCAGACTTATCATTTTCGATAAATTATCACTTTTTAATATTCTAATCATATGTGAAATTAAATGATGCGCTGAGGTATTAATGGCAAGCATATCCAAATGGAGTCTATCTCTTAAAGCACCAATTTCAGTTAGCTTTCGTTTGAGCTGGCAAGGCAGGCTGCTTACTTCTTCGCGAATACGTTCAATGTTATGGAGAAATTCCTCTTCGATTGAATGAATTTTTGCGTCATTTATTGTTTCTAGAAGGTCAGGATTATTTTTTAATTCACAAATTAGATTAACGATATGCATTATTTTTTCTTGGGGCAACTGACATAATAAAGTAATAAGAGGATATCGAGTATTATCATGTAAGAGCTGTTGTTCTAATTCATTGAGTATTGGATGATTGGCCTTAAGCAATGAAAGAATATGTGCTCTTAACTCAGGTGAACTAAGATATTCAATCCAAATCTCTGACGCATCCCAAAATATGATTTCTTTAGCAATTTTTTTGGCTTTTTCAATTTGGTAGGCGTTTCCTAATTCATGCATATATTCAAATAATTTTGAAATATCAAAATCTACTTCAACACAGCGTTTTTGTTTCATCACTTGAGTGACTTGAATATGATAAAGTGAGGGTATAGTTAAAATTTTTGAGAAAATAATTTGTTTTATCTGTAGATTTAGATATGAAAAAAATGTATCCAGAAATTGTTCCTCAAAGGGCATAGGAGAAAGACTTTGAGCAATACTTACTGGGCTCGAATTCGGGCTTCGATATCTTTTATTTGCATTTGCACTATGAGAAAACACTTTTAGTCAAATATTTTAAAAAGGAAAATATTTTAGCAAAAAAATGAAATAATAGCCATATATTTATTCACGGTGCTTTTTTATTAAATTCCTTTTTTAATTTTTATTGGGAAATAAATTATCAAAATCTTTTAATGAACTCGATTTCCATTTTTGCCGAGGTTTCTTAAAAACATTTTTATAATAATAAATACTGGTCGGTACCAAAAGACACAACACCCCAATATAAAAAGCGATTTTATATTCAAGTTCATCACTGCAAGCTAGCAATATTAAAACTAAAATCATTGCAACGATAGCTACAATGGGGTTGATAGGAGAACCTGGCGCTTTGTATTTTAAATCATTGACAGTATAGCCTCTTTGGATAATGGCTTTACGAAAGTTAATTTGAGCCCAACATAAAGCAATCCATGAATAGGTGCCAGTAAATCCAGAAATCAAGAGCAATGCAATATATAATTTCGATTTACCAAAGAAATAACTAAATGCCAGAAGAATCCATATGGATACCAGGGTCGCAATTGCAGCATTGTGTGGAATAGCGTTGTTATTTAATTTTGCAAATGGTTTTGGGGCCATACCCAAACGCGCTAGCGCATTAAGCGAACGAATGGTGCTGTAAATTCCTGAATTTGATGAGGAAATTGCGGCAGCCAAGGTGACAAAACTGACTGCACTGGCTAGTGTGTTCAAATGATACATTTTTAATGCGTCAGCAAATACAGAGTTATCGGTATTGGCAAGGTACCAAGGAAAAATCATGACCAAACATAAAATAGGGAAGATATAAATGATTAGAATTCGAAAAGTAACACTTTTGATAGCGTGTGGAATCATTTTTCCTGGATCTATCGATTCGCCAGCGGTCAATCCGATAATTTCAGAACCTTGGTAGTTCACCAACAGTAAAACCATGCCTGAAAAAAATGGTAATACACCATTTGGGAATAACCCACCTTGGCCAGTTAAAAATTTAGAATTTAAAGTCTGATGTGTGCCGTTGGGTATAATATCAAAATAAATCATCATGGCGATGAAACAAAATACAATTAAGCAGAGGATTTTGATTAAAGATAGCCAAAATTCTATTTCCCCGAAGGTACCGACTTTTGAAGTATTGATGTAGGTGATTAAACAACCAAAGAGAATGGCCCAGATATAGCCATTGATATGTGTGAAGAACTCCATAATGATGCCGCCGGCTAGACATTCAGCGGGAATATAAACAGTCCATGTAATCCAATAGGCCCATCCGACGCCACAAGCGAGCGTTGGAGAAATAAAGTCAGCTGTATAATTGATGAATGAACCACCGATAGGCATAGAAACAGCTAGTTCACCAAGACATTGCATGGTTACTAAAATAATAAGGCCAGTTAAAATATAGGCTAAGAAAATGGCAGGGCCTACTTGGTGAATCATTGCGCCAGAACCTAAAAAATATCCAGAACCAATAATTCCGCCTAAAGATATTAGTTGTATATGACGAGCTTTTAAAGCACGTCTAAACTCTCCAGGCTGTTGAGTGTTGATATTGTTAGTATTGTTCACGTGTTTAATTTAGGTGGATTAAGAACAAAAAGTGATTTTAATCAATTTTTGTAAATTGTCTAGAATATAATTTCCATTTGAACAAATTTTTTAGTTAAAATAAAGATATTTTTTTAAAAAGGTTTGCTAAGGATGGCATATTTTAATTTTTTGGATAATCTTTCTTTGGCTCAGGATGTTTTACAGGAAGCCTACGATTTTTCTTTACAATTTTTTAAATTGTGGATGGGGTTTGAAATGGGGTATGCATTTCTAAATTACCAGTCCTTTTTAGATTGGTCGTTAACCATCACTGCAATGGATTTTATTTTTACCCGAGTCATTTCCGAAGTACTCCATCAACTCTTACCACAATCGATGCATAGTTTTTTATATAAGGATATTCTTGCTGAATTTATTGCATTGGGTGTGATTTGTCTTGTTTTACAACAATCTTTGATGCTTTTGTTACTCTCTAGACTTTTATATGCTTTTTTTTGTTTTTATTCTTATTTATTTTCCAGATTAATATTAGAGAGTCTTGCAATAGCTTTTTATTTAAAATCAGCTTGGTTTTTATTACCAGTGAGCATCAATATATTGATATCAATTTTATATTTAATTGACATATCATTGTCTTTGGATGTTTTTTATTTCTTTTTGGAGCTTCCTTTTATTCAAGGCATATTGACTGAATTTGGTATCCGCACAGATATGTTTTTAAATTACAAAATTGATTTGGGCAAGAAGGGTAATCAATATTATTATTTGATTATGCAAGATGAAAGTTTTTTTAATCAACTGCGAAGTCACTATCTAGAATCTTCATCGAGAACGCAACTTAAAATTAAATACAATGAGTTTAAATCTGAAATTTCTCAGTATTATCATCAAAAACCAGCAGTGTTTATGGATAATGCCGACAAGATTGTTTCACTACCTCTAGAGTGGTCGGACTTAGCACTTGTTCTTGAGCAATACCCATCGAGATTACATGCTGAAATATTAAAACCCTATTATAAACATCCGTATCATACGGTATGGCGGATGTTGAATTCTGAAAACCAATGGTTGGCGAAAGATACTGACTCTTGGAAAAATCACAAGTATTACCATCAGCCTCACTATCAAGAAATGATGGTATTGATGTGGTTAAGAGCAAAGAAAAATAAACAAGAGGCCCAGTTTATTCATGATATCGCTAAAATCTATCGTCACAGAAACCATGGCGTAATTAAATTTAAGCTGTTTATTAATGAGCTTGATAATCATCAATCAGACATGCCAGATAGTATTGAACATTTTCAAAATTATATATTGCATCATTTAGAAAAATGTACTGAGCATGATTTGGTGACGGAATCTAAAATTAAGTCTTTATGGAAAGAAGAAATCAAACAATATTGGAAAAAATATTTAGATAGTTTAAGTATGGAAGATTTTTTTGAATTGCGATTTTTATGGAAGGCAGTGCTTGCCGGGCGTCAAGCAGTTCAACAAAAAATTTTCAAGGTGATGGATTTGGATGAAACTTTTTATAGTGAATTTATCAACAAAATGAAAATTCGTTTTGGAGAGAAATGGAAGGATTTTCATAGCGATTATGTCAATGAGTTATTTATGCTATCCCAGGGATATTCATGCCACATTGAAAAATTTACAATTTCTTTCTCAGAGCTCATGAAAAAATACTTTAAAGAAGAGTTGTCCAATCGAGTGGGCTTGAATGCAAGAGCAACCAGGTGAGTATCGACAAAATTAAGCTAAAGATTTAGAATACCTGCAGGTTGCCGTTGTAGCTCAGTTGGTAGAGCAATTGATTCGTAATCAATAGGCCCGCGGTTCGATTCCGCGCAACGGCACCAGACAAGTGCTTGGGGATGTTCAATCTAAACCATATGATAAATGGCACGCACCATTGAACAATTCTCCAGTACTGTATATGGTACTCAGTGAGTGCCAAATCTTGTAAGTTAAAAAAATTAGTTTGACTTGCTTAATTTGGATCGCACTGTGATCCAAATTTTATCTAACGAGTTGGCTGCAAGATTCATTCAAAAACTCACAGAAGAATGCAAATCAATGGAGATTAATAAAATCTCTTGAAATGTTTTTAAAATTAATTCAATGTAAAAAAAACCTAAAAATGTCAGCATGATGAAAATTTTATTGAGCTTATTATTAATAGTCTGTGATGTTTACTCGCAAAGTCGAAATTGTTTCCCCAATATCGGCATTCTTATTCCTATGAAAAAAGAGAGTTATTATTTATTAACGCAAATTCAAAATAAAAAAGATGTGGTGGTAAATGATATACATTTTATAATAGGTGAAATTGCAGGGCATCAAATTATTTTTAATTATTCAGGGGTTGGAAAAATAAATTCAGCAATTGCAACCACTGATTTAATAAAACAATTTCATCCTGATCTCATCCTTATGTCTGGTGCTGCGGGTAACTTAAATAAAAATATCAAGCCTAAGGATGTGGTCATTGGTACAGAGTTAATCAATGTTGATCTTGGGCGTTTAACAGCCAATGGACCGGTCATATCAAAAAAATTAATGAATAATCTTGACTTTAATCAAAAAATACAAACCTGGTTCAAATTAGACTGATATGGGACCGGATGT
>DHHZ01000092.1 GCA_002403515.1 Legionellales bacterium UBA4759 | reverse complement strand
GAGCCCGTGCGTAAGGTGAGTAGCTTATTTGAATCATCCTGGAAAAGACCTTATTCAGATCGTGGTATTCGTAAAATGCTGGAAAAATATAGTAAATTAGCTGGCATGAGCCATACTATATCGCCGCACCAATTAAGACATTTTTTATTCACTTGGTTAAAAACTCAAGGAGTTGATGACGCGCTAATTCAACCTTATTCAGGGCACGAAACCCGCGCATCACTTGAAGTATACTCAAAATTATCACTATCAAATGCTCAAGATGCTTACGATGAAAAAATTAAAAACTTTCCGGTGTAGGTTGATAAATTTTACACTTTGCAGCACGATCTTTAGTCCTCCGCCTTAAAGAGGATTTTCAGGGATTTTGGTCAATGAAATACAAATCATGGGCTGGCAAATTTTTAGAGGACTGGGCTGATATGGCGATGGAGTCCAATCTCAAACCAATGCAAAAAGTCGCCAAAATGTTACGCAGTCATAAGGGGCTTATTTTGAACTGGTTTAGTGTGCCTGGAGGGCTATCATCAGGCCCTGTAGAAGGCCTAAATAACAAGGCAAAACTCACTATCAAAAAGGCATACGGCTTTAAAACACTGGATTGCTTGCAGATAGCGCTCTATCACCAGCTTGGTAGACTTGAGGAGCCACCATCGACCCATAGATTTTGCTGAAGAGCCAAAATTAATTACCCGTAAACGTAAAAATATGAAAGAAAAACAAGAACTCTCGAGCCATGAAAAACAACTGCTGAATCAACGTGGCATTATTGAAACGGTCATTGGTCATTTAAAACATTGCTACCAAGTCTGGCATACTAGACATCGTTCTATTATTAATGCAATGACACATCTGGTAGCTGCTCTTGCAGCTTATGCGATAGAACCCCTAAAACTGTCAGCGATCAAATTGCTATCGAATTGTAATTCATAAACTCATTATTCGGGTTAATTTAATACAAGATAATAATGACCCATGAATGGCTCAATATGATCTTAACGCACAGATCGCTTTGCTTAAATAGATGCTTTCATGTGTTTTTATTAATCACAGTATGTTATAATTTAGCAATATATTATTTTAGAGTATTCTGCTATGGAAATTTTTGAGTTATTAGCCATTCATCCTTTTAGTTCTATCAATGAGCTAAATATTGCCTATGCTGACGCAACAAAGAAAATTGACCCGATGAAACAGGCAGACATCAATGCGCTAGATAGAGCCTATCAGCAAGCCATAGAGATATTAACTAGAGAACCAAAGCCAGGACATTTTTTAGAACTCGTGCAAAGCTCTGAGGACTTAATTTATCTCTTAAGTAAATTTCCTGAGCATGGCTATCAAATGATAGCTTATTTGGATAATAACACCTGCCAATTTGGTATGGACATGGACCAAGTCATGAATGCGTTTTCTAGAAGTTCTATAGCTGCTAGCGCAGTTTCCAACCCTAAAACTGGCTTGATTGCAGGAATTTTTGCAGCAGGCACACAAATTTATCAACAAGGTCGAATGCAAATGCAAAATTTTAGCCCTTTAGCACGTTTGGTTTTATCAAATTTTGATGCAGTGATGACAAGCATTGAGCCAAGCCTGGTGTTATGCATTGGTTTTCATCTTTGTGAATACCGCGATTTTATTAGTTCTTCAGCTCAATTTCAAAAAAATACTAGCAGTGCAAAAATTTTAAGTGCAGGAAAGGCGTTTTTTTCTGGGAATGTATCCTTAAAGCCCTTAGTCAATTCTTTATGGTCAAAAACGGCTCAGGAACGTACAAGGCATCTTTTAGCTTATGTTGAATCCATATTTAGGTTGGAATGTGAATTAAATAAGATGTCGCAATTACGAGCATTAGAAATTAAGTCTGCTGTTGATGCACTTTTTTCCGCACTTAAATATACCATGATCATCGATATGCAGCATGTCGATATCGATACCCTTCAAAGAAACCAGCAAATGATTCCTAAATTTTATCGATGTATTGAAAGTAGTTGTCAGCAATTAAATAGCTTGGGTGCTTCGGATATTTTAAGGAGCCTTGAAGATAAGCTTCCTTTTGCGTTTAAGGTTCATTTATCGAATGCTTTAATGATACACGAGCAAAAATTACTCCCACCTGGTCAATCTCATGAAGCTTTAGAGTATGCAGGCGGTGGCCTTAATTCAAATCTTGATGATGGCAACGTAAGCTCTGAAGACGATGAAGCTTCTTTTTTTGATTGCAATGTTTCTTCAATAGCTTATGGATATATTGAGCTTGAGACCAATCCTTTTAAAACTGATTGTAAAGCGATTTTATCAGAGGTGCTCAGTTTAATTGATGCCACTCTAAAAAATTATAGCCAAATGCCCAATTTTAATCAAAATCCTAACAGAGTTACCAAAGGCCGTTATTTAATAAAAATACAGGCAGCTCTTTCAGCTCTTTTAAGAATTAAAAACGATGAGGTGCTTGATGATGTCGATGTGCTTGAAAAACAGCGAAAACAAATCCAGGCTTATTGTCATTTATTGCAATATGTTACTAATATTGAAACAGGAACATTTTCTGGATGTACGACTAAAATTACCGAGTCATTAGATGAAAAAACATCTTTTCGTTTGACGGGCACTAAAACCCACGAGAATTTAATTGATGTATTTCGTGCTCAATATCATTTCTGTTTCGATGAAAACGCCGAGGCTAAAAAACAATTTTTAACTTATGTTCATCAAGGACGTAATCCAGAGTTTATTATTCAACAATTAGGCTTGGGGCAAGACCCCAAATTAGGCAAGATTCAACCACCATCGCCAAAACAATTCTTACAAGAAAGCGTGAGTACCCTCACCGTTAGGTTGCCGGTTTTGAACCATTCAGTGCGGCAACTAGCTTGGGGATTATTAGAACGTTTCACTGCTTGGCTTGAACACACCTCAGATTTGGTAAGAGAGCAAGCTAAGACTCGTCACTCCCCCTAGTAGGCCCAATCTTACGGTTCATGTAACCAGGGGCCACTTTACTTATCCTACATTAGCCAATAATTCAGTGACCCAGGAATTTAGACTCTTTCCATGCGCTTCAGCCATCATGGCTGCTCTCGCATGAATTTCTGGTGGAACCCGTAGCATGATCTTCCCTGAGTAGGGTTTTTGTGGTGAACGCCCTGTTTTTTTACAAGTTTGAATATAATCATCAACAGCTTCTTCAAAAGCAGCGTGCAATTCAGACACAGAATTTGCGTGAAAACCAACCACATCATTGATACCCGCAATATGCCCTATAAAACAATCATCTTCATCACTGTATTCAATCCTAGCAGTATAATTCTTATAGTTCATTGTGTTCATGGCAAAATCCCAGATTTTTCAAGAAATGCTCTCGCATCACGTACTTGGTAGGGTTTGGCCTCTTTTTGTGGATGTGGTCTATGAAATGTAGCAACCACTCCATTTAAATCAAACCTTACCCTTGAGCCAGAGCCCTCAATAACCTTAGCACCAACTGCTTTTAATAAAGATTCTATTCGTCGCCATTCAAGAGTATTTGGGACTGGATTTTGAAAAATTGCATGTAATGTGCTTTGGTGTGTTTTGTTCATTATATACCAATTTCATAAGTTATGATATCAAAAAGTGATGTCATGCGGTTGTTTTATAAAGTAATAATTATGGTTCTGTCGCAAATTTTTTC
>DHHZ01000120.1 GCA_002403515.1 Legionellales bacterium UBA4759 | reverse complement strand
AATTAAAAATGGGGGGATTACCGAGAAAATAAAATGAACACTTTTTTTAAACTATTCGTTTTTTGCTCTTTGATATCGATTTCTCACTTATCCTTTTCTGATTGTCCAGTCACATGTACGAAGAGTTCTGAGTGCGGTAGCGATGGGCAATGTTTTTTGGGTTTATGCAACTGTAATCCCTAATTACACCCTCCAACGTTCTCAATAGATACTTCACTGAGTTTTTATCTTAAACCCAAGTATAGAGAATTAGCCAATAACTAATTCTCTATATTAACTCACCAGTTTGTCAAAAATATTAGATGTTTTGGGGCTGTTTAGCCCCATTTGTTTAGTTTGAGGTACCAAATTTACCTTTGGGGTCTAGGATATTGAATGTTCCACAACAGTTTTGGGCCTTTGCTGGGGTTAGGTTTTTAACCAATTCATCGATAAATTCTTGGGTGGCTGTTTTATGACTTGTGGTGAAAAATCGATGCTTGTTAAAAGATACATCTTGTCCATTGGTTAATGGAATAATATCTTTAAGTTGAGTGCTGGCAGAATTGAGCTTGTCATAAATTTTTTTAAGTTCTTGTTGTTTTTGGGTTGCTAATTCAGGGTTTATGGTTTGTTCTTTTAGGTAACTCATGTGCTCTGCCAGCTGAAACTGTGCTTCAGCTTTTAACCAGCTGGTCTCTGTGATGCTTTGTACTTGGTTAAAGTCATTGTTTTGGCTATCATTGTCCCAGCCCAATTGTAAGTAAAAACATTCTTGGTATGATTTTGGAGACTTGGCCAATTTGTCTTGAAAAGAATAGTGCCATAGAGCTGACAGCGCAAATAATGGGGTAAAGATGATTTGAACAACCTGGCTGGGGATGTCTGAGTGTTCATGATGGTGGGCGTGTGCACAATTTTCATGGGCATTCTCGGATTCAAAAGCTTGCTGAAAGCCTTCTGTAAAAATATTGCCCAATTTGTTCCGGATTTCTTGCAATGCAGGCTTTTCTTGCGCGGCTTGGAAAAGGTAACCGATGGCTACAAAAGGACTGGCAATAATTTTGAAGAAAATTGCCAAAGGTTTTAGAAATTTTTTCAAATCAAAAAAGTAATGAAAATCTTCGAAACCTTCGCTTAACATTCCCAGTAAAGTCGATACGAGCGCTGGTACACCTGGCATTCTATCGGCTGTTAAGCCAATGCCAATTAAATGTCCCAAAAATAGTATGATTAAGATAGGGGTATAAGTGATTTTAAGCAGTATACGAAATGGGTTAAAAATTTGTGCGTAAGTCTCTTGCGACTTTGTTTTTAATGGCTGATGCTGAGATTCGGGGGACTGTAGCGCCTCTTGAACTTCACTGATGGTTTCAAGGGTATTTTCAAGATTAAAACCAAGCGTTGATATCGAAACAACCGGTGCAATTAAGTTTGAAACACCTTTTGTTAAAGGGTGTTTTAGCCAAGCCCAAGTGGTGTTTGATGAACTCACAACCGTCCACCAAGTACCGGCGGTACAAAGGGTTAACGCGAGATTTAAAGTAAAAATAAAGGCACTAAAAATGGCAAAGCTCATTTTTTTCCAAGAGTTGTCATGGGTACTTAATTGAGCTTTAATATCCTGCCACCATTTTTTTAAGTTATTTTTTAATAAAAAGTCAGTCAAGGAATTATAAGTTAAGAAGCCATAGGCAATCCCTGAAATACCTGCCAAGGGTAGGACGATATAGGGTAATACAGCAGGTGAAATACTTAAAAATGGTAAAGCAGGTAACACTTCTAAAATTAAAAAGATGGTTCCCAAGGACATGAAACTGGCGGCGACTAAACTAAAAATTTGAATATATTGATTATAACTTTTTATTTCTTGAGCTTTTGTCTTAAGTTTCTCGAGCTCTGTATTTTTATTAAGATATTCAATTACTTTTTTTGCATAGCTTGATTCTGATTCTCGTTGAATGAGCAATTGGCCCAACCAAATATGCATGATTTTTAGGCGTTTTTCTTGGGCAGGTGATGGATTTCTTTGCGCTAACTTTTTGTAGGTTTTGAAAAAATTCGGCAAGTTGGTTTTTGTAAAGTCAAAGTTATTTAAAAATTCTTCGCCTAGTATTTCGGCTGTGAAGTTTTTATCAAGTAATTTGTTAAGCGCATTGGTGATATTTTTATGATAAATTTCACCTTCATAGATAACGGATAAGAACATTGCTGCAATCGACAAACTGAGCCAGGGCCATAAGACATACATGCCACCAAAACTTAAAAGGCCAAGTAATAAACTAGCACCTAGGGTAAGTACAACGGTTGTTGGTTTTTTTAGATATTTTTTTACCAATGAAAACATATATAACTCGATAACAGCATAACAGCGCCGAATAGATAGTTGAGATATTTTACATCAATTTGATGAATTGTAAATACATTTGGCGCCTTCATTAGGCGTAAAAAAGTGTTGATTAGGATAATTTTTAATCCATTTTTTATTCTATTTGAGTAAGTTTTAAATGATTTCATGATTTGGTTTCAGATATTTTAAATGCATTGAAAGTAAAATCCTGCATGGCGTTATTGACTTCATGTTCGCTATTTTTAATTAAAAATTGCCAGTTTTGGTGAATCATTTTATTTAACTTGTAATCTAAGCGCTTGTTGATAAGTTTGTTATCTTCTGAGGCCGATGGGTGAAAAAATGAAATAGCCGATTGCGCTGTTGTTTGTTTCTTTTTGTTGATTGGGAAGTTTTGAATGTTGGGTGGTTTTTGTGGAATGACCTGTTTTAGTAATGTTGTCGATTGCATGGTGCGGGTTAAAGACAAAGGCAGCGCTGCATTATAAACCATGATATCTTGATGATAGACATCTAGTCTATATTCATTCTCAGGCTTTTTCTCAAAGGACAAGTAATCCCAAATATTTTTGTGCTCTTCAATGTGGAGGTTATTAAGGTGTGCAACATCATCTAAAGCAAATAGAGAACAGCCCATGGATGATTTTTGGCGTAACTCTTTTGAAAAAAAGATTTCATGTTTGGGGAAATTTTTGATAAATGCACCCAATGTTTTTTTATGATGGTGAATATTTTCAAAACCCAATGAATCTATTAAAAAAATGCGGGCATGATTTTTATCATCAATATTGAGAATGCCGCAAGAAAAATGGCATCCCGAAATAATAAAAATTTTGGAAATTGGTTTTTTAGCGATTTTTACAATCTTAAAAAACTCATCGATTTCTTCCTCTGCCAATACAAGGGCCTGAAAATCATAAGTTTTTCGTGCACGTCTTTGAGCGAGCGATAATAAAACATCTGGATAAGTGATATGACCAAAACCTTTGATAAAAGGGGTCATTTTTAAAGTGATAAAGTCTGCTTGATGTGCCTCTAAAGTTATAAAAGTTTCCAATTTGATGGACTCTAAGGTTTGGATTACTTTTAAAAATTGGTGAGGAGGTTCTAAGCGAGCCAGTGATTTAAAAAGAGAAATATTAAATTGATTAAAAGATTCTCGGAGAAGTTCATCATAAAATTCTGGTGAACGGAGCTTATTGATTATGGTCACCATAAAACTCATATGGCTGGGGTGATTAGAGACCATGAAATGAATCAATTTTGTTCGTTGGGGCGGTGAAAAATTTTGTAAGATTTCAATAAGACCGATAGATTCATGCTTTTGAATCAATTTTTCAATGAAATATGTGCAATGGTTTTGAAAAATTTTAAGGATGAGCTCAGCGCTAAAAAGCATCTTTTTTTCAAAATGATGTAAGTTTTCAAGAATTCGTATAATTAATTCAGGCTGAATGTTTTTTAAAACCAGAATATTGGCTGCATCAAATAAAGAGTCAGCATTTAATAATTCAAGACACTGCGCGAGATATAAGCTGCCCTTTAAATTTTCTAAAAAATTTAATAATTCTTCATTGGCATGCTTTAAACTACACCTAGCAAGGCTTTGGTAAAAATTATTTTTGACTGTTTCATCTTCTGTCAGAACCAACTCGATTAGACGTTTAAGATATTGAGCGTAGCTTGGGTCTTTGTATCTTCTGACAAATAATCCCATAACAGGCATTTCAAATAAGTGGATATGTTTTGGAAACTTTAGTGCGCTAAATAGAAATGCAGGAAAGGGTAATGTTCTTGTTTGTGAAATATTTAGGATAGGAATAATGTAAGGTTCAAAAAGTGGTGTGTCATGATTCAATAGCTTTTCCCAAAATTCTAGCCACTGGGTTTGGTTTTTACTTTTTTGGTAGGCCTTTAAAAAGAATTGAGCGTTATCTTTTGGGGGTGGGGTATGATTGAATAAGTTTTCTTTGTAACTCACCAGTAGCAACAATGCTTGGTCGAGTTGTCCTGCTTCAATATGTTCAAATAGCGTCTTTGAGAGAGTGGGATCTTGAAAAAACAGCATCAAAATATTTTATTTGATCAAATGAAAAACAATCATAACATTTTGATTATTTTTTGTCACTTAGATTTTTATTTGATAAAAGTGATTTCTTAAAAATCTTTCCAACATTTCAATAAAACTTTTGCTTAGAGCCCCAATATGCTGCCCATTTTTTTTGGAAATGATTGAGGCAAAATTAGAGATTGCAGAAAAACAATTATCATCATTAGCCGATGTTAAAAAATTAGTAGGTATCCATAAAGATGTGATTTTAAAAACAGCGCAAAACTATCTCTTAGAAGTTGATCGATTTTTTGAGCAGTGTCAGAAATGGTATCAAGATGCCCCGACAGTTGAGGAAATTAGTTTGATTGGCCAAGCTGAGAAAGCGATAGCCTCTCTTCAACAAACAAATCAAAAAATTATTTCTAATTTAAAAAATAATTAGACTGAAGAAATCTATAACAGGCTTCAAAATTTGACAATCTGTCGTTTATAGGCGACAATAAGATATGAATAAAAAAATAATAAAATATTAAGAAATTATATAACCTTGTCTGGTAAAGCCCCATTTAAGGATTGGTTATATAAACTTAAAGATCCAACAATTCGTCATCGAATTAGAAGGCGTTTGGATAGAGTTGAAATAGGTAATTATGGTGATTATAAACCACTTGGTGATGGAGTGTATGAATTAAAACTACATTTTGGCTCTGGATAGCGAGTCTATTTTGCTGAAGATGGCGATATTATTGTAATTTTATTATGTGGCGGTGATAAAAGTAGTCAATCAAAAGATATTGAAGTTGCTAAAGCATATTGGAAGGAATTACTGGAGCGTAATAATGAATAAAGAACATATATTAAAAAATACAGAAAGCTATCATGATGATCTTATTCAGTCTTTGAAAGATCCAGAAGAAGCTTTTGGATATTTGCAAGTTGCAATGGAAGAATATCAGGAAGACAATGATGCGGAAGCCCTTTTGGTTGCTTTGCGTAATATTACTATGGCTCAAGGTGGCATAACCAAATTGGCCAATAAAACACATCTTAATCGACAAAATCTATATAGCATTTTATCTAAAAAAGGAAATCCAAGGCTGGATACTTTTGGACTTATTATTAAAGGACTAGGTTTTAAGTTAGCAATAGGACATTAATTGATTTACTGCTTTGGAATTTGTGAAATGATTCAAACATGAGATCACAAAATGTGATCTCAAGAAAGGCAGAATTGAATCTTTATATTAAAAACATGTTAGGTGGATTCAACTGGTAAATGCAACTTAAAAATAACTTTTATCAATTCGATACACAATTTTATTGACTGTTTACAATAAATTACATTAAAAATAATAAAAATTTATTCCCAAAAGAAAATCAAAACAATACTTGAGCACAGAAATTGCCATTTTTTTCATTACAGCGCAAGTTTCGGAGTCCAAGGCCCATTACTCCCATAGCCCCAATTAAGATTTGGGGTGACAACTATCCTGACAATTTTATGGATAGAAGTCATAAAACCGCCCAGGTTCCTTGTTTTTATTGCCCATAGAAATTTCTGCAGCAGGGCCTGGAGATGCTATCTGATTCTGTTTTATTTGATTATCAGCCTGAAAATAAATATATAATTCATAGGATGAAAAAAGGGCTTCTAAAAGTATCCATCCTACAGAAAATTGCCAATTTTGTTTAAATTCAGAAAAATAAGATAATGATAGAGGAAGAGCAAATATCCAAAAAAGGTCACATAAAAATATATTTTTTGAATTATTCAATAACTGATGAACTCTGACTTTTTCATTAAACATAAACAAATAACAGCATAATGCCGCACCAAATTTGTAATCTTCTAAATTATTAAAAAAATCTTCATATACAAAATTTGCAATAGCATAAATAAATATATGTAAGCGGTTAATTAGCCACA
>DHHZ01000008.1 GCA_002403515.1 Legionellales bacterium UBA4759 | reverse complement strand
TTAAGTCAGAACTAATTCACTTAAGGCATTAAATGAACTCAAACATAAACATATTCCGATTGCAGCATGTACAACTTATGATGCCTGTTTTGCCAAGGCACTCAAAAATAATGGCATTGAAGTTATTTTAGTTGGCGATTCATTAAGTGTCATTATTGCAGGACATGAAACAACCATACCAGCAACGATTGAACAAATGGCTTATCACACTCAATGTGTAAGTAGAGGGCTTGAAAAAAGTGGCCCCCATTCAATGAGGGATTTACCTTTTATGACATATCACAACCCCGATAAAGCACTACGAAATGCCAGTATTCTCATGCAAAGTGGTGCGGAAATGGTAAAAGCAGAGGGTGGAGAATAGCTTGCCGAAACAGTTCATCAAATGTCTTTAAATGGTATTCCATTTTGTGGTCATTTAGGTCTAACACCACAATCGGTGTATTCTCAAGGCTATCACGTTTTTTCAGATTCAAAAAAAACGATCAAATCATCAAAGATTCTATTGCTCTCGAACAAGCCGGCATGCAATTGCTTGGATTAAAATGTGTGGGCAGTCGGATTGCAAAAGAAATCAGCTGTATTTTGAAAATTCCTGTGTTGGGTATTGGCGCAGGTTCTGGATGTGATGGACAATTTGTTGTTTTACATGATTTATTAGGTTTAAATCCAAAAGGTTCTGTTTTATTAAGCGATAATTTTTTTGAGAACAATCAGCATCCCGAAAAATATTTTATAAATTTTTTAAAAACCAGCCGCAATGGAATAACAGGTGCAATAAGAGATTATGTTGATGCGGTTAAGAATAAAAGCTTTCCTAATAAAAATGAAAGCTATTAAAAATTTTTAGTATTTGTTTTTAGATGAACTACCCTTTAGGACCACTTAAAGAGATTGATAACCTAGATTAGCAATAAGAATTTACAATGATACTTTAGTTTAAATAAGGCTCCGATGAAATACCTAAGGTATTTCATCGGTTAAAAAGATTTACAACCAATAGACAAATACATATAAGAAAAGCCACACGACATCTACAAAGTGCCAATACCAAGCAGCTGCTTCAAAACCAAAGTGTCTTTCAGCGGTAAAATGGCCTTTATACAAACGATAGAGTATGACAATTAAAATGGTTGTTCCAATGGTTACATGCAAGCCATGAAAGCCTGTTAACATAAAAAATGTTGTACCATAGATACCCGCATTTAAACTCAAATTCATTTCTGAGTAAGCCTCATGATACTCAGTTGCTTGGCAGAATAAGAAAATCACAGCCAAAAGAATGGTTAACGCAGTTCCCGTTAACATTTGTTTACGCTTATTTAATTTCAATGCCCAATGCGCCCATGTGATGGTCACACTCGAGGACAAGAGCAAAATGGTATTGATTAACGCAATACCCATAGCTCCCATTGATTCTGTCGCACCTAAAAACTCTTTGTTATCCGGATTAACAAGCAAAGGCCAAGCTGCCTTAAAATGCGGCCACAGGGTTAAGTGTGTAATGGGGTGATATTCACCAGATAATAATGGTACCGTCCAAAATCGTGAGAAGAATAAAGAACCAAAAAATGCACCAAAAAAACAAACCTCTGAAAAGATAAACCACATCATTCCCATACGAAATGAGTGATCAACTTGTAAATCATATTTTCCAGTATTGTTTTCATAAATAACTTGACCAAACCAACCAAAAAGCATGAATACAATGATAGAAAAACCTAGGAAAAAAACATAGGGTCCATAAATATCATGATGTAACCAAGATGCAGCCCCAGATAAAGTAACCAATAGACCAATTGTGGCGACTAAAGGCCAGTGACTTGGTTTTGGAACATAATATGAACCATGAGCACCCATTTAATTCTCCTCTGTGACTACAGGCGATCTGTGATATCAAATAAAGTATATGATAATGTTATCGTTTTCACATTGGCAGGTAAATCTGAATCAATATGAAAAATTAACGGCATATACATCGCTTCATAACCATTTAATGCTTGTTGCTCAAAGCAAAAGCATTCGGTTTTTTTTAAGTACTTTGCAGCAATGCCAGGACTAATACTTGGAATTGCTTGTACAATCATTTTATGACCCGTTTTATTTTCAGCATAAAAAGACAGCTTAGAAAACTCACCCGGATGTATTTTTACTTTTTTTATGGTTGGATAGAAATTCCAAGGCACTGAACCATTATTTGTCGCAACAAACTCAACCAAAATGGTACGGGACTTATCCACGCCAACCGGCCCTTTACGAGCGGGCTCTTCTAAATTCACTTTGCCATTGATGCCTAAGGTTTTGCAAAGGCTATTGTAGATTGGCACCAAGGCAAATCCAAAACCAAACATCCCAATCACAATACAAACCAATATGATAAGCAATTTATGGTGTTGGACTCGCATGATAATACCCTACAGCTTAATGAATTACAGGTGGAACTGTAAACGAATGATAAGGTGGTGGAGATGGTAATGTCCATTCCAAACCATGAGAACCTTCCCAAACTCTATCATCCACTTTTTGACCACCACGGATGGTTCGAATCACATTCCAAGCAAATAACAATTGGCTAAAACCAAATATGAATGCACCGATAGAGGTTATCATATTAAAATTAGTAAATTGTAATGCATAGTCTGGAATACGACGTGGCATACCAGCCAAACCTAGGAAATGCATAGGGAAAAATAAAATATTGACTGAAATAGTTGATAACCAAAAATGCCATTTAGCGACAGCTTCGTTATACATGTGACCTGTCCACTTCGGTAACCAATAATAGGTACCGGCCATTAATGAAAACACCACACCAGGAACAAGTACGTAATGGAAATGTCCCACCACGAAATAAGTATCTTGATATTGATAATCCGCAGGAACTAACGACAGCATCAAACCAGTAAAACCACCAAATGTAAACATAAATACAAATGCCACAGCAAACAACATCGGTGTCTCAAAGGTCATGGAACCACGAAACATGGTACTCACCCAGTTGAATACTTTAATACCAGTGGGTACCGAAATAAGCATAGTCGCGTACATGAAGAAAAGTTCAGCACCTAACGGAATTCCCGTGGTAAACATATGATGCGCCCAAACGATAAACGATAATAAAGCGATACACAATGTTGCATAAACCATGAAGTTGTAACCAAACAGTTGTTTACGGCTGAATGTCGGAATCACTTCTGAGATTACACCAAACGCAGGTAATACAAGTACATAAACTTCAGGATGACCAAAAAACCAGAAAATATGTTGGAATAAAATTGGGTCACCACCACCTGCTGCTTCAAAGAAGCTGGTACCAAAATGTCTATCAGCCAACATCATGGTCACCGCACCAGCCAATACTGGCATAATCGCAATCAATAAAAATGCCGTGACTAACCAAGTCCAACAAAACATGGGCAACTTCATCATGGTCATGCCAGGTGCGCGCATATTTAGAATGGTTGCAATAATATTAATAGAACCCATGATTGAAGAAATACCCATCATGTGTACCGAAAAAATCATAAAATCGGTACTTGGCGGTGCAAACTTGGTGGATAAAGGTGCGTACATGGTCCAACCAAAGTTAGGCCCCCCACCAGCATGAAACATGGTAGAGATTAACAATAAGAAAGCAAATGGAAGAATCCAAAAGCTCCAATTGTTTAATCGAGGCAATGCCATATCTGGAGCACCAATCATCATGGGAATCTGCCAATTGGCCATTCCAGTAAATGCTGGCATAATCACACCAAAGAGCATAATTAAACCATGCATGGTGGTCATTTGATTGAACGTATTCGGGTCAAGGAAACGATGGCCTGGTTGAAATAACTCTAATCGAATTAAAAGCGCCATCCCACCTGCAACAAAGAAATTGAGTAGGGCGATTAATAAATACAAGGTACCGATGTCTTTATGGTTGGTGGTAAATAACCAACGCTTGGCAAAGCCAATAAAACCGCGACCTTGTTCTGGACCATGATCATCATGTGTCATATTTGGGTTCATTTTAAACCTCCCAATTTAGATTTTTTAACTAATTTTGGCTTGTGTGCATGGTTGACTCGAACTTTGGCAATATCTATAGGTTGAACAATATCATTGGTATTGTTTTCCCAAGCATTACGTTCATAAGTCACGACTGCAGCTATTTCTTCATTTGAAAGCATATGTTCGTAAGATTGCATTGCACTACCTGGTACGCCATACAATATCATAGAAATATGTCGTTCTATTGGATAACCCACAGCAACGGAACTGCCTTTTAATGCTGGATACATGGGTGGTAATCCTAGACCGTCTTCACGATGACAGAAAGCACAAACTTGACGATATTTCTTTTTACCCAAAGACATTAACTCTTCTCGAGTCATTTGGGTTTGTGAACTCAAATCGGTTTGTTGTTTCAACCAATTTTTTTGTTTTTCCAATTGTTGGCTAACCCAAACTTTATATTCTTCTTCTGGAACTGCTCGAACAACAATGGGCATAAAGCCATGACCAATACCACAAAGCTCGGTACATTGTCCGCGGTATACACCTTCTTTTTCAATACGCGCCCATGCTTCATGCATAAATCCAGGTATTGCATCACGTTTAACACCCAGTTCCGGAATCCACCAAGAGTGAATCACATCTGTTGCTGTGACTAAAAATCTAATTTTTGTGTGTGTCGGCAAAACGATTTCATTATCAACTTCTAGCAAGTAGTTTTGACCTTTTTGCTCTTTGTTTTCGATAGCTTTATAGGGTGTGGCAAGGTTACTATAAAAATGTAAGCCCTCATCCAAATAAAAGTATTCCCACTTCCATTGTGAACCTACAATTTTAATAGTTACTTCTGCACGTTCCGTGTCATCTAATTTAATCAAAGTTCGAGTTGCAGGAAATGCCAAACCCAATAAAATTAAAAATGGGATAATGGTCCAAACAACTTCCAACCTGGTATTGTCATGGAAGCTTGCTGCTTTATAACCTTTTGATTTTCTGTGATGAATCAATGAATAAATCATGATACCAAACACAACAATACCAATAATAGCGCAAACCAGCATGGCAATCATATGAAGTTGGTAGATATCACGACTCAGTGGGGTCACCCCCTTAAACATATTCAATTGCCAATTATCAGCATTTGCAAAAGCTGTATTGAATAATGCAGAGCAAAATATCATTAACAATATTTTGCTCAACCAACATTTTTTTAGCATCACTTTTCCTCAAAAATAAAAAGTTTTTGATTAAATTTATATTATAAAGCTGGCTAGACACCAGCTTTATTCAACTCATTCTAAGAGAAATTACCACAAAGAATAATTACCATCAGTTTTAGATTCTTGAACCATATATTTCACTGCATCCATGATTTCCGCATTGGTGCACAGTATACATCCAGCATTTTCAGGATGGTGTTTAGATTTCATAGTGTTTTCAACCAATTGATCTAGACCTTTTCCTATCAATGGTTGCCATGCTGCTTTATCACCAATTTTGGGTGCTGCAAATTTACCTGAATCATGGCAAACGCTGCAATTTTCTTTATAAATGTCTTCGCCTTTGGATGGGAAGGCTTCAGCGCCACCTTTTTTAAGTTCTACTTTTTGTGAGCGTGTTAAAGAGCTATCCAATATATAATCCACAGCAGCAACAATATCATTGTCATTACATGTCAAACAGGCGCCTTTGATTGGCATGCTATTGTATCCATTGATGACATGTCGATAAAGTGCTGTTAAACCATTGGCTTGTAAACGTCTGTACCAATTTGAAGCATCACCAATGACAGGTGCTGACATTTCACCTTTTTGATGGCAGATAACACAGACATTGACATAAACTTGCTTACCTTTTTTCAAAGGTTCTTGCTTGCTTAAGTCGGGTAATTGGAATGGGTCTTCAGACACCACTGTTTTTAAATAGGTTGCAATTGCCAATCTGTCTTCTTGATTGAGATAGCCTAAACTATTGTGATTCACATCAGCCATTGGTCCTGCCACAGGGCCTGCTTTATTTAAAAGTTCATTGGTGACAAATAGGTCAGCAATTGCATAGCGAGAATGACCTTTTAAGCCATGTTTAGTAATATTTGGCGCCCAATAACCATCAACAAAACCGCCTGTTAAATAAAAACGTTGTTTGGGTGCACCCAAAACGTTAAGCGGGGTATGGCACATGCTGCAGTGACCTAAACCATCAACAATGTATTTACCACGATTCCATTCTTTTGAATGGGTGTTGTCATAACTGTATTTTTGATTTGGGAAAAAGAATAGTAATTTCCAGCCCCACAATGAAAAACGTGCACCAGGCAAATTAAATGGGAAAGCCAGTTTATGATTGGGATGATGTATTGCTGGAATACTCATAAAATATGCATACAAATCTTTGGCGTCTTCATCCGTAATGTTGGTAAAGTAAACAAAAGGAAACACAGGAAAATGGTTAGAACCATCTGCACTCAACCCTTGTCTCAAAGCACGTATAAATTGTGCTTCTGTCCATGAACCAATACCGGTTTCTTTATCAGGCGTAATGTTTGAACTGTAAAATGTTCCAAATGGGGTCTTGATTGGTAACCCACCAGCAAATTGGCCAACATTTAATTTGGTATTGGTATGACAGGCAATACAATCACCCATTTTTGCCAAATATTCACCGCGCGCTACTTGTTCTGCTTTACTGGGATCTTTAGCTGTCACAACAGGATAAGGTGGATAATAGCCATCCAATAAAGGTTCAAGCTTTTCATGTTTGATAGTTATCGCAAATGTGGATTGTGCGACCAAAAGTGCGACTAATATACCCAGTTTTTTTATAAAGTTTTGTTTGGAGAACACTGAATGCCCCATCATTATATTTTTTGACATTACTAATAATTATAACCTTGCAAAAAGAAGATGCAATCGAAAATTCTTAAAAATAAAAATAATTCATTGAATTATCAATCTAAAACTACTCTTTAGCGTTTATTTTAGCTGTATTTGGCATGAAAATATAAACCAATAAGGATAAAAATATACATGCGCTTACATACCAATAGAAACCTTGCTCAAGACCAATTTTTTTAAACCACAAAGCAATATATTCAGCAGTTCCACCAAACATCGATACGGTTAAAGCATAAGGCAAACCCACCCCCAAAGCACGTATTTCCGAAGGAAAAAGCTCTGCTTTAACAATGGCATTGATGGCTGTATATCCACTGACAATAGTCAGGGCTATCATGATTAAAAAGAATGCATCTAAAGGTGTTGCCACATAATGTAACTTGCTTAAAATTGGTAAAGTACAAAGACTACCCAAAACACCAAAGCTTATTAGCAATGGTCGTCGTCCTATTTTGTCAGAAAGAAAACCGACCAAAGGTTGTAAAAGCATAAAGACAAATAAAGTGCTTGCGGTAATAATTGTGGATGTTTTGGCACTCATGCCAACACTGTTGACCAAATATTTTTGCATGTAAGTACTGTAAGTATAAAAGGCCAATGTGCCGCCCATGGTTAAACCAACAACAATCATGACCTCTTTGGGATATTGAAACAAAGCACGAATACCGGAAGATTTCTTTTTACTGGCCTGAAAACTTTGACTTTCTTCCATCCCTAAACGTAAAAATAAAGCCACAAGTGCCATAACAGCACCAATAAAAAATGGAATTCGCCATCCCCAACTGGCCAATTGTTCAGGGGTGAGTAAAAATTGTTGTAAGACCAGTAAAACAATTAATGCCATTAGCTGACCTGCAATCAAGGTCACATATTGAAAACTTGAGTAGAAACCTCGGTGATTTTCGGTGGCCATTTCACTGAGATAAGTCGCAGAAGAGGCATATTCCCCGCCGACTGATAGGCCTTGTAGCAAACGCGCGAAAGTAAGTGCAATAGGCGCTAAAATGCCAATTTGTTCATAAGTTGGGGTGACCGCAATGATAAGCGAACCCAAGCACATGATAGCAACTGAAGCAATCAATGCTTTTCGTCGTCCGTGTCTGTCGGCATAGGTTCCCATTAACCAACCACCCAAAGGACGCATAAAAAAGCCCACGGCAAAAATAGCCGATGTATTTAACAATTGAGCAGTCAAATCACCGTTTGGAAAGAAAGATTTTGCAAAATATATTGAAAATGCAGCATACACATACCAATCATACCATTCAACCAAATTACCAACGGCGCCACGAAAAATAGATTGAATACGTTTTGATACTGAGTTTTGCATAAAATAAACCTTAAATGAATATATCTTAGAAATGACTACTGCTGATTTTTGTCATCTTTCATAGCATCTTGAAAATTTTTAATGGCTTTGCCTAAATCAGTACCCAATTGTTTTAATTTTTCAGTACCAAATAAAGCAACCACTATCAAAAGAATTAACAACAAAGACATTGGACTGATACCACTTAAACCCATTAGATTCTCCTCAACGTCGGTTAATCAGATAATGAATATAAAAGACTTGATATTCCGATACCTGTTATGAAAGCCAAAAATATTTTTTGATCAATCATGTCATGAAAATTATAGCTAAGATAAGCCACAACTCCTAAAGACAAAATTATACCACAACGTTTCAAAAAATGCTTTGTTTTTGTTTTTTTAGCATTTTTTAAGCCCACTTCGTTTTTAGGTGACTCATAATAAGCTTTTTTTAACATCAACACTTCATTCAATAAACGTGGCATATAGGGCAATTGCTCGACAATAAAAGGAATATTTGCCTTGCAATGTTTAATGAGTGCTTTTAACCCAACTTGTTCTTTTACCCATTTTTCTAAAAAGGGTTTTCCTGTTTGCCATAAATCCAATTCGGGATATATTTGTCGACCTAACCCTTCCACGGCCAATAAGGTTTTTTGTAATAAAACCAATTGAGGTTGCACTTCCATATGAAATCTTCTAGCCACTTGAAACAAACGCATCATCAAATGGGCAAATGAAATATCTTTTAATGGTTTTTCAAAAATAGGTTCACAAACGGTGCGAATGGCACTGGCAAAATCTTCAGCTCTTGTATCTTTTGCAACCCAACCAGAGGCAATGTGCAAATCAGCAACCCGTTGATAATCCCGATTGAAAAATGCTAATAAATTTTCCGCCAAATAGTATTTATCCGATTCAGTTAAAGTGCCAACAATACCAAAATCAACACACATATATTGAGGATTTTCAGGATGAAGCCGAGATACAAAGATATTTCCAGGGTGCATGTCGGCATGAAAAAAACAATCTCTAAAAACCTGCGTGAAGAAAATAATTAAACCGCGTTCTGCAAGTAATTTTAAATTAACGCCATTTGCTTTTAATTGTTCAATGTCATTGACAGGAATACCATTAATTCTCTCCATCACCAAAACATTTTCGTGTATGTAATCCCAATAAACATCAGGGACATAAAGTAAAGGAGAGTTTTGAAAATTTCTGCGAAGTTGGGCTGCATTTGCTGCTTCTCGATGTAAATCAAGCTCATCAAATAAGCTGTGCTCAAATTCATTCACCACTTCTCTGGGTTTTAGTTTTTTCGCATGGGGTATGTATTTTTCCGCCCATTTGGCAATTAATTTTAAAATCTCAATGTCATTTTCAATGATATTTCTGATATTGGGTCGTAAAATTTTAACAACGACCGATTCACCAGTAATTAATTTCGCACTATGCACTTGCGCCATCGAGGCAGACGCCATGGCTTCAATATCAAATTCTTCAAAAACCTCATGTACGGGTTTTCCATAAGTTTTGCATAATATTTTTTGTACCAAATCACTTGAAAAAGGTGGTACCTTATCTTGAAGTTTACTTAACTCAAAGGCAATATCTGCAGGTAATATGTCCGGTCTTGTCGATAGAGCTTGACCAAATTTCACAAACAAAGGACCTAAAGTTTCTAAGGTTTGACGAATAGCTACACCACGCTCTACTTTTGGTCGAGTCCAAAACCATGGATTGATATAAACTAAAAAACGAAACATGCTGAGTTTATGATGTGATGTTAGTACATCATCTAAACCATTTTTTATCCAAATGTATTGAATATAAATTACTCTAAAAATTAGTTTAAGCTTTTTCATTTTCGGCCATCAAATAATGAACATGTGCGATTAAGCGTTCAGTTCGTAAACGGAGATCATCAACGCCTTGATAGTAGTTTTCTAATTCAGAAGAAGTTGGTGTCATTTGGAGTTCGTGCATAAGGTATTCTTTCGAGTTTCTTTTAAAAGAATCCGTGTATCTTTTCTGTAAACTTCGACCTTTTTTAACAATTTTTCCGATGTGATAGGCTGCAACATCACCTGTAAAATGAGCAAGGTGTCCTTCCCAATCGATATCAATGTGATCAAATATCTCTTTGAGCTGTTGACCCAGTTGTATATCTCCTGATATTTGAATACTGTCATTAAAAAGGGAGCGCATTTTAGAGCTTGGTAAAAAACTAAGACGAATCAATCCGATGGGGCTTGAGTGAATAATTGTATCTGGTTTTAAAATCGTATCCGCAAGCAATAAAACCTTCGATTGTTCAAAACTGATGTAAAAATGTACATTTAAAGGGGAGATAATTAATTCAATAATCTTGCCTTCTAATTTTTTAATTTTTTCTAAAGTATTGGTATCTAAGGATAAGGCCTGGTTTATGGCATACTGTAATGTTTGTAATGAAAATTGCTTTAACATAATTTTAGTACCTATATGCTACATGTAATGCAACTATTCCGCCTGTTAAATTGTGGATATCGCAGCGATCAAAGCCTGCTTTTAAGATCATATTTTTTAGTGTTTCTTGATCGGGATGCATACGAATAGATTCCACCAGGTATTGGTAACTTTGCGCGTCACTGGCAATCAGCTTCCCGATTTTTGGAATGACATTGAAAGAATACCAATCATAAATTTTTTTGAGAAGTTCAGTTTTAGGTTTGGAAAACTCTAAAATATAAATTTTACCACCAGGTTTGGTAACTCGAAATAACTCATTCAAAGCCATTTGCTGATCGGTTACATTTCTTAAACCAAAGGCCATTAAACTGGTGTCAAAATATCTGTCTGAAAATGGCAACGATTGAGCGTTGACTTGAATGAAATTCACATTTTCAATAAAACCTGAATTAATTAAGCGCATTCTTCCTTGCGCTAACATCTCTGCATTGATATCAGCCATGGTGAGCTCAATATCTGGGTAAAATTTTTTACACAACAATCGAGATAAATCACCGCTTCCACATGCCAAATCGAGTACTTTGGAATTTTTTTTGATAACCGAAGTATAGATGGTTAACCATTTCCAGTAATGATGAATACCCAATGACATCAGATCGTTCATCACATCATATTTTTGGGCGACTTTTGTAAAGACATCGTTAACTTTTGTCTGTTTTTCAGTCGCATCAACTGTTTGAAAACCAAAATGGGTTTTGGACTTTGGATCCATGTGGGAAATTCACATTAAAAAAATTAAATCATATTATGCGTAAAAAACCAAAAGAGATCCAGTTTTAGAATTTAGCCAATTCTTCACAAGCTTTCAGATAAGCTTTTTCGTCTGGAAGCTTATTGTCTTTTTGAGCTTGCCATAAGGTGTATTCTAAAATTTCCATTAAAGCATGCTCTACTTGATGGACATCTTGATGTTTTTGCACAAGTTTTAAATACGTTGATTGTATGCCAAAAGGTCGATTGGTTTGAATTTGTTCTTGCAGGGCAAGATGTAAGCTTAAATGCAAAAATGGATTGGCACCCTGAAAATCAGCTTCAAGATATTGATTTGAAATAAATTTTTGGTATTCAGGATGCATCTCAATAACTTGACAAATTTTCTTTTCTAAATCTGTTAAGGCTTGTTTATTGAGATATTTGTTCCAAGAATTTAAATAAAACTCTCGTAGTTCTTTAAAATTTTGTGAATAAAACATAGAAGTTCCAAAAATTGCGTAATTAATTATAAAGTTGAACAGCTGTGATGGTCAAACAGAAATTATCCACTGCTTATAAATAATTATAAGTATTAATATTTTTATTTTTTATTTTTATTAAGAAAGTTTTTTCTGTTGTTAAGTCTTTTTTTATATATAAAAACAATGATTTAATTTAAAACCAACCCCCTGTAAATACAATTCAAGAGCCTGTTGATAAGATCTGATTAATTTATTCCATGAATTTTATACACACTAAAACAGGTGGTTTATTCAGAATATTTTGTAAATCAAATTGACATCAATTGTAAGAAATGTGATAATTTTTTTGCGAGGTTGGACTTGCTATGTGTCATTCCACTGGGTCAATTGGCGACACACTGATTGACCCTTTCTATTTTTTTACTCCCACACGATTTATTGTTCTTTTTTTCTCATAAGTGTTTAAAAAATAATTTAAAAAGACTATAATAACGCTCTGTTTTTGTTTTTTAAATATTGGTTATGTTGCAAAATTTCGACAATGTTACAAACTTTTCTCAAGATAATTTATTGGCTTTTCCCTCGATACCTCACGATTTCAACTCAATCCAAAACACCGTGATTACTATTGGTGATTTACATGCCAATGCCTGGTTAATGATTTATTTTTTATTAAAATATAACGTTATTAGCGTAACGCCTGCGCAATATGAAAATATTTGTACTATTTATCAAGATATTGCGGTATTACAAAATACGGATAGAGAATTGTTCAACACTGAATTGAGAGAAAAATATCAGTTGTTTTTAGAGTTGATTGATACAATTGAGGTCAATAATACGCCAATAACCATACGCTTTTTAGGTGATGAGCTTGCAGACCGTGGAGAGTGTGATTTATTTATTTTAAAAATTTTACAAAAGCTACATAGCCATCATGTGAAGTTTAAAATTTTAGTATCCAATCATGGTGTTGCTTTTTTGTCTTCCCTGCAATATCTCATGATTAATAAAACTGAACCCTATTCTGAAATGATGTTAAAACCGTATATTATGCCATCATTGGTTTGCTTAAGAAAACTTTTATGGCATGGTTTTATCCATATTTCAGAACTCAGCAGTCTTGTCCAAGAAGTATATTTTCCCTATTTGGAATTACTGGATTATGGTATTAGTAATAACAAAGAAGAAATTTATATCTATACCCATGCTGCCATGAACCAGCGGCAACTTGAAATGCTGTCAACAGAATACGGCATTTATTGGCAAGACTCGAGTGTATCCCAACTTGCTTACACACTTGAAAAACTTAAACTTAAATTCAAAGCTGAAAAATTAAAGGCCTTGAATGATTTGTTTCTGCAAGTAGCTCTAAGCAACAATCCCCTAGAAAAACAATCGTTGACACAAGAACAATTAACCAAAACAGTGTTTTGGAATCATTTGATTTGGGGGAGAAGTTATTCCATATCACGACCATTTTTGCTTCATGAATATCGAGTCTGTAATGTACACGGTCATGACAGTAGTCATATTGAACCTGATCCCGAAAATCCCTACTACATCTCTTTAGATAGTGAGTTGGGTAAAAATTTTAGTATCACCAGAGGTGAAAATAAAGTTATTACCCGATGCGAAATCAATCACTCACAATATCAAGCTAAACAGAAGCCTGAGTTTTGGTCTATATTTAAACCTTATTTACCCTCTAGGTATCAATCCATACTTTTATGCGGTGTGGGGTTTATTTTTCAGCAAAAATGGCATTTAACTATAATTATGCCGTTCATGCAGCGTTTTTATGAAAGATTTTTAGAAAATCACACTAAAAAACTGTTAAAATATTGAGTTTTAAAACTGTAAACAATTGTGGATAAAATGATGGTGTTGAATAACAAACATTTTATCCACAATAAAAAAGCCCCTTAACTTTATAAGTTATTCAACAGACAAGTTATTGTTTTTTTGAAAAAAAAATAAATTAGTAACAGCTTTTTCTTAGCTAATAAAAACAAAAAATAAATAAATAAATAATTTTATTATTTTTTAAGCCGAAATGTTGGTACGTTCTTGACATCTATCAAATATTTTTTTATGATTGGGCGTTTTAATCTATCGATGTAAATAATTATGAAACGTACATTTCAACCTAGTAATTTAAAACGCAAAAGAGATCATGGTTTTCGTCAACGTATGTCTACTCGCGGTGGTCGTTTAGTGATTAAACGTCGTCGAGCTAGAGGTCGTAAGCGTTTATCTGCTTAAGTGTATCGATTTCCCAAAACACGACGATTAATCAAAAAAGAAGATTTTAATCGAGTGTTTAATCAAGCACAAAAGCTGGTTTATGGTAATATCACTTTGTTATATAAACCAAACACGTTGCCATTCGCTCGTTTAGGTTTTGCAATATCTAAACGTTTTGTCAACCAAGCTGTTTTGCGAAATAAAATTAGACGAATTCTTAAAGAAAGTTTTCGTCAACAAACTTATTTGCCTGCTTATGACATTGTGGTTCTCATGAATCAAACTTGTGATAAGCAGAAAATAACCTATATTCACCAAAACATTGAAAAATTATGGCGAAAATTAAAATAGTTCTTATTAAATTTTTAAGTTTATTGATAAGAATCTATCAAATTTGTTTTAGTCGTTTTTTTCCGTTAGCTTGCCGCTTTCATCCCTCTTGTTCAGTTTATGCATTAGATGCATTGCACATTAAAGGCCCTTTTGTAGGTTTTTATTTAATTTTAAATCGTTTATCACGTTGTCACCCTTGGAGCAAAGGGGGATTAGATCCAGTTGAACCCAAAGAAGAGAAAAAAACATGGATATGAAAAATTTATTTTTATACGGTGCTTTTGCAATTGTTAGTTTTAGTTTATGGAATGATTGGAAAGCCTCACATACACAAATGACTCAACCTGCACCTGTTGTACAAACAACACAACCCTTGACACAACAAGCAGCTACTTTGAATAAAAATCAGTTAATACATGTCAAAACTGACGTGCTTGATTTGGGTATTAGTCTTGAACGAGGGCAAATCATCGATGCATCTTTATTGAAATTTTCTAAAAATTTTGAAAAAGATGGTGAACCATTTCAATTATTTACAAGCAATGATTCTCATGCTTATTATGCGACATCATCTTTTGTCACCATGGCCAATGGTAAACCTGAAAACATCAATACCAATTTCTCTACTACACAAAATGAATATGTTTTAGAGCCTTCACAAAAAGAATTAAAAGTTGTTCTCAATGGTCGCACTTCAGATGGTATTGATATCAATAAAATTTATACCTTTAAACCTGGTAGTTATGTGATTAATGTGGATTATGAAGTATTAAACCGCTCTGAAAATCCACTCAAGACTTATTTAAATCAACAAATTTCTTGGAAAAATCCGCAAATACCTGAAGCCAGTATGTTCCAAATTGGTTCCTTTACCGGTGCGTCTTATGGACAACCAGGTAAGCATCGTTACAAAAAAGTCAGTTTTGAACAAATTAAAAAAGAAAATCTGGATGCGGATGCCAATGGTGGTTGGGTTGCCATGCAACAACATTATTTCTTAACCGCTTGGGTTCCTACACAAAATAGTATGAATCGTTTGTATTCACAGTATGATGACAATCAATACATTATTGGTTCTGTGAGCGAAGCTTATAATATTGCGCCTAATCAAACTCGAAAAATTCAAAGTCAGCTTTATGTTGGCCCAGAAGATACTGGGGTTTTAAAACAATTAGCGCCA
>DHHZ01000018.1 GCA_002403515.1 Legionellales bacterium UBA4759 | reverse complement strand
ATTAGTGCGTAAGGTCAGTTAATAATTTTAAATTGAAAAGGTTGGGTATGGTTGACGAAAATCGCGTGATTGAAATCGTAGGCGCCTAAAAATAACATCGAATGAATACTCCTAATATTTTAATTTACTAAATAAACTTTCAGGTAAGATGCTCATGAAACCTTCTTGAATGGCTTTTTCAATCAACAAAGGCTTGGTGTTTACTTGCAGTTTATTTTTAATAGATTCTAAATGCATATCAATGGTACGTTTTGACCGATAAAGGATATTGGCAATATCTTGGGAAGTTTTGCCTCTAATGAAATAAAATAAACACTCTTTTTCACAACGAGTGAGCTTATGAAACTCATCATTTTGACGATGTATGTAGTAGGTAAATGATTCTTTTTTTAACTGACCATAATAATATAAGTTGTCATGAATTAAAAAACGACTGATATCAATTAAGCCATGACTGGACACATCTTTTGCTTTTGAAAAAACACCCATGGCTTGATTATTTTCATCAAGCAAACAATTTTTTTCCCCATACAAAAGGTGCCATTGGTTATTTGTATATTGGTGATAACTTAAGAATTCAATAGGTTTTTTGGATTTTAAAACTATTTGATCTTGGGATACAAATACATCGGCGAATTCAGATGCTTTGGATTGAAAAGAATCATAAGAAAGACTAAGTGCTTTTTGGTTTTCTGGGTAGCCGATAATTTTTGAGTAAGCGTCATTCAAGAATAAAAATTTTGAATTTTTATCCAATATAGCAATTTGCTCATTTGAGGTTTTGTATAACCATTCAAAGTATTGATTGATATTCGTTTGTATTCCATTGACATTGAACAATTTATTTTTTTCCATCTTTACTCAATGATAGCCGTAGGTCATTATCATTTTTCGTATGGGTATATTATAAGGTCGCTGCTTTTAAAAGCAAGCGACCTATTTTTTGAAGAGAATATCTTATTTTCGGGCTCTTATGTTCTGAAGTAATATCTGATGTCTTTCAAAACATTCACTAGTTTTTTGACAGAGTTGTTGGGTTTTTTCAGAGGCATATCTCGATTTTTCATCCGAAAAGATAAAATCAATTTTTTCCAGCGCTTTGAACAATTGCGTATTGAAATTTTGTAAAACTTTTAATTTTTCAGGAATATTCTCAGACACTACCATTTTCAGATCATTTTCGAGTTGAGAAGCCAGTGCTTCAACTTTTTGAATACCATCGACTAGGGAGGCTTGATATTCTTGGAATGTTTTGAGCAAAGATGTGGATTGAATATTTTGATGACAAACTCTTTCAAGAATAGTGCATGTATCTTGGGTGAGAAGATTCATGCGGACGCTTACTTCTTGAAGAGATTTTTCGGCTTGATGAATATTCTGGCATATCTGCTCAATTTTATTATTGGTATTTTCATAATGCTCACAAAGCAAGTTTTTTAAAAAGATAAAAATCCCTAAACTAAAACAAGCGCCGGCTAAGGTTAAATTAAAAAAACTACCGAGACATGCACCAGCTAATGTAACCATAAATCCATAAAAAACTTTATACAAAAAACTCAAATTATTATAATTTATGGCCCATGAGGTCATTTGACTGGGGTTTTCAAAAAAATGGGCTTTTATTTGTTGAACATTGGTTTGCGAAATGAAGTTTTTTGTTTTCAATCTCTCTAGAATTTTGGTTTGTTGCTGGACTTCTGCCATAAACTCTTCAATATTGTATTTGTGAGCTAGGTATTGGGTAGGTAACATTTTCTCTCCTTGTTTAAATGTAACAATATCTAGGATTGCTTTGTTGTTGGACTTCAGTGTTGCTCAGTTTTTCAATCATGGTTTCTTTTTCTTGATTAAGAATTAATAATTTTGAGATTTGATCTTGGAGTATACTAACCTCTTGAGTATGTTTAAGATGGATCTCCTCCAATTGATTCAAGGCTTTAAATAGCTCACATTCTTCATCACCGAATAAATGAAGGAGACGGGTTATTTTTTCTTCTAAGCATTTTCTTTCCTCAATTTTTGACGAGAGTTCGGTACTTTTCTCCTGAAAACTCTGAAAGTTTTTATTGATGTCATTTAATGATTGGCGAATATTTTGATGATTGGCTTGGCTGCTCAATAAAATTTCATCGACAGCCTCTTCAAGGGCTTGTTTTTTTTCTGAAGCGAGATTTATCGTGACTTCTTCTATTTTTGGTGAATCAGTATTTTTGGTTTCTGACTCATCAGCATTTCGATTCAGAAAAAAATTTAAGGTGAATAATCCGGTGGCAGCAGTTACCAAACCCACACTAAAGGCCTGCATGGTGCTTATTGATAGAACAGTAATCGCTTGGGCGCCGGCCATAGTGACATAAACTACAGGGATCATGAGGTCTCTCCTTGTTGGACTTGTTTTTTAATTTCCGTTAAAACGCGATTATCATCTCAGAAAATAAATTGAATGTATAGAGCGATTAAAAGAATACGTTATTAGGGGACATATAAAGCTTTACAATTTGTTATTGTGCGATAAAATCGAGCTCTTTTGAAAAAAAATGACTAAATGTATGAGACCATCTTTTTTAAATCCATTAAGTGCTGATATGAGTTATTTAACATTGAAGCTGCGACATCATTTTTTTTTAAATTATATTCATCGGCAATTAAAAGCCACTATGCCAGTTTATCCACCATCTCCTTGTTTTTTTGCTGCTCGAAATCGCCCGATTAGACCGATTGTTGTTTTGCAAGAAAGCACATCTGAATCTAGCGACTTTTCTTCTGAGCCCTCTAGCACAAAGACTTTTTCGAATGACTCTTTGCAATTTCGTTTAAGCTTTTCATAAAATTTTTTAGAAACCATTGCTAACTAATTTTTGTTTTGTTAGTATGCTTTCCCAAGGATAGCAAGCCAACAAAATACATGGAGTATCAATATGCCTTTGATCATCTCTTATATTCTATTTTTCGAAAATATTTTTAAAACCTATATTCCATTTCCTAAATTATTTTTTTATCCGTTCATTTTTGTTTTGCATTAATTCGTTGTAAGGGAGTTTTTTTAACTAAACTAAGGAGAAAACATGCTAAATAAGCATTCTTTTGAACGTCCACTCGCCTACCATTTATCTCAGAAAATTAATTATGAGAGTAATGAGCAAAAGTTTACAGAGCTTGCTCAATCTAATAATTCATTAGAGGTCACCGGAAGCGCGAATACATCGTTAGATGTTGTTTATGATTTCTAATATTTATCTTTAAAATATAAAAAAGGCTATTGTTTCATGGATGAACATAGCCTTTATAAAGTCCAATCTCGTTGAGGATAATATGAATTTTTTGGTTATTACTGAGCCTGATGATATTCATGCGATTTATGTAACTTTAGCGCTAGAATCAAAAGGTCATCAAGTGGTCAATTTTTTTTGTGCAGATTTTCCAACTGCTCAAAAAAATTCAGTTTTTATTGATAATCGTGACTATCGATGTCAATCAGAGGAAAAATATCGCGTTATAGAGCATGTAGGCTATGATGTGGTGTGGTGGCGACGCCCAAGGCGGCCTTATTTAGAAAAAGAAAAAGTATATGCTGATGATTATAAATTTCATGAGCGTGAAAATTTGATGTTTCATGATTGTTTTACACATCAATTGGCTCCTCGGGCTTGGTGGATTAATCGAAAAGAGGCGGCCATTCGTTCCAATTATAAATTATTACAATTAAAGTTAGCCTGTGATGTGGGCATGATTATTCCGACAACTTTGTGTAGTAATAGTTTAAGTGAAATCAAAGAATTTTATTTACATCATCAAAAAACAGGTATTATTTACAAGCCTTTAACTTATCAGTTTTGGGATGAGGGCGATGGTTTAAGAGTTTGCTATACCTCAAAAATAAATGATTTGGATATTATCGAGCAATGTAAAGTCGATTTAATCCCAGGTATCTACCAAGCACAAATTCAGAAAAGTTATGAATTAAGAGTCACTTGTTTTGGTGATTTCATGATTGCAGTTAAAATTCATTCCCAAGATTATCAAGAAGGAAAAATAGATTGGCGACAATTAAAACCTCATCAATTAAAAATTGAACCTTATGAATTGCCAGCGTATTTAAAACAACAAATTCGCTATCTCATGCGGGAATTAGGTATTGTTTTTGGATGTTTGGACTTTATTGTCACACCTGATAGTCAATTTATTTTTTTAGAGGTTAATGAGCAAGGTCAGTTTCTATTCATCGAACAATTGTGCCCAGATTTACCGATGCTCGATATTTTTGTATCCTTTTTGTTGCAACAAACCATCAACTTTCATTGGAGCAAAGGAAAAAATAATATCAGTATGAGTCAATTCGGTGGGTTGATTGCAAGGCAGTTAGAGGATAACAAAGCAAGACATGTGGATGTCAGGGCGTTGGTTCAGGCAAAAAGTAAAAAGCGAGTAAGCTAAGGATAGTTATGTTGAAATGGATAAATATACTGGGTTTAATGGTTTTTTTCAGCAATGGTTTTGCTGATGGCGTTGATGTTTTTGGTGTTGATGATGAAATTTCTGCCGAAATTCTAGCACAATATGGTGATGAGGTTCTTCACTTCGAAAAACAATTGTTTGCCATGCGTTTGCAAGGAATGTCAGCAAAAAAACAAAAAGCTTTTCAGATGAAAAAACTGAATATAGAACATCAAGTGGCCCAAAAATTCCATTTGCCAGGTGTTCGATTTGATACAGTATATTATCCGAATAAGACGCTATTTACCACCATTAATGTTTTACCTAGTTCATATCATGAGGTTTTTGATGAAACTTATGAACCTCAAAAACCCTATGATATTGTTGATAAAATGGTATTTTTCAAAAAAAATGCTATTGCTCTTTATATCAAAGACCCCAAAATTGGTGAAAATCTTCATTGTAAGGATTTTCATTGTATCGCGCCTGAAAATTCTAATTTACAAGATGATTTGCTTTATTTTCGTAAGATGGTGCCCAAACAAACCCATATCATCGATAACGCTTTATTTACCGATAAGCATTTGGCAAGAAGAAGGGCGTCGATATTTTTATTGGCCTATTATCCAAAAACTCCAGATGTTCAAATAAGATTAGATAGATTGTTGCAGGAAGATAATCGATTTATTTTACACGATACATTAAGAGTCTATGGAGAATTTTTAAAAGCTTATCCTCATTTGTCTGTGGATTTAAAGAGGGTGATTCCGCTACTAAATTCTTATGACGAAGCAATTCGAAACAAGACATTATTAATCCTCGATGCTTTGGCTAATCAGAAGAAATATCAACATATCATTGGTAAACAAGCCGGGGATTCATTGCTGAAATTGTTAAAATTAAAACAACCCAATAATCATGACATTGCCTATCAAATTTTACAAAAAATCAGTCATCAAAACTTTGGAGATAGAGATTATGCTGCCTGGCAAAGTGTCTTACAAAAAATAAATTAAAAACTTTGAAGTCCAACCTTTTTTCATGGAAAGAATATGTTTTTTAAATACATGGGTTTTATTTTTCTTGGGTTTTTAGCAGTATTTGTTGGGATTTTACAACTTCCCTGGACACCACAATACCCAGTGATAGCAAAAGTTGTGTATCAACCGCATTTGATGATAATTCGTGCACCTCTATCAGGGGTGATACAAAAACAATTTATCGCTGAAAAAAATACGATTCAGTATGGTGATTCACTGCTAACATTAAGGCCGATTAACAGTGTTTTTAATCAAAATTATCAAATTAAAAAATTAAATTATTTGAATCATCGCTTGCAGCAATTAAATGAGGAAATTGCTTATCAAAAAAGTTATTTAAGCAAAGTTGAATCTTTGTTGAATAAAAAAGTCATTACCGAGGATGAGTATCATTTAAAAAAAAACCAATATCAAAAAATTATACTCGATAGAGATGAAGTTCTTGAAAATATCCTTGAGTTAAATCATCAAAGGCATCAAATTTTACAAGCACCTGTTGATGGTACAATTCTGCAGATATTCACTAAAAATGGTGAGATGGTGCGAAAAAGTGAAAAATTAGCAATCATTAAACCAAAACATATTCAGTTTTTATTAAAGTGCCACTTACCAATAAGCTATCAAAATAAGGTGTTTTTAGGGCAAAAACTTCGTTTGTCTCACATAAGTGGTTCACCTATAAAAGACTATCCAATTCAGGGACATATCAAATCAATTTCCCCGTACGTTAAAGCAGATCAAATCAAATTGACAGCATCTATGCTCAATGCTGATTCATTTGAAAAATATCTATTGAGCAATCAACCCTTAGAGGGTTATTTAATCGGTAAAACCAAGCCTTTATGGTATTGGTTGTGGCACATGTTCAAGGGAGATGATGAAAATGAATGAAAATTCAAATACATTTGAACAAAAATTATTTAGTGATGGTTATGAGGTTAGAAAAAAAAATTTAATCAAAATGAGTGATTTAAAAAGCAATTATCAAAATTATCTGGATTATAAAGAAAAATATTGGGAATTGGGTGCTAGTGATGCCAATCATTTACAAATATGGTCTGATGATGAAGGCATCAAAGAAATTTGCATGCAAGAGGTTAAAGGTCAAGAAATCATTCAGGTATCTAAAAGAAAGTCATTTGATATCTTTGAAAATGTATTTGATGATCTAAAACGATGGATTTTTGATAATAAAAAATTGGCATTTAATTTTTTATTAATATTTATATTGTTTGAAATGATCTCTTTGCTAGAGCCTATTATCTTGAATATGGCTTTAAGCCATTTAGAATTTTTCAGTTATACCCAAGAGTGGTTGGTGCCATTGGGTCTGGGTTTTTTAGTCATCATGGCCGGCATGGTGATTGAGTTTATTAAACAACAAAATACGCTTTTGTATACCGGTAAGTTGGCTGTTCAAATTTCTAAAAATTTATGGCAAAAATTTTTATTGCAAGATAAAGCTTTTTTGGCGACTTTTTTGCCCAATGATTTTTACACGCGAATGTATGCGATGGAGCAGGTCTTTTATCGTTTGATACAACAAATATTAAGTATTTTTCAGGACGGTTTATTTTTTGTAATGCATCTTTTGGTGATGTTTGTATTTTCATGGCAATTGTCGCTGGTGGAAGTTTTTTTTATGGGATTAATCGCCAGCACCCATAGTTTTTTTTTAGTACAATATTTCAATCAATCGAAAAAATTGGCAGAGCAGCAACAAACTCATTTGAGCTTTTTCCTTGAAATTTTTCACAACCTATTGGTCATCAAAGTATTTAAAAAAGAATGGCGATTTTGGCAATTGTGGCAATTGAAAATGATGCCCTATTGGCAGACCTTTTTAAAAAATGATTTTTTTCAATCTAAAGTGATGATAAGCATAGAAGTCTTAAGAAAAATTAATGGTTTACTGATATTATTCCTGGGTTTGTACTTGATTGACAAACAACAAATGCAATTGGGTACCTTTATTGCTTTTCTAGCTTTAAAAGCCCAGGTAACTGGACGATTTGAGGGGGTATTTAAACGTCTCATGCAATGGCAATATTTGAAAGCCCCAGTTATTCGAATGCAAGAGCTTTTTGACAAAATAACAAGGCAAGTCCCCCAAAAAGCGATAGCAGATTTCAAATTAAATAAAGTTTGTTATTTAGCGCATAAAACACTATCCAAGACGTTTTTCGCAGGGAAAAAATATTTAATTAAAGGGCCATCCGGGTGTGGAAAGACCAGTTTATTAAAATGTTTATTGGGTATTAAAAAACCCTTATCGGGCCAAATTGATTTACCAGAAAAAGTCTCTGCTATCCTGCAAACAGATAGCTTGTTAACAGGAACTATTCAGGAAAATATTACTTTTTTTGAAACAAATGTTGATGAAGAATTACTTCAAGAGGTGGCTGATTTGGTTGATATTGTCCATCCCATGATGTCTATGGTAACCAATCTTTCTCAAGGCGAGCAACAAAGAGTATTAATAGCCAGAGCTTTGTATACAAAGCCTGATTGGTTAATTCTCGATGAGGCAACATGTCATTTGGATGAAAAAGCAGAGCGTCAATTAATTCAAAATTTGTTGGCAATGCCACATGGATTAATTATGGTAAGTCACCACCCTGACATGGGGCAGGGGTTTGATGAGTGTTTTGAATTAAACTAAAAAATAATTGTTGTTGATCAGTTGCTTCTAAACACCCCATCATTTTTTGTGTAATTAAGAGTGGGTTTTGCTTTTGAATTCCACGCATTTTCATACACAAATGATGGGCTTCCATTATAATGCCAAGGCCATGAGGTTTTAAATGGTCCTGAATACAATTGGCGATTTCAATGGTTAGCCTTTCTTGAATTTGCAGGCGACGTGAAAAAACATCAACGATTTCACCAAATTTTGAAAGTCCTAGAATGTATTGATTGGGTTTGTAGGCGATATGACATTTGCCAAAAAATGGCAATAAGTGGTGTTCGCACATCGAATAAAATTCGATGTCTTTGATGACCACTAAATCTTTTTCTTGGCTTTCAAATAAAGCATTGTGGAATATATTTTCAATATTGACGTGGTAACCATGGGTCAAAAACTTTAATGATTCGGCAACTCTTTCGGGGGTTGCTTGTAGTTCTTCTCTTTCGGGATTGGGTTCTATTTCTTTGATAATATCGGCAATGTTTTTTGCTAATTTCATGATGATTACCCCGGGGGCCAAGACATTGGTTTTCCAGCTAAAAGATGAAGGTGTATATGAAACACAGTTTGACCACCATCCTCACCAGTATTCATAACCAAACGATATCCCTTTTCATGAAGTCCTAAATCTTGAGCTATTTTTTTCGCAGCAACCAAAAGTTTACCCAGCAAGAGCGCATCATTATCATCACTTTGGTGTAGTGAGTGAATATGTTTTTTTGGAATAATGAGCAAATGTTGCGGTGCTTGAGGGTGAATATCTCTAAAGGCCACGAGCTCATCATCTTCATAGACAAGAGGCGTTGGAATACTTTTTTGAGCAATTTTACAAAAAATACAGTTCATTTTTTTTAATTTTTAACAATAATCGATTATTATAACGAGAAAATTTCCCTTTTCACAAGATAAGTTCATTGCGATTTTTTTAAAGTTGTTATTAAATATAGGGTTTTAAATTTTGAAATATGAGGCAATAATGGGTTTGAAAAATATTAGCGCAGGAAAAAACGTGCCCAATGATATCAATGTGGTCGTTGAAATCCCAATGGCGGGTGCTCCTGTTAAGTATGAAGTGGATAAAGAAACTGGCGCTTTGTTTGTTGATCGTTTTATGGCAACAGCCATGTTTTATCCCACAAATTATGGTTACGTGCCACAAACCCTATCCTTAGATGGTGACCCAGTTGACGTTTTGGTGGTCTCTCCTTATCCATTGTTAAGTGGTTCGGTGATTCGTTGTCGTCCCGTTGGTGTTTTAAAGATGACCGATGAATCTGGTGAAGATGCCAAGGTATTGGCAGTGCCAGTTGATAAATTATCTCAATTGTATCGTAAAGTTGAATCTTATCGAGATTTACCACAAACATTGTTGCTGTCTATTGAGCACTTTTTTGCTCATTATAAAGATTTAGAAGAGGGCAAATGGGTTCGAATTAATGGATGGGAAGATGTTGGCGCTGCTCATCAAGAAATTTTAGATAGTCAAAAACGTTATAGTGAAAATAACTAATAACGAGCATTATGGATAAAGTCTTGAATGGCTTTATCCATTTTTTTTGGTGTTCGCAAAGTGTTTAAATGATGATAATGCAATATCAATCATTTTTTTTGATTTTTCCTCGTGATTGTTAAATTCTTGTAAATCCTCAGTCAATTCAAGCCAAAAATTCGGAAGAACTTCTGACGAATTGTCGGTTGCGCACAATTGGCTTATATGAATAAATAAATGATGTAAGATGTTTTTATTAATCGTTATTTTATGGTTTTCATGTTCTTTGATAGCGTGACTGTCCCCAAACAATAACCAGCCTGGAGATACATTGAGGTGCTCAGCAATTTCAGCTAATTTCTGAGGCTCAGGGATAGTTTCACCACGTAAATACTTTCGACAAATTTGCGGGGTGTGATCGATGGTTTTCGCAAATTTTATAATGTCGACTCCTGAGGCTGTTCGATTAGAACCAAAGCCTGCATTGATGAGTGAACTGCGTAAACGTTCAGCAAACGATACGGTAATATTGTTTTTTATCATTTTTATTATCATAGAAGCGAGGAAGTTGGAATTTATCAAATTCAGGGAAAGCTTGCAAGAACGAAATTAAATGTTTCCGCTTGGAAATTAACGGTTGCTTTTTTTGGGGGTTTGTCATATATTTGCTTTCGAAATAGAGACAGTCTATTTCGCCACTTGGCGGGCCAGTGAACTTTATCATGGAAGGATTTGAGTCGCTGGGTTTTGTCAAATTGGCAGTGGATGTAGACATACAATCCAATCTCGCAAACCACAAACTGAAAGTTTCTACTTTCAGTTTGTTTTAATCCCTTAAAACTGCTAATCTGATGTTTTTGTTAAGTAAGGATGATTGATATGGCTTGGCATTATATTTCAGATTTAGATACTCTGCAAAAGGAAGGGCGGCAAGTTATTTCTTTAGACGCTCATCGAATTTTGCTCATTTGGCATGAAGACCAAATATACGCCACCCAATCTCAATGCCCCCATTTAAAACTGCCTTTAGCAAAGGCACAAATCAATGAAAAAAACGAAATTGTTTGTCCGTTTCATAAAAGTGCTTTTGATTTATGTTCTGGCGAGGTGAAATGTTGGTCTCCTTGGCCTGCCATGTTAAGTGGTGTTCTTGGCAAGGTTTCAAAACCAAAAAATTTAAGTGTTTACCCAGTAAAAATTGAAGGTAATAAAATTATGGTCGATTTACAATAACCCTTGATAGCTTAGATTGAGAGTTTTTTCATTAAGAAATAAGCCAAGGATTCGACCACTTTGTTCATCGGATTTGATTTCATCAAACTAATTTGAATATCATTGAGTTTGGGAAGAAAAGGCAAATGTAATACGTTCAAATCCGATGGGATCATTCTTTTTTGAATGGCTGTTATCCCCAAGCCAGCTCTTACGGCCGCCATTTTCCCAGAATAACTCGGACTGCTATAGGTCATGTTCCATTTGATTTGATTATCTTCAAGCGCTTGAATTACATTTTCTCGATAAACACAAGGACTTGGTGACAAGACTAGCGGAATAATGCTGTTTTGGTTCAATTCGGGTAAACGCTTGAGATTTCCCACCCATTCGACGCTCTCAGAGCTTATGACATCGCCAATAGGCTGGTGTTGATTGAAATTATTTTTAATTAAAATCAGATCGTATTTATTTTTTTCAAAATCTTTGAGTAAATTTAAAGTTAAATCACATTCAACATTTAATATCACTCTTGGATGCAGTCTGGAAAATTCCACCAGCACATCCGATAAAATCATATGCGCAAAATCTTCAGGCAAACCAAAATGAATTTCACCTTTGAGCTCTGGTTCTTTAAATCTATCAAATAGCTCTCGGTGTAGGCCATAAATTTTTCTGGCATAGGTTAAAAATATTTCCCCATCTAGAGTCAAAGATGGTTCTTTTCCTCGTTGAATTAACTCTTTTCCAACCAAATTTTCAAGTTTTGAAATTTGTTGGCTAACGGCAGATTGAGTACGTCCTACCATCTCTGCTGCTTTCGTAAAACTCAAGGTTTCAGCAACAGCAATAAAGCATTGAAGGGATACGGTATCAATATTCATTAGATTTCCTTATTAATTAAATTAATATTATTAATTTTACTAATATTAGTTTTTCTACTACATTTATGTTGAGAAAGTAGAAATTTTAATGGAGGTTAAAGTGAATGTCTATTATTTATTGGGGGTAAGCATCCCTGTCATCGGATTTGTGCTGATGCTTTTGCTGGCCATCAAGAACATGTCTTGGTCGGTTAAAAGTTTTATGAGTATTACTTTCATTGGCTTTATAGCCAGTCTTACAGGCTTATTCGTTGATACAAGCTCAAGTTTAAAAATAGCTTATCTTTTAAGTAGTTTAATTTTATTTGTAAGCCTTAATGTCCAAAAATTTTCATTAAGCTATATGCAAGGTGATAGAAAATATGGGGCTTACTTCATCAAACTAGCGGGTTTGACCGTTTCATCACATTTAATGGTTTTTAGTCAACTAGACAGTTTATTTTGGATTTTTTGGAGCTTGAACGGTTTATTGCTAGCCAGTTTAATGACTCATAAAAGTCAGTGGATGGCTGCAAAATACTCAGGAATTTATACAGCAGGTATTTTAACTTTAGGAAGTATTTTTCTAGCAGTTGCTTTTATTTTCCCACAATACGCTTTTGCGCCATGGTGTCTTGTATTGGCAGCCATGTGTCAATCGGCAATTTGGCCTTTTCATCGATGGCTATTAAGCTCTTTGAACTCACCAACACCTGTATCTGCCCTCATGCATGCTGGGATTGTCAATGGTGGGGGTATCTTATTGGTTAAATACCATCATGTCATTTCAAATGATAGTGCACTGATGTATTTCATTTTTGGCATGGGACTAGTTACTGCCTTATTGGGTGGATTTTGGAAGCTTATTCAGGTTGATATTAAAAAAATGTTGGCCAATTCTACCATGGCGCAAATGGGCTTTATGTTTATGCAATGTGGTATGGGTTTGTTCCCTGCGGCAGTTGCGCATTTATGTTGGCATGGCTTATTTAAAGCTTACTTATTTTTAAATTCAGGTTCTGCAGTTCAGGCCAAATTTGAGTGTGAGCATATCTCTTGTGATTTTAAGCATTACGTTGGGGTGTTTATCTCGACGATGCTCGCTTTGGGCTTATTTATTTACAGTGCAGATATTGATTTAAGTGTGCTCAACACCCGATGGATATTAATAGGTATGGTGTTTATTACACTCTGGCAATTGTCTAAGGGGCTTGTTGGTAAAAATCATTTATTCCTTGATATGGCGCTTGTCAGCGTATTTTCGGGTGTTTATGGTGTGAGCTTGCGAATGATAGAGTCTTGTTTTACAGATGCGTTCACATTACCACAAGCCCTGAATCCTCTTTATCTCCTAGGCTTTGGATTGTTGGCAATCATTTGGATATTTAAAAATTCAGAATGGTTTTTAAGAATTAAGCAATCTCAATTCGGTCAAAGGGCTTATGTATGGGCTTTAAATGCCAGTCAACCTTATACAAAAACCTTTACATCTTTTAGACAAACTTATCGATTTTAAGGAATGATCATGAAAGAGAATTTAACTGTTGAAAACATTAAAAAAACGATACCTGTTGAGGGGAAAAATAAACAAATGACTTATGATGTGGATAGTTTAGTGAGCCATGCTGCAAAATTTCTAACCCCAGTATGGCCGATGGAAACTTTCATTGCTTGTAATCCTTTGCAAGGTTTTGAAGATGAACCTTTTGACGAAGCGGTCAAGCAAAGTTTTCAGATGCATCGCCTACAACATCACAGCTCTCGCCTGGAATTGGTGAATAAAGAAATGATCAAATGGTCTGGAGCTTTTTTGGATATGGGGCAAGGTACAATTGAAATGCCTCATCGTGAAAAAGGCTTTTATCGAAATTTTTGTGAATTGGCCTTATTTGATTATCAATTACATTCAGGACAACAAGCCATCAAAAATTGGTTGGCTAAATTACCGCAAACGCCTCAAGAAGCCATTATAATGTGCTTGAATGGGTTAAATATTCCACCAGCTCAATATGAAGAGTTCTTGGTACAAAATTTTTCATATTTGCCTGGATGGGGGGGCTATGTCAAATGGCTAAGTCTTTGGAGTAACTCCAAGCACTTAAAAAATAAGTTGCCTATCAATCTTGTGCAATACATGGCAGTTAGGTTAGTGATTACCTATGTCCTTTGGCCAGAAATTGTTGTTGAAAAAAAAAATGAAATCTTAAGTCATGACTATTTATTAGAATTAGAGTCTATAAAAAACAATGAAGGTGATTACTCTAAAACGTTAATTCAAAATATGAGACAATCATTGCCTCTTTTAAATGAAGAACAAAAAACACCTGATGTGCAGATGGTTTTTTGTATTGATGTGCGCTCTGAGCCTTTTAGAAATAAACTTGAACGCTTGGGCGCATATGAAACCCTAGGTTTTGCAGGCTTTTTTGGATTACCCGTTCGAATACATGATTACGCGCAAAGACAAGTCAAAGAGTGCTGTCCGGTGTTACTCAAGCCGCGTTTTGATATTTATACGGAAATCGAAGGCTCTTCAAAAGAAAAGTCTATGTATGAAAATCGTCAGGATTTACTGGACTCATTCGTTGGCGCTTATCAGCAATTAAAATATAACTATACCACGCCGTTTAATCTGGCAGATGCCATGGGGCCTTGGTGTGGGGTTGGGATGTTTTTTAAGAATTTTTACCCAGAATTCTTTCAAACATTTGTGAATTTTATCAAAAATAAACTCATCCCCAATGTTGATACGAAACTCAGCATCAAATGCCAAGAACAACATCATGGTATTCCTGAAAAAGAACAAATTGCCTATGCCGATGTGATTTTAAGATTGATGGGTTTAACTAAAAACTTCGCAAAAGTAGTGGTTTTTTGTGGACATCAAAGCACCACCACCAACAACCCTTATGCTTCAGCCTTGGATTGCGGTGCTTGCGGGGGTAATCATGGTGGAGACAATGCTAAAATCCTAGCCAGCATCCTCAATCAACCTTTTATAAGAAAGGCTCTCAAGGAAAATGGTATTGATATTCCTCACGATACTGTTTTTATGTCTGCAGCGCATGATACAACAACCGATGAATGTTGGTTGCACGAAAAATCTTCTGGAAAGCATCAAGACTTGCTTAAAAACTTTAAAGCGCATTTGCAGCTTGCACAGCAACAAAATGCAACTTACAGAAGTCAATTTTTTGACAACAATCATTCTGTGCTTAAAAAAAGCTTGAATTGGTCTGAAGCTCGTCCTGAATGGGGCTTGGCTCGAAATGCTGCGTTTATTGTAGCACCCCGTTTGCTCACAAAGGATATGAATCTCGATGGCCGTTGTTTTTTACATTCCTACGATTGGGAAATAGATGACCATGGACAGCTTTTAGAGACCATACTCACAGCACCCATGGTTGTTGCGCAATGGATCAATTGCCAATATCTATTTTCAACTTTGGATAATGTCAACTACGGCAGTGGCAGTAAGATAACGCATAATGTGGTCGGTAAATTTGGGATTATGCAGGGTAATGGTAGTGATTTGATGCATGGTTTGGCTTTGCAATCGGTCAATGCCAACGACAAAGACTCTTTCCATCAACCGCAGCGTTTATTAAGTGTGGTTTATGCACCACGGTCTAGAGTCGAAAAACTAATCGAAAAGCATGAGATTTTACAGAAGTTATTTTTAAATCAGTGGGTACATCTTTTGGTTATAGATCCAAAAGATAAAAGTTTTTATCGTTTAGAGTCAAACAATTCATGGACAAGAATAGGAGAGGTATAGCGATGAATATTATCCATATAAATTCACAATTGGATTTATATCCCATGAAAAAAATTGAAATAATCATATTGGGTGAATATGAATCTTTAGTGGCAAATTATTTGGTTGAGGCGGGGATTTCAGGATATACTTTAATGAGAAATATATCAGGATTTGGACACAGTGGTTTTCATGAGGGTAATTTGTTGTTTAATGACAAAACAGTTCAAGTCATGTTTATTGCCGTATCATCCGAAGAATCGATTGGTCGAATTGCAAAAAAAATGAAAGATATTTTTAGAGAACAATCGGGGGTGATGTTTATTTCGGATGTTTCAGTTTCTCGCTTGGATTATTTCAAATCGGAGAAATAAATGACTTATCTCAATGAAACCATACTGATTGCAAGCCAGCATCAAAAAGAAAAAGCCATTGCACCTGCTTTTATAAAGCATTTGCAATCGAAGATTCTGGTGAGTGATTTGGATACCGATAAGTTAGGAACTTTTACAGGTGAAATCCCTCGTTTGTATGATGCGATGACCACTTGTAAAACCAAGGCATTGCAGGCAGCCAAAGCAGCAAATCTTTCTTATGCGATAGCATCTGAGGGCAGCTTTGGCCCTCATCCTTATATCCCTTTTATTCCTTATTCGCATGAAATCATGGTTTTTGTGGATACCCAGGCCAATTTATGTATTTATGAAGAGATGATAACCGAAGACACCAATTACCAAACAAAATTTGTGGATAAAAACACAGATGTAAGTGCTTTTTGTAAGCAGGTGGGTTTTCCCTCGCATGGAATATGTGTGCAGACATCCAATTTAAATCAAGTTATTGCCAAAGGATTAAAAACTAAACAAGAATTGTTGCTCGCATTAGAGCAAGGTTTTGAGCGAGATAATCAATTGTTATTGAGTACCGATATGCGGGCGATGATGAACCCGACACGCATGGGCGTCATCGCAAAACTGGCTGAAAAATTGGTTTTAAGAATTCTATGCCCTTGTCCCCAATGTCATACGCCTGGATTTGGCCAAAAGAGCGTAACAGGTTTTTTATCATGTCAGCAATGTCAAATGCCAACAGAAATCCACGCGTTTGAATTGTGGGGTTGTATTCGATGTGATTATCAAGAAAAAAAAGCAAGATCTGATGGTAAAGAGCACATCAATCCGCAGTATTGTCAATTTTGTAATCCTTAAAGAGGTTGTTAAATGAGTTTTATTACCCATGATGAGTCATTGATTTTAAAAAAGTTGGAAGAAGGGGAAGTTGTTGGGATTCCAACAGAGACAGTGTATGGCTTGGCGGCTGATTATCAAAATGAAAAAGCTATTCAAAAAATTTTTAAAATAAAAAATCGCCCTACCCAGCACCCCTTGATCATGCATGTCTTGCCAGAGTGGGATTTGTCACAATGGGTTTTGTCTATTCCACCGCAGGCCCAAGATTTGATGAAAAAATTTTGGCCCGGTCCTTTAACACTTGTTTTTCGCTTGAAAGCCAATGCTGTTACACCATTGATTACCGGTGGGCAAGATACCGTTGCAATTCGAGCACCAAGTCATCCTTTGATGATAAGTTTGTTAAAATCTTTCGGCAAACCATTGGTTGCGCCCTCTGCCAATCCTTTTGAAAAATTAAGTCCAACAACAGCTCAACATGTGCAAAAGCATTTTATCCATGAAAATTTGGTTATTTTGGATGGTGGGCGCTGTGAAGTTGGTATAGAGTCAACGATTGTTGACATGGCTAATCATATTGGCCAAGTTCTAAGACCCGGTCAATTGAACCTAAGTTCAACGAATTTTGAGCCCTCAACAATCAAGGTTCCTGGGGCCTGTACCAAACATTATCAACCTCATAAACCTTGTTATTATTTTGATAATATTCAACAGCTTGATATCCCATTGGATGATTATTACGTGATGTGTTTTAATGCTTATAAAGCACTTAAAATTGACTATCAATTCCCGGATGATTTTCAACAAATTTGCTATGAATTTTACTATCAGTTAAAAATCGCTGATGAAAGTAGGTTTAAAAATATATTGATTGAAAGACCCGTTGGTCAAACATTACAGATGATTGCTGATAAAATTCAAAGAGCCGCGCGTTCACTTTGAATATAACTTGGTAATAAATTTTACTTTATGTTTTTTTTGATAAAATATGGTTAATTTATTCTCTGGATGTAATTCAATGACCCATTTAAAAATTCGAGAAGAGATTTTTATTAAATTTGCGATGTTGTATGATTTTTCTGAATTTAGCGATAAAGAAAGACAACCTTGTTATTCAAAACTCATGAATTTTAAAAAAAAACTAGCCCAATTAAGCTTAGAAGAATTGCAAGATATTCAAAAAAAACTTAAGAATTTTAATTGGTGGGTCATCCCTAAAGAAAATCACCAAGAGAATGTACAAAACTTGAGAAGACTGAAAAAATACATTCAGGATGACCCTCGAAACCAATATAAACATCTCATTCCGGCTCTTAATTTATTTTTAATCGAAGATTTACACACAGTGAATCCTTACGATCATAAAATTTCTTATTTAATTAGGACCTATCGAACTATTCTTGCTGATGGGGATATGAATAATCCGGGAGTTTTTTGCCGTTCATTTGAAGAAAAATTATGCTTACTGTATGAGGCAGGGGGGATTGCATATATGCAAGCATGCACAAAAAACGATACTTTATACCTTCGCTTAGTGATGCTGCTGTGTATTATCATTGTGACAGTATGTTATATCTTGCTCTTAAGTATTGCAATTTCAGAACTTGATATTTTCATTTATGTGCTAAGCATTTCACTGGCGGCAGTATGTTTTAACATATATCTCTTATTATCTGAGATTTATGAACACATTGATTTTAAAATCACCCTTGGCAAGCTGAGTGACTCTTTATTAAAGATTCGTTTTGATGAACAAGTTTCAAAATGGGCACTGATGTCACTAGAGAAAGAAAATAAATTACCTAAAGATGTTGTTGCCCATATTGGCAGTTTTTTCCCGAATCATAAAGACCTTGAAAAAAGACTTTATCCTAAGAAAACAAATGCACCAATCCCTGAGCACAAAGG
>DHHZ01000118.1:5839-13402 GCA_002403515.1 Legionellales bacterium UBA4759 | reverse complement strand
GAAGAGCTGGCCATCAAAAAATTCTATGAAATGGTCAAACATCGCTGCCCAGATATTATTGAATATTTCGGCATCAATTTGCATCAGTCTAGCGAATTTGATGGTGAATATTATTATGCTGTTTTACCTTTTTATCGCATGAGTTTGGCATTACAACAAAATGGGGTGATTGCCAATAAAATCGATGCCCATCGTCAAGCCATATTTTTATTTTTAAAAACTGGGCTTCCCTTAAGTTATTATTATGAAAAATTTAAAAATTACTCAAGAATTTGGTTACAAATTCAGGGTGTGTTTAATTCCAAAAATTATCTAAATCATCTTAAAGCACCGCGCTTTATTATTTCTGCATTGGCCAATTTACTTTGGAATCTTCAACATCCAGTCAACCCTGAAACAGGAATTCCTTTGACCTTGGTGGAATGTGTTGCCATATGTCATCGTGCCAGCATGTTTTTAAATGAATTACTTAATCCGTCGCAATATGAGTATTTAGCACTTATTGATAATTCAGAAAGACATATGCAACAAGCAGTCTCAACTACAGAGCTTCTCATTAAAAGCCTGCAAAGTGCATTCGAATACGATAGGCTTCATGAAATTAACTTATCAGACATCAGTAAGCATATGCATTCTGCATTAAGAATCATGTCCAACAAATTATTAGAGCTGATTTATCAAGATGAAAATGCATCTGAGAAACTGGTGGGACAAATCATGATCATGGGTGAGCTGCTCATGCAAAACCATGATTTATACAATTATTTTCATCCACTGCAAACCAAATTCAATCCAAAATTTACCAACCCAAAAGCAAGGACACTCATTGACGTATTGAATTTATTTGCGCATCAAACCCCAGGAAAAAGAAATGCCATTTGTCAAAGCATGATTAAATCAGGCTCTGAATCCCATATTCAATTTGCTTATCAACTCAGATCATTTCACCAAAACTTTCTAGATCAGTTTGAAGGTATTGTGATTATGAATCTTAAAATCACCAAATTTGAACAAAGAGTGATATTCCAAAAAACCGCATCACACTTTATACCTCTGATTCTTCTGGTCATGGAAAGTTTTACTGTATTTCGAGACACCCGACCCAAAAAAATGACTGAGCATGCTATAGCATCTGATATTGATGAATCGATTTATGATTTACAAAACACCACCCACGACAGGAAACAACGCCATGACATCCTCAGTGATGCCGCCAATCGTACGGGAGAACATTACTACAATTGGTCCTTATCAAATTTTTTAACCATGCGAAGCTCCTTTCATGATAGTTTGGATATGCTTTTGTCTTATCAGAATGAAATGCGACTTAAAACCATGGAATTGGATATTTTAGCATTCAAAGTTTCAGAAAATCGCAGTTTACTCCTTAAGCCATTATTTAAAAATGATTTGTTACAAAACTTAAGCGAAATTCATGAATTTTACAATGATCTTACGGTTAAATTCACCGATGTTGAAAATCACATGCACGCTGATTTAAAACTTCATCGTGACCAAAAACGTGTGTTACAACCGATGCTCGATGATCTTGAAGCAATTATTCAATCGATTCAAAAATCAATTACCATGGTCAGCACCATCATGACCTCTTCAAAGTTTGAAGAACAAGAAAAAGATAGACGTGCTGAGCGACTAGGATATTCGCAATCCCCAGCCCCCTCAGGTCCAAGAACTGCAGGTCCCAGTTTATTTTCAAGAACACCAATGCAAAGAATGAACTCAACTCAGAGTGTTGTTGAAGAAGAGCCTCAAAATACGCATCTAATCAACTACTTTGATGATGCAGATGAAAAATTTGAATGTGAATTACCAAGACCACCTTTAAATACCATATTTACTCAAAAATTTTTGATACATGCCGCCCTTTCAAATATTTTTTTAATTGGTGTGGTACTTTTATTTAATTGTTTTTGGCCAATATTTGCATTGAGTTTTTACTTAAGCCTCACACTCTCTTTGGCTTGTCTTGGTCTTTCAACAGGTGCTTATTTTTATGAGTCAATTACACCAGAGGAATTAAGAATGCCTCAGTTTACTTTGAGCAGTCTTGTACTCTAAAAAATGAATTCACACATGGCCAAAGTAATTTTTTTAAGGTAGATTGTTAGTGATTTAATTGCAAACAAGGAAAAGTGCATGCAAAATTTAAATATACTCGAGGATTTAGAACATCAAGGCGAAAACAAAGACGCTTGGTTGGTTTTATGGCTTAGAGATTGGAATATCTCAAATTGGCTCATGAGCTCCCTTATTAGCTCTATCATCTTAAGTGAAATTTATGCCGTTGTTTTATCCATTTATCCAAACTTTATGGTATCGCTTTGGTTATCATTTGGGGTCAGTTCTGTTATTTTAAGTTCTTTACTGACGTTTATGTCTATAGTCAGTCTTGGATTAATTACAGGGGCTGCAGTATACAGTGCCCATTTGGCCTACCAAGCGATGAGAGTACTCGAAAAATCTTATCAACCCCTCATTCAAATTTGGTCGAGTAATACCAAGCTTTATGGTTTGATTCTTAAAAATTTATTAGATGATGATAACTTTCTAAAAATTACCAAAGCATTAAAAGAATATCCACCCGCTAAACCCTTACATGAGTTTTTAAAAAAAGACGAAAATATCGAATCGGTTAAAAAAATTCTTCACTTATTAAAAAAAATATGGGCTGAAGATAGTATTGATGCCTCGGTCAAAACCTTGGTGATAAGCTTATTATCTGAATATGTTCAGGAAGAAAATGCCAAACAACATATTGATAACATCTGGACTTTAATTGAGTTGCTGCAAAAATATGAAGGTTTTAATTTAGATTTAATGATCAAAGCCATTCAAAATAGCAGTCAATTTGGCCCGATACTTGCCCAATTAGAAAACTATGGTTCTGAACCTGATGTTATTCAAAAATTATGTGATAAACCTGAGTTATTACCCTATTTTAATGCGGTTAATGAACATTTAGATGAGCAATCTCTGAGTAATCGCGCATCCAACATGAGAAGTTTATATTTTTATGTCAAATACGACCTTACCAACGAAGCCAATCGTGAACACATGCTAAGTGAGTTACCAAAACTCGCCGATGAATTTGATGTTAAGCCTTCCCTCTTTAAATTAATCAAAGACAAATATTTTGCTACACCAGAAACTTTCATGGTCATATGGGACAAACTTATCCATCATCACCACAGCGAATGGATTGGAGCATTGCTTTTGCACATGAACCAAGAGCCTTATATAGAATTTATTGAAAATCCTAAGAAACTTTTAAAAATTTTAAATATTTTTGATAATCTGACTTGTGAAAGTGAACTTGAAATACAAACGCTCATTGAAAGAATCAATCTATTGTCTTTGGATGCCAATGCAGACAAAGTCGCACAAATTTTAAAATATTTTGATGCCTGTCAATGTTTCAATATCGAATTAGTCGAACAAGTGTTACTAAAATCAGATCTCAATTTAAGTTTAGAGATTTTAAAAACCTATCAATTGCACATCTATGATGCCGAGCAGTCAGAGTCTGTCGTTCTGGAAGACCTTCAAAAACTTCTAGTCAATAATCATCTCTTGCAGCTGCATTTGAATAGCCCTGCTGAAAATGGTCTTTCTCTGGAAGAAAATAAAATTTTAGTGACTAAAAACTATCTTCATCCCGAAACACGTCCAGCTGAAGAAACAGTTCAGGCGCCTGAAGTCGCCGTTAGAAAAAAACCAAACTTTTGGCGAAAAGTTAAAAAGGTATTGCATTTATTACCCGAACAAAACCAAACAGCAACAAATGCACAAGCCCCCACCGTTGCAGAATCAAAAGTTGAATCAGAAAATGTTGCAAGCGCAACTACATCCCCACCATCAAGAGTTGAGACTGCCAGTAAGGAGTCTTTTAGTCAAGAAACAAGGGAAGCATATCGACGTTGGAAACTCGTACGTTTTAGTACTTTGGAAACATCGCCTGAATCAGACACCATAAGACCCGGTGTGTAATCATAGACCTGGCAGTTTAACACTGTCAGGTTAGCGATAAGCATCTTCTAAAATCGCTGCCAATCGACATGCTGCTTTAGGGATTTGTTTTTTGGTAATTTCACAGACCTGATTTTTGTATATCTTCATCTTCTCACGAGAACGCGGTGGAAAATAAGCACTTTGTGTTGCAATTTGATGACTTTCCTCAATCCATTTCAATACAAAGGTATCGTTTTTATCACATTGATAGGCATAAAATTGACTAGGTTTTAAAGCACTCATTCCCCCTGCGCCATCATCCCACAATTGATGTAGATTTGAATAACCTGTTTTTTTGGGCAGTCGATAGAGATTTCCACCACTATCGCCATGCTTAAAATAACTCGAATAATAGATTGCTGTATGCATGGGTTGATGTAAATCCCCCACTACATGAAAAAGAATCTTTAAAGCGTATAATCGCGCACCAGCATTGGATTTCGGATTTTTTAAAACTTTTTGAGCTGTTTGAATGGCAGTCAAACCATTTTTAGAATAGGTTTTTTTTGGAAAATAATGCGCTCTGCCAAAAGGAATACCAATATAGTGATAATACCTTAAATTGCGATATTGTCTTTGCGCGCGGACATCATCAAGCCAAGTTGAAACATCCGCGACATTGGTAGAGGCATCTTTGAAATCACGAGCCACCTTCGCCCGGGTCGTTTCATTTAAATCATGTAGAGCAAGTTCACCAATTAAACGATGCGCTGTTGCATTCCAAGCAAAAACACTGCTTGAAATGAAACAGCCTAATATAAGCTTTATCATCCTAAAAATGGAGACCACGCAGGTTCTTGCACATCACCATCACGTGCTGGTAATTTAATTTGAATGCCACCATCAATCGATGCAATCGCAAGCATGCCTTGATGCCCTTGAGTTGTTGCATAAACAACCATGCGACCATTGGGTGCAACACTGGGTGATTCATCCATGGATGAATGGGTAATTGGAATAATCTGGGTAGAGCCTGCATGCTGAACACCAATATTGAAGCTCTTATCTTCTTGGCGATGAATCAGAACTAAGTCTTGATTATTGGGCGTCATGGCTGGGCGAGCGTTGTAAGTACCGTCATAGGTTAAACGGGTAATGCTGCCATCGGCCAAAGATAGGCGATAAACTTGTGGGTTACCACCTCTGCCTGAAGTAAACACGATTGAACGACCATCTGGTGCAAAACGTGGTTCGGTATCAATGGCTGAACCAAAAGTGAGTTGCTTCATCGCACCACTTGCAATATCCACCAAATAAATTTTGGGGCTGCCTGATTTGGATAAAACCACCGCCATTTGTCGACCATCGGGTGACCATGCAGGGGCGCCATTAATTCCCACAAAGTCTGTGATTAAACGACGCTGACCAGTCTCTACCATCACTTGAAAAATCTGTGGTTTACGATGCTCAAATGATACATAAGCAATCGAACGACCATCTGGTGACCAAGAAGGTGACATGATGGGTTCACTTGAAACCAAAAGTTGGCGGGGATTAAAGCCATCTAAGTCTGCAACTTCTAAGCTATATCGTGAAGCATTGGTAGAACGCTGGACTTTAATATAGGCCAATTTTGTGGAAAATACACCACGAAGACCCGTTAATTGTTTATAAACTTCATCAGCAATATGATGACTCAATGGACGCATTTGACGGCTATTGATATCAAATTGCTGTTGGATACTGACTTGACCGCGTAATGCAACATCTTTTAATTGATAAGCAACGGTAAATCTATCACCACCCAAAGGGATGACTTGAACATTTAAAACATGGTCAGCTCCATAACGCTGCCATACATCCCAAGGTTGGGCACCAAAACCACCACCTGCTTCAACCATTCGAAATTGACCACTGAAACGAAAATCATTTTTTACAACATTGGCAATTTCTGTTGCATTAGGGTCTTGATTTTGTACTTCAATAGCAATCGGTATTGCTGCATTGATACCTTGCGTTAATTCTAAATCAATCGCGCAAGTCATTTGTGAGATTAAAAATAAACCTATACACCATAATTTCTTCATTTTTTACCCCCTAGCATTACTAGGTCTGACAGTTAAAGTAATTTCTCTAAACATATTAAAAGTGGTTGCATCATGCGGAACAGGTAATGGAGATGCTTTATAAATTGCAGCTTGCGCTGAACGGTCTAAAATTGCATCACCACTGCTTCGAGATAAATGAACATCCAATACTGAACCTGTAGGCGCCAATCGTATCACAAATTGGCTGGAAAGACTGGGATCTACATTTTCAGGTAAAATCCATTGGTCACGAATTGCATTTAAAATCAATGCTTTGTAACGGTCGACTTCACCGGCCATGCGTTGTTCTGCAGCCAATGCTTGCGCTTTTGCTTGTGCTTCGCGTGCAGCCTGCGCCTTTGCCAATTCCATTTCTTTGGCTTTTTTGATTCTGGCTTGTTCAGCCACTCTATCTTTTTCCAATTGCGCTAAACGTTGCGCTTCGGCTTGCTGTTTGACTTTCATATCAGCCAATTGTTTTTCTTGTTGTTTTTTTTGTTCAGCCAATTTCTGAGCTTCTTGCTTCATCTTGGCTTGTTGTACTTTTAGAGCCTCTGCTTGTTCTTGTAATTGTTGCAAATGTTTCATTTCTGCCAATTTAGCCTCTTTGGCTTTTTGGGCTTGTTCTGCCAACATTCTTTGATGTTGAACTTCTCTAGCCTTGGCTTGTTCTTTTTGCGCTTGTAATTTCTTCATCGCTTGCTCGACTTCCTGAGCATCGACACTCACCGCTTGTATCGGTGCAGGACTGGGTGGCGCTGATGAAGTTTGTTGTGGAATTTTAGAATGTTCATTGGCTTCCAAAACAGCTTGAGTGCTAGTTGGATTCCATAACATCAAAACCAACAGGCCCATATGCAGACCCGCTGACATCATAAACGAACGCGAATAAGATGTCGGCATCATGATAAATTCTCCTGAGGATTATCGGTCATCAATCCCACTTGCTCAGCACCGGCTTGTTTTAATAAACCCATGGCCGTCACGACTTGACCATAAGGCACACCAGCATCACCTTTGACCAACACATTCACCTTTTCATGGTTTTGTTTAGCCAAATTGATTTCTGCAGCAACACGTACTTGTAGAGCCCCTGCTTCCATAGGAACTTCTGGCGCCTCACTGACATTTAAGAAGAGTTGTCCTTGTTGATTGACAGAAACAATAATGGGCTCTCTATCTGCCGTTGGTACTTGCTCAGAGGCAACTTTTGGCAATTCGACTTGAATACCTTGGCTTAAAATTGGCGCGGTAATCATAAAAATAACCAAAAGCACTAACATCACGTCGATATAAGGAACAACATTAATTTCGGCAATGGGTCGTTTAGAACGACCTCGATTTTGATTCATATTCATCGTGATGCCTGCTCAGAAATTAAAGCCATCAGTTCTTCTTGGAATAAGGCATAACGGTTTAATAAAGTCTCACAACTTTGACTAAAACGGTTGTATGCAATGACGGCTGGAATCGCGGTAAATAAACCCATGGCTGTTGCGACCAAGGC
>DHHZ01000118.1:0-5454 GCA_002403515.1 Legionellales bacterium UBA4759 | reverse complement strand
ATCCCCCAAACAGTCCCGAATAATCCAATATAAGGAGCCAAGGAACCAATTGAAGCAAATACCCCCAAATGTTGTTCTAGCGCTTCTGCTTCTTTGGCATAACTAATTTGCATCACACGTTGAATAGTTTCTAAGGAACGAGTACTTTGTTGGCGCAAACGCAAAAGTTCTTTAAACCCTGCATGAAAAATTGCAGCAATACCAAAGCGTGTTTCAATATTATTATCTACATCAGAAAACAAACGAGTTAAATCGGTACTTCCCCAAAATCGACGATTGAAACTTTGATAATCGGCTGATTTTTGTTTAAAGAAGAAAGCGCGCTGAATAATTAATCCCCATGAAACGATGGAAGCGGCCATCAGAATCATCATCACTGATTTAACAACCCAACCTGCTTGTAAGAAATAACCTATCACACTTGTCGGTGCACTCATTTGAAACACTCCTCACCAATTCGACGTGGTAACCGTCGTGGCATCATTTTTTGATTGACACAAACTACATCCACACAAGCTTTTGCAACGAGCTTTTGGTCTTGTAGCATCATTTTTTGCTTAAATTGTAACTGACAAAAGCCTGTTTGCTCAACCTCTGTTTCAATAATTAAAACATCATCAATTCGAGCTGGAGAAATATACTCAATATCGACATGTCGAACAGCAAACATTGTATCTTCTTTTATCAAATCTGACAAATTAAAACCATGAGAGCGCAACCACTCCGTACGCGCCCTTTCAAAAAACTTTAAATAGTTAGCATAGAAGACAACACCCATCATATCCGTGTCTTCGATGTATACGCGGTATTGTATCATGTCACCTTGCTCGTTATTCCAAAATGCTGGTAAGATTTTTCGGTGGCAACACGCCCTCTTGGGGTTCGCATTAAAAAACCCTGTTGAATTAAAAAAGGCTCTAAAACATCTTCGATGGTATTTTTTTCTTCACCAATTGCAGCGGCAACACTTTCTAAACCAACAGGGCCTCCTGCAAAACGCTCAATAACGGCCAAGAGTAATTTTCTATCCATGATATCAAAACCCTCTTCATCCACCTGTAATAAATCCAAAGCAGAACGTGCGATTGATTGCGTAATGGTGCCTTGCGCCTCAACTTGGGCAAAATCACGAACTCGGCGTAATATCCGATTGGCAATACGCGGTGTACCACGCGCCCTTCTGGCAATTTCAACGATACCCAATTCATCGGCAGGTACTTGTAACAAACGCGCTGATCGGGTAAGAATTTTTACCAAGTTTTCAACACTGTAAAACTCTAATCGTTGCACAATCCCAAAGCGATCGCGTAAAGGCGAAGTTAAAGAACCAGCTCTTGTGGTCGCACCGACTAAAGTAAAAGGTGGTAAATCTAATTTGATACTTCGAGCTGCAGGCCCCTCACCAATCATAATGTCTAATTTATAATCTTCCATGGCAGGATATAAGACTTCTTCAATCACAGGACTTAATCGGTGGATTTCATCAATAAACAATACATCATTTTCTTGTAAGTTGGTCAGTAGAGCGGCAATATCGCCGGGTTTTTCTAAAACAGGACCAGATGTTTGTCGAATGCTAACACCCATTTCATGCGCAACAATATTGGCCAATGTTGTTTTGCCCAATCCTGGGGGGCCAAATAATAAAACATGATCAAGTGGCTCACGACGTTGCAATGCGGCTTTAATAAAAATTTTTAGTTGATGGCAGACTGATTCTTGACCCATGTATTCATCAAGACTGACAGGACGAATAGCCCTATCAAATGCCTCTTCAGTAGCGGTTGTTTGGTTGCTAATAATCCTGTCGTGTTCAATCATTTTTTTTTCCATTCTTAGAATCTAATCGATTTTAACATAGCGCCCAGTATAAAAAAATCGATTTACGCGAAGTGACAACAACAATGTTATGAAAATAAACACAAGGAACAATATTAGTCTAAAATAAAGTTAATACTACTTATTAATATGTATTTCAACTATGGCAAAATGTACTATTGGTATTCTATTACATGCCTGTCAATTGAGTTATCGAATTGATAACTCTGGTCTAATTGACCCTACCATTGAAGAAGATCCAAATATTAAATTAAAATCACATGCTGAAATTACAAAAGCAGGATATCATCAAATTGCTGGTGTGAAGCCAAAGACCGAAGGTGGTCAATCAGAAACTGGTTTAGCCGCTATTGCACTCAAACCTTTGGACAATGGACCGATTGTGATTTCATTTCGTGGAACTAAAACTTGGGCTGATATTCAAAGTGATGTTTCTATCATGCGAAGTGGTTTGGCTGCACAACATCAACTTGATGGCGCCTGGGAATTCTATCAACAAATCAAAAAGGAAAATCCTGGTCGTGAAATTATTCTAACTGGACATTCCTTAGGTGGCCATATTGCAACATATGTGGGTACAAAAGCGCATGAAAAAGAGAATCTTCCATGCGCTGTTGCAGCGGTTAGAACTTTCAATCCAGCTCCTTTTTCTAAGGAAACAGCTAAAAAAGTAGCAAAAGATATTAATAGTAATGCTATCTTAGAAAATAAGTGCGTTAATATTAGACTCTCAAATGATCCGATAAGCTCTACCAATACCCAAAATTATTTAGGCAATATCTTCAGTTTTAGATCAGATATAAGCAATATTGTGGATGCACATATGCTTTGGGCCATGGACCAAAGTTTGCCGAGTTCTGTTAAAAACACACCTGTATCCTCAAACCCAATGGATGTTTTAAAAGAAAATATTCAAGGCATGGTGCACTCTTATGAATGTCGTATAAATAAACAATTTTTTTCATCATCACGCTTGGGCATGAAAAATTTACTCGTCTTACAAAAACTCCAGCAAGAAATTAGCAGCCGAACTTCAGGTATAATAAATTACAGTATTATCAATGAAAAAATAGAGTCCGCATTGAAAAGTGTACATGGAACAGAATCTGAAAAAATACTTTTAGAACTTCGTAAACTCATTCCAAAACATTATCTTGAAGAAAAAACAACTGAAATGAAGACAATGTCGTCTCGTTCAGCCCCATGATAAACAAATTTTTATTATGCAATTTTCTAAATTTCTGCCTAGACTTAATTTATAAAGATTAACAAGAGACTCATATGCGAAAAATTAAATTATTGATTATTTTATTAACTGCCTTATTCTTACCAAAAGCATTTTGTGAAACTATCGAACCCATGGTAGTACACCATGCATTTGATAAAGGACGATTCAATGAGAACTGGAAAGTTCCGCTTGCAACGGGTGAAGAAGCTCAAGTGGTGATGATGTCTGTTTCACCGCAAACCAATCCCAATAATGAAGTGGGTATGGAAAACCATGCTTTTGATCAGGTGATATTCATCATCGGCGGCCAAGGCAAGGTTATACTCAATCAAAAAGAACATATGGTGAAAACTGGTGACATGGTTTTTGTCCCCTTAGGCACCCCTCATAATGTCATCAATCTTAGTAAGGATAAACCACTAAAACTCATGAGTGTTTATTCACAACGTGACATGCCAGATGTCATTTTTAAAGTCAAAGAAGATGAACCTATCTAATTAGATTTGGGCCAGAGCATTCTTTGTTCATACCAAGAATGCTCTCTAAGATGCTCTCCAAATTTTTACCTTGTTGTAATTCATCCAAATGCGATTTGATTTCTCGATACAATGGATGAGCGTAGCAAAAAAACCGCCAAGAGAAAATCGAGGGTTCTGGGTGTATTGTTTTTAATGTTTCTAAATGACTGAGTAATTGTTGTTGCAAAATACTCGCTGATTTTTGAGGGTATTGATACAACAACGCTCGTTTTGAATTCAACAGTTGAATTTGTTCATCTAGCGTTAAAAGATTAAATGCGCCCAAAGCATGATTGTCTGATGAAAACATTTTATCAAATAAACTGACTCCTTCTTCATTTTCTTGAAGTAGGATATGTAAACGATGCGATTGCTCCAATAACTCAAGCCAAGATAAACATGAAAGCGCATCTTCAGCAAGCCAAAATACAGATGGATAATTTTGATATCGGTGCATCAAAAATAAGGTTTTTTGCTTAGGTGCAATCCATCCAAGGATTTCAGAAAGATGTGGCAATTGTTTTTTTATCAAAGGTTGATTTTGGTGCTCTTGGGTAAATAATTCAAAACGTTTTGCCGGCATGATACAACGAATAAATTTTCTTAAATCATCAAAGTCCTCAACCAATAATTCCCACAAAGATATATCTTGATGATTTTTTATTGTGAAAAAAAATAGAGTGTCTTTGGTGTTTAATTGTTGAAGTAAAGGCAATAAGCCACCCTTTAACGCCAACTGATGCAAAACATCAAAACCTTGAGCATATAAATTGATTATTTTCTCTTTAAATAACGCATAAGGTAAATTTTGCATTAAAATAACGACAGCCAGAGGATATTCAAATGCTTTTAATATTAAAGTTTTACCCTCTGAATTGACTTGCTCTAGCAATTCTAAAACATCTTCGTCGGGAATTCTTGTTAACCACCAAGACAAATAGCTCGGCTTTTCTAAAAAAACAAATAAAGCATCATGAGACATTAACCATGATTTTTGAATTTCCCATGACAAAATTTCAAAACTTGACTTCATGGACTTCGGGTAGTTTAACAATGTTTGCGCCAAAGTAGTTTCATCACTGACATGACTATTTAATAAATCCTGATGACGCTCTGATGGTATCATTGCAAACACCGAACGCAATGCTTTGGGAAGGTACAAAAAACCCTTCAATAGATTAAATCCCTGATGATTTTTATGGGTAATATAATCAAATCGTTGGGACAGTGGAATACAAGCCAGCAAAAGCTCTAGCGTTTGAGCATGATAAGTCCAGAAAAATATCGTTTGTCCTTGTGCATCAGTTTTTTCAATAAGTAAGGTTTTTTTATCTGTACAAAAACGATTAAAAATATTTTTAAACAACGCTGGTTTTTCCACCAGTCGAAAAGCCAAAGGTATTTGATAATGACTATCCATTGCCAATAAACTCTCAAAAAGAAATTCTGTCGATAACATATCAAATAACATTTTCAATGACTCTGGATAGGCTATATTTTCTTCGATAAGCTTGGTTTCTTGGATGAACTGAGGACGTTTTTTTTCATCCAATGCACTTAAAAAAAGCTGCAAATAACTTGTATTTCCTTGCTGTAAAGACAATATATTGGGGCCTGCAGTCAACCAAACGCAAAGCATCTCATAGTCCATGCCTGCTATGGCTTGACTTAGATATTTTTGTTGCCTTTGTATCAAGCTTAAGATTTGTGGTAATTCATGTACTAAAGAAAAACGTTGCTCAAGTGTTAATAAACTCAATGCCAAAGCAAAATGTTTATATTCATTTAAAGATCGAATAAACATGTCCTCTTGATGATGTACATACAAGATTTTGAACAACTGAAAATAATCATCATCTACTAAAAGCT
>DHHZ01000061.1 GCA_002403515.1 Legionellales bacterium UBA4759 | reverse complement strand
GCCCGTGCGTAAGGTGAGTTATTAAGAATGAATCAATAACTTTTGAAAACCCTCAAATGATTGAAACATTTTTAAATGCCTATGAATTACCACAAGAAACACTTCAAAGATTTACAAGTGCTGCTGATATTCAAAATCATATTCTAGGTATTCAAAAAAAATATGCCTGCCATAAAGAATGGATTTTACTCAGTGGTTTGCAGTATCTATTCGAATGTAAACAAACACCTGAAAGCCCATTTAAAAGTTATTTTGATTCCTTATTACCAGAGTTTGAAAAGTTATTGACAAGTCTAGAGGATGAAATAGCCTCCGGGGTTGAAAACCCATCTTTACCGGTCTTAGAAATCACCAAACGCTTATTTCAAAAGCTTTATTATCAAACCCATATAAAAGATAGCTTACAAAACACCTTGATTGTTCTGAGTCAGCAAGGTTTTTTATCCGTTTGCCAATTGATTGAGGCTTTATTAGAACTTAATATCCCTGCAAAAAATTTAATATTGATGACAAAACCACATACCACCTCACTTAGTAATCTAGACGCATTCGAGGCCTTATCAGAAGAACATGGTTTTACATATATTTCTCAATCACGCCAGTATCACGAAGCAGGTCCTAGCGCTGATTATCACATCTTCAAAAAACGCTCTGTTGTTGAAACCACCCATCAAATTCATACTCTTCTTGAAGAAGGAGTATATAAAAATTTAATTGTGCATGATGAAGGTGGAGAGCTCATCAGCCAACTTGATTTTGAAAGATTAAATGCCCAAGAAATAAAAATTTCTACCAGTGAACATACAACTTGTGGTTTAGCACAACGTCAAAGCTTACAACCCCTTGAGGAAAGACCTTGTTTTAATATGGCAGGCTCTGGGTTGAAAGCAAAATTAGAAGCTTATTTTATAGCGGAGGCTTCATTGGCTAAAGTAGAGGCCCTATTGTCAAGAAAGATGGCTGAATCTCCCCATAAAATTAAAGTCGCCGTAATTGGTGCCGGTGGAAACATTGGCTTTTACTTTTTAAAATTACTCAAAGATAAATATCAAAACACCATTGATATTATCGTCAGTGAAAAAGATGAAGCCAAATACCAAAGTTTAATCCAGTATAAAGATTTTGCAGAATTGACCAGCGTTGAAGCCCATCAGGCATTTCAAGAGGCCAACATTATTTTTGGATGCACAGGTCAAGATATCACCAAAAATATATCATTAACAAGCATCGCACCAGAGCATAACTTAACCCTTATCAGCTTATCATCTGGAACAAGAGAATTTTCTTCATGGGTGCCTGATTTATCGAGCACCAGGCATCCTAATATAACACTTCTTAATCATGGCAAGCCCATCATCTTTGATGGTGAATGTCATGGCATTCATCCACTAAAAATCCAAATTATTCGAGCATTAGCGATGGCCTCTGTTGTGGTGCAACTGATATATTTGTCTATAGAACCGAAATTAAAACAGTCAACACAAGCTATCAATCATCAAATTCATGAGGACTTTCATCAAAAAAGAGATATTTTTAAAACTATTGATGCGCAGTTACAACAATTTATTTTTAATATGTATCTAAAAATGTGTATTCGTTTAAATGAAACCGCTCAATTTAATAATTTTTTCAAATGTGAGTTTTTTCCAAATGTTGAAGCCGCTATTCAAAAAGATTTTTTACAACCCTTGATAAAAATGAAACATCAATGGATTGAAAATTTTAATGCTTTCGCAAGAATTGATAAAAATCATCAAATTCACTTATTAAATATTTCTGGCCAATTTCAGCTGTATATATCCAAAAATAAACATAAGATTTATGACAATGAGATGGTAAAAGCCATACTCGCCAAATACACCATCAACTATTTAGAATTTACCAGAATGTCTGATTACTTAAAGTTAGAAATTATTGCTAAAAAATTTAAAAATTTTCAATTAAATTTATTTTTTCTGGAGAATAAAGCGGAAAGAAATCAACCAGCCTATCTTAGATAGGCTGGTTTAAGATTAATTAGATGATTCTTCATCTGATTCTGGAGCAGCTTGCTCAGCAGCAGGCGCTTCTTCTTGAGGTTTCGCAGGACGACCAGGCCACTCTAATTTAATGCGACCTTGTTTATCAATATCAGCCACAAATACTTCAATATCCTGTCCTTCAGACAAAATATCAGTCAGTTTTTGTGATCGGCTATGACAAATCTGAGAAATATGCAATAGACCATCTTTATTAGGTAATAAAGTGATAAATGCACCAAACTCAACGATACGGGCAACTTTACCTTGGTAAGTTTTACCGACTTCCACCTCAGCAATTAACATTTTAATTTGGTTTTGTGCTTCTTCAAGCGCATCTTGATTAGGTGAAAACAATTGAACTTGCCCAGAATCATCAATATCAATAGCAACACCTGTTGATTCAATAATTGATTTAATAGTTGCGCCACCTTTACCAATGATGGTTCGGATTTTATCTTCAGGCACTTTCATGGTCACAATGCGTGGCGCATGTGGAGAAAGTTCAGTACGATGTTCCTCTAAGGAATTGTTCATAATCGATAAAATATGTAAACGTCCATCACGAGCTTGAGATAAGGCTTGCTTCATGATTGCTTCGGTAATTCCTGAAATTTTAATATCCATTTGCAGTGCTGTAACACCTTTTTCAGTGCCCGCAACTTTAAAGTCCATATCGCCTAAATGATCTTCATCACCTAGAATATCAGTTAATACTACATACTCATCATTTTCTTTAATTAAACCCATCGCAACACCAGCTACAGGTGCTGACAAAGGAACACCGGCATCCATCAATGCTAAGCTAGAGCCACAAACTGTCGCCATGGATGATGAACCACATGATTCAGTAATTTCAGATACAACTCTTAATACATATGGGAAAGTTTGCATATTAGGTAACACGGCTGTCAATGCACGACGAGCTAGGCGACCATGGCCAATTTCACGACGCTTTGGACTACCCAATGGACCTGTTTCACCTACAGAATATGGAGGGAAATTATAGTGCAACATAAAGCGGTCTTTTTCTTCACCTGTTAGTTTATCCAAAGACTGGGCATCTCTTTCACTACCTAAAGTTGTAACAACCATGGCTTGTGTTTCACCACGGGTGAAAAGAGCAGAGCCATGCGCGCGCGACAAAACGCCGGTGCGAACTTGAATTGGACGAACAGTGCGTGTATCACGGCCATCGATGCGTGGTTCACCCTTTAATACTTTTTGACGAACCAAGTCTTTTTCTAGGTTTGCAATAATAGTTTCATATTGCTCTGATTTAGCTTCAGGAAAACGTTCTTGAACTTTGGCATTAATTTGTTCGTAAGCTTCATTTACATTTTCATGACGCTGCATTTTATCTTTAATGCTATACGCTGCTACAAATAAAGGTGTTGCAATTTCATGAACGGCTTCAACCAATTGTGCATCAACTGCTGGTGCAGACCATTTTAATGCCGCTTTATTGACTTCTTTTGCCAACTGCTGAATACCTTTGATGACAGGCTGCATCATGGAGTGACCATACATCACAGCACCCAGCATAATGTCTTCGCTTAATTCTTTAGCTTCAGATTCAACCATTAAAATAGCGTCATGTGAACCAGCAACGACCAAATCAAGCTGTGAATCTTTTAATATTTTAAGAGAAGGATTTAACAAATACATACCGTCTTTGTAACCCACTTTGGCAGCACCAATTGGACCTTCAAAAGGCACACCAGAAATCGATAAAGCCGCAGAAGTTGCAAGCATTGCTACAATTTCAGGAGATACATCCGGATTCAATGAAACCAAGGTCACAATCACTTGTACTTCATTAAAAAAGTTATCTGGAAATAACGGACGAATCGGTCTGTCAATTAAGCGAGAAATCAATACTTCATCTTCAGATGCACGGCCTTCACGTTTGTTATATCCGCCTGGAATTTTACCAGCAGCGTAGGTTTTTTCTTGATAATGTACAGATAAAGGGAAAAAATCATTGGAAGAAGCATCTCCTTTTTTAGCAACAACAGTTGCCAAAACTTGTGTGCCCCCCATATCTGCAAAAATTGCGCCATCTGCTTGACGTGCAATTTCACCGGTTTCTAATCGAAGCTCATAATCCCCGTATGGAATTATTTTTGTAATTTTAGCCACAAAGTTTTCCTTATTCATTTAATAGAATGCTTAAAAAAAAGCGCAGAGATCTGCGCTTTTTATGAGTAAATATTTTTTAATAAAAAAATCTTAATATGAATCTCTTAAGCCTAAGCGCTGAATTAAAGACATATAGCGATCCATATCTCTATTTTTTAGATACTTCAAAAGTTTACGACGCTTATTCACGATGGTTTGTAAACCACGACGTGAATGGTTATCGTTTTTGTTCGCTTTAAAATGTTCAGTTAATTGTTTAATTCGATGTGTCATTAAAGAAACTTGAACTTCTGGTGAGCCAGTTTCATTTTTTCCACGTTGAAATTCACTAACAATTTCTGCTTTTAGTGCACGGGTTAACGCCATGCCGGACTCCTAATCAATTGACTACAAAAAGGAAGTATTATAAACAGATGACTTATAAAAAACAAGCACTGATTCTAGTTGATATCATAAAAATTCTTTAAAATTTTGAATTTATACCGCCAGGGCTTAAAAACGAAGGTATACTTGTATCAATTGCCATGAGGTACAGATAAAAACTAGGTTTTTTTGTGTTAAAAAACCTAATCTTTTTCTAAAATATGAAGACAAAGCCTTTTCGCAACAAGGCCTTTACCAGCTAGAAAATCAGCCAAGCCAAAAAACTCATCTTTTTCATTATAAACACGGTAGGTTTGTGGGCTAAGCGCCATTTCATTAAGAACTTGTCCCTGCATTAAACGTAAACTTGCAGCCTTATCCAAACTTAATTTTGGAAAATTAGCCACCATCACATCCATAGGTAATACCCTTTGAACTCGTTGTTGTTCTGTCATTTGCTCAAGCTCTTCAAAACTGACCATTTCATGTGCTTGAAAACCTGCCGTTGATAAACGATGCAGTTTGACAACATGGGCGCCACAGCCTATGGCCTGACCAATATCTTCAATCAGAGTGCGCATATAGGTTCCCTTGGAAGAGGAAACTCGAATCGTAAAATAGGGGCTATTAAAAGACAGTAATTCCAAATGGTTAATATCCACCTTGCGAGCGGCGCGTTCTATATCAATGCCTTGCAAAGCATAGCGGTATAGCGGCTGGCCTTGGTGTTTTAAGGCTGAATACATCGGAGGCGTTTGCATAATACGCCCTCGGAATTGACTTAGAATTTCTTCTAACTGAGCAACATCTAATGAAGGCACATCTGATTCTTGAACAATATCACCCTCAATATCGCCAGTGGTAGTTTGTATCCCTAGTAATCCGGTTACTTCATAAGATTTATCGGCATCTAGAAGATACTGCGCAAACTTGGTGGCTTCACCAAAACAAAGTGGCAACATGCCAGAAGCTAAGGGGTCTAAACTACCCGTATGTCCTATCTTTTTTAAACCAAATAAGCGCTTGACTTGCTGCATAGCGCGATTAGATGAGTGGCCCAAAGATTTATTCAATAACAACAAACCATTCATCATCACTCTTCATTGCCAAAATCAGCTTTATCAATCATCGCCTTCATTTTTCGACCATAATCTAAGGATTCATCGTGGACAAATTGAAGTTGGGGTACAGTTCTAATGGTCAGTGTTTTTGCCAATTGTGCCCGTAAAAAGCTTGCAACAGAATTTAATGCCGTTAATGCTTCAAATGGGTCTGACTGTAACACAGTAAAGTAAACTTTCGCATAAGAAAAATCAGCACTGACATCTACTGCAGAGATAGTGATCCAAGACGGGAGTCTTGGATCTTTACATTCTGTTTGAATCAACTGCGCCAATTTGCGTTGTATTAACTCAGCAACACGTTGGGTTCGTTTTGAGGGCGTTTTCATAATACTCTTCTTTCTTCAATTTTTTCAAAGACTTCAATCAAATCACCTGGTTTAACGTCGTTGTAGTTTTTAACACCAACACCACATTCAAAACCTTGACGAACTTCTGCAACGTCTTCTTTAAATCGTCTTAATGATTCTAATGTTCCCTCATAAATCACCACATTGTCACGCAATACACGTATTGGTAAATTACGTTTTACAAACCCTTCTGTGACCATACAACCAGCAATCGCACCCAATTTAGGCGAACGGAATACTTCTCGTACTTCACAAATACCTACAATTTGTTCTCTAAATTGTGGCTGTAACATTCCAGACATCGCATTTTTAATATTGTCGACAATATCATAGATAACACTGTAATAATGTAGAGGAACATTTTCAGATTCAGCTAAACGCTTGGCTGTTGCATCAGCACGAACATTAAAACCGATAACCATTGCATTTGAAGCAATCGCTAAATGAATATCAGATTCTGTGATTCCACCCACACCATTGGCAATAATAGCAACACTGACCTCATCGGTAGACAATTTACGCAATGCATCAGCAATCGCTTCTACTGAACCTTGTACGTCTGCTTTTAAAACAACATTTAAAACTTGTGCTTGAGACGCATTTAAATTCTCAAATAAGCCTTCTAAAGAGCCTTTTGAACGTTTAGCAATTTGAACATCACGATATTTGCCTTGTCTAAACAATGCAACTTCTCGAGCTTTTTTCTCATCCAGCACGACAATTGCATCATCACCAGCAAGAGGTACTGCTGATAAACCAAGGACTTCGACTGGTATAGAAGGACCAGCACTTTCAATCATACGACCTTGATCATCAATCAAAGCTCGTACGCGACCATGTTGGAAACCTGCCAATAAAATATCACCACGACGAAGTGTTCCACGCTGAACTAAAATAGTGGCAACAGGCCCACGACCTTTATCCAATCGTGATTCAATAACAACACCTTTAGCAACACCTTCATCAGAAGCTTTCAGTTCTAAAACTTCAGCTTGTAACACGATAGAATCAAGTAACTCATCAATACCAAGTCCTGTTTTAGCAGAAATAGGAATAAACATTGTATCCCCACCCCAAGCTTCAGGAATAACCTCATAGTTCGCCAATTCATTCATCACTTTATCCGGATCAACACCTGGTTTATCCATTTTATTAATAGCGACAATAACAGGAACTTTTGCAGCCTTGGCATGTTGTATCGCTTCAATGGTTTGAGGCTTAACACCATCATCAGCAGCTACAATCAATACGACCAAGTCGGTTGCCTGCGCACCGCGCGCTCGCATGGCTGTAAATGCCGCGTGACCTGGGGTATCTAAAAATGTAATTTCTCCGCGGGGAGTGCTCACATGATAAGCACCAATATGTTGGGTAATCCCCCCTGCTTCTCCGGCAGCAACTCGAGTGCGACGAATATAATCTAATAAAGAAGTTTTACCATGGTCAACGTGACCCATGATGGTCACAACTGGCGCTCTGGTTTTCAGTTCATGTTGGTGATTCAAAGAATCATCCAAACTATCTTCAATAGCATTTTCCATCAATGGTTTAGCCACATGACCCAATTCTTCAACCGCAAGGACGGCAGTTTCTTGATCTAACACTTGGTTAATTGTAGCCATAACGCCCATAGACATTAATGTTTTAATCAAATCTGCGGCTTTTATAGACATCTTCTTAGCCAAATCAGACACTATGATTGTCTCTGGAATGATGACTTCATGAATCACTGGCGCTGTTGGCATCTCAAAACCGTGTTTGATAGATTCTTGTGCTTCTTTAAATTTCTCAGATTTTTCAAAACCTTTTTTCTTTTTAGGTTTAAATCGGCGTGAGTGCATAAAGCCATCAGCATCGCTAGATTCATCTGCAATCATTGGTGTATGCACGTGATGACTTGTTTTTTTCTTATGGCCTGCTGTTTTATGTTTAAAACCTGCGCCCTCTTCACGTTCATCATCAGCAAAATTTTTCTTTTTAGCGACTTTAGGCTCGATTTTTTCTTTTGGTTTTTCAGAAGCCTTAGGCTCTGTAGAAGCATTCACTGCCTCTTTTGCAACCACTGGTTTTTCTTCAGTTTGCACCGCTTCTTCAACATCAGCAATTTCTGGAGCATTTTCAGAAACATCAGTAGCTAATATTTCTTGTGTTATCTCAGGCTCAATATGTACTGCAGGTTCTTCAACCACGACAGGTTCTTCGATAACAGGTGGTGCTTCTTCAACCGCTGGTTTTTTGACAAAAACTTTCTTTTTACGTACTTCAATATTTACCGTTTTATGACCCTGACTGTCGTGACTAACAACTTGAGAGAGGCTTTTTCGCTTTAAGGTAATGCGATTTGGCATTATACTTGAGCCCGAAGCGTGCGAAGTTTTTAAATAATTAAGCAATAATTTTTTTTGCTCTTCATTAATCACTTGCATCTCATCTGTTATCGGTAGGCCTGCCTCTTTAATTTGAGTTAAGAGACGGTCCACAGGTACGCCTACTGCGGTAGCCAATTGCTTTACTGTAACATCCGCCATATTTTTATCCTCTCTCGATTTCCACCATCAAAGGTAAGGTCATCTTATTACTATTCGTTTTCTTTAAACCAAGGTTCACGAGCTTTCATGATCCATTCACCGGCTGTTTTTTCTGAAACACCAGGAATTGTGGTTAACTCTTCAATGTCTAATTCTGCTAATTCATCTAATGATTTAATACCCTTAGATTGAAGCTGTTGTGCAACTTCATTGGTCATGCCGGGTAAAGACATCATGGCAGTGTCCATATCTTCTAAAGACAATGCCTGAGCGATTAACGCGGTATTCGCACGATTTCGTAGTTCATTAATAATTTCTTCGTCAAAACCTTCAATCGCTAAAAGCTCATCTGCAGGAACATAAGCAATTTCTTCAATAGTTGAAAATCCACTAGCAACTAATAACTGTGAAATTTCTTCATCGATGTCCATTTGTTTAACGAACGCCTGAACAACACGTTGTGTTTCTTGCTGGTTTTTTCCTTCCAGATCAGCAACTGACATTACATTCAATGTCCAGCCAGTCAACTGACTTGCTAAGCGGACATTTTGACCATTTCGACCAATCGCTTGAGATAAATATTCTTGTTGCACCGCAAGGTCCATGGTGTGTGAATCTTCATCCACCACAATAGAACTGATTTCTGCTGGCGCCATGGCATTAATAACGAGTTGTGCAGGATTATCATCCCATAAAATAATATCAACACGTTCACCACCCAACTCTGTTGAAACCGCTTGCACACGTGCACCGCGCATTCCTACACAAGCACCAACTGGATCTATGCGTCCATCATTGGTTTTTACTGCAATTTTAGCGCGAACGCCAGGTTCACGAGCAGCCGCTTTAATTTGGATAATATTTTCACCAATTTCAGGAACTTCAATGGTAAATAATTCCGTTAACATTTCAATTCGAGAGCGACTCAACAGCAATTGAGGACCTCTTGGGCTCTCAGAAATTTCATAAAGTAGGCCGCGCACTCTATCATTTAATCGAAACATTTCTTGTGGGAGCATTTCATTTCTTGGTAAAAATGCTTCCGCTTTACCACCTAAATCGATAATCAAATAGTCTCTGGTAACTTTTTTCACAGTTCCATGAATTAAGTGCCCCACTTTAGCTCTATATTGATCAACCACTAAATTTCTTTCTGCTTCACGAACTTTTTGCATAAGAACTTGTCTAGCGGTTTGAGCTGCAATACGACCAAATGCGATGGATTCAATAGGCTCTTCAAGATGATCACCTAATTTTGCATTGGGATGGTTAGCTTGGGCTTCTTCAAGGGTTAATTGTCTATCTGGAAACTCTATATCTTTTGCTTCCATGACATCCCAAAAACGATATGTTTGGTATTCGCCGGTGCGATTATCTAATTTTACTCGCACACCCCACTCTAAACCACATAATTTTCTTGTTGCTGTTTCTATAGCTGATTGAATAGCTTCTAATACAACTTGCTTATCAACCCCTTTTTCATTCGATAATGCTTCAGCAACCAATAGTAATTCTTTGCTCATTTCCGACCCCGTTCTAAAATCAGATGCGTTTTAAATGATAAAATTTATCATTCCGTTTAATTATTCATTATCTATAAAAGCTTTTGAAATATTTGACCATGCGATTTGATAATTCACACCATCATGTGCAATTGTTAATTCATTTTCATTAGCCGCAATAATTTCACCTTGCAACCATCGATGTCCTTCAACCAATCGGATTAGTTTAACTTTAATTTTTGTTCCAAGATTCTCTTGATATTGCCATGGATAAAACAACGGCTTTGGCAATCCGGGAGAAGATATTTCTAATCGGTATTGATCAACTATCATATCCTCAACATCTAAAGCTGCACTGACGGCGTGGCTGACTTGCTCGCAGTCCGTTAACTGAATGCCTTCAGATTTATCAATAAAAATTCGAATTAATCGTTGGTTTTGATTGAATTGACATTGACATCCCCATAATTTATAACCCATTCGCTCTAAAATAGGAAGAACAAGTGCTTCAATTTTCTGTTGTGTATTTAATGTCATGAGTATATAGACCGTGTTTAATTTTTACACATAATAAAAAACCCCATAAATGGGGTTCAAATTTGGTTGCGGGGGCAGGATTTGAACCTACGACCTTCGGGTTATGAGCCCGACGAGCTACCAGGCTGCTCCACCCCGCGTCAGTGAAAGAGATTATATGTTTATTTAATCAGGAATGCAAGTGTTTTCCTGTTTTTAATTCACTTCCTGCCAAGAATAACCACTATCTTTAGTTTGCAAGGTGATATCGCCTTGTACCATACAGAATTTTAAATGCGAATCGCATTGGAAATTCTGTATTGGGTTTTTTAATTTATCAGAAAGTGTAGCCATTTTTTTCCAGGGCGTATTTGATTGTTTTTGATATACGGATTGAATCACCTGGTTAGTCTTGTTTTTTTCATAACGAATTGCCAAACACATATTACCATCTTGTTGACACTGTAGGCCTGCAATCAAGTCTGTTTCTAAATTTAGCATATTGGATTTGGCAAATAATGCCTGATGCCAATGATGACCATCATCTTCGGATTGATAAAAAAATGTCTCTGGTCGCAAGGTCCCTTTTCTTGATGCAATAAAGCATTGATGGGCGCCATCACATGCAAGCTCTGAAACTAAAATATGCGCTTGATTGGGATTTTTTAATATCACAGGGCTCGACCAACTTCGCCCTTGATCTTTTGAAATTTGAATATAATTTTCAATAAGGGGTTGATTTTGTTGCTGCGCTTGCACCAGAAGTATACATTGAGTCAAATTCTTCTGACAATGTAATGACACCAGTTCACTAAATTGCTCATGACTTAGATAGTTTAAATTACTTTTTTTCCAGTGGCTACCGCCATCTTGAGTGCGATACACCATAACTTTGGCTTCATGCCGCGGATTTAATTTTGCATTTCCTGCAAAAAGGCAATCACTCAAATGCACATCACAACGCAAAGCTGTTTTTGGTGCCGTTGGAACAGGGGCTTCTTGAAATTCAAAAACAGAAAACCATGGCCCATTCTGTTTTTTTTGAAATACTACAAATGAGTATTTTTGGAATTGTTTTTTTATATGCGCAGAAAGACATTGATGCTTTTTCAAGTCACAGATTTTCTGACTAGAAAAAAAATCAGCATGTACAGCTAGACTACATAACAAAATAACAACACCCAAAATTTTTTTCATCTGACATCCTAGGCGTCTTGCGATAACCAACGCTGAAGTTGTTGAATGGTTTGATGTAAAACATAACTCCATACAGGAAATAATGTTTTAATTTGTATTTCTTCTTGGTTTGCCAAAACGGCTTCCATGGTTTCACTGACTTTTTGCAAGCGCTCTGTTGAGCAATAAATCGCCCCACCTCTTATTTTATGAACCAGTTCTTGTAAGAAGTCGTAGTGCCCTTGTTCAAAAGCATAAGTTGATGACTCCATATTATTTAATAAATCTTGTTCAAGGAATAAAATCACCATTTCTTTTAAGGTTGAGAGGGATTGGAGTCTAGATACCGCTTTTTCGATATTAAACAAATGATATTTTTCATAATGGTGATAATTTAAACTTAACTTCTCTTCGATTTGGGGTTTCTGTGTAGGCATTTCCTTGGAGTTGAAATGACAATAAGCTGAAACAATACTTTTAAGTAGTTCAATAGAAATGGGTTTATTCAAAACATCCTGCATCCCTGAATTTAAACATTTATTTTTTACACTATAATGGGCATGGGCTGTTAAACCAATGATTGGAACTGGTTTAGCACCTACCTCTGATTCATTCACACGAATCATTTGTGCCAAATCATAGCCAGACTGATCAGGTAACCCGATATCTGTAATGATTAAATCATACTGATGATGTTCATATGCAAGCAATGCCTGACTAACCGACTCATAACAGTCCAAGTGAATATTCAACTGTGCACAAAAAAGTTCTACCATTTTTCGAGCAATTTTATTGTCTTCAACCAACATTAATTTAATTGCCGATTGCTTAGCATCAAGGGGTTCAAGACTATAACTTTCAAGAAGTCTATCCGAAGGAAATTTTTGTTCCAAATTTCCAACATTATTTTGCATCCATTCATTCATTATCAAATCCATTGTTAATTTAAAATAAAACTTCGATCCTTCGCCAGGTGTACTTTCAAGATATATTTGCCCCCCCATCAATTCAATATAAGTTTTGGCAATGTGTAAACCAAGGCCATGTCCTTTATATATACCTTTGTATGATGGGTGTGCACGGTAAAACCGCTCAAAAACCTTAGATTGTAAATCATGCTCTATACCAATACCAGTATCTGATACTGAAAATTCTACATCGATTTTATCCTGGTATTTTTTGAGTAATTTAACTTTTAAAGTTATTCCACCATGAGGAGTAAATTTAATAGCATTGCTCAATAAATTAAGCAAAACTCGGTACAGTTTAGCTCTATCAGAGAATACCTGAAATTTTAAATCATCATCATAATCCAATTCTAAATATAGATTTTTGGTCACAATCGTGGGACGATGCATTTTAAAAATTTCTTGTACAATTTCTTTTAAATCAAACGCCTCAAGACTTAAATCATCTTCCTGTAGGGCATCAGCAGAAACTAAATCCAAGATGCTGTTTAATAAAGAGAGTAACTGTTGACCTGATTCAAATATCCATTGAGCAAATTGTTTGGTATTTTCATCCTCTAGCTGCTCATAAAGATAATGAGATAAACCAATAACACCAGTTAGCGGCGTACGAATATCATGACTCATATTGGTAATGAATTCAGTTTTAGCTAAATTGGCCATTTGCGCATTGTTTTTTTCTTGTTCTAATAGCCTTTCCATGTTTTTACGACGAGTGATGTCATGAAATATTCCCAAAATACCGACCACATCACCATTTTTATCAAACAAGGGAATTTTATTGGTCAACAATACGCACTCTGTGCCATCTGAGAGGGTTTGATACTCCTCTATATCCAATTTGGGTTTTTGTGAAGTGATAACCTCTTGATCATCATTCACATAGTGTTGTGCCTCAAACTGCGCCCAAGGCAAGTCAAAATCAGTTTTACCGACAATAGATTTAGGATTTTCAATATCGGCCAGTCGTGCAAAAAATTGATTACAGCCTAAAAAAACTGAGTTCTTATCTTTCCAGAAAATTCCCGCAGGAATTTGTTCAATCAAATCATTTAAAAAATCTAAACTATTCCAATACAACTTATTTTCCATGGTGAGAATTTCCTTTAATTACGAGGAGAGGGTGGAAAAAGAAGATCATCACCTAGAGAATATCCTTTCGATTCAAATCCAAACAAAAATGAATTGGTAGATTGAGCGCGTGGCTTGTCCTCACAAGCGTCAACATAAGTTTGTAGTGATAGGGTAGAAATAGGCCGGAATAAAACCGGGGTCACTTTCGCCTCTTGCACTTTTGATGGTTGAGAAGAATAAGAATGGGTTCTAGATAAACCCATAGTTCGAAATAAACCGACAGAAGCACTCAAAGGTGTGGGCTTAATCACCAATTCATGACTTGCAATTTTGGGGGGCGGTGCTACTGCAAAGGAAGGGGCAAATAATTCTGCATTAGATATATCTTGAAGAAAGTGATTAATCGACGAAGGAAACATCTCCACAAACATCTTGACGTTCTCACGTACTGAAGAGAGATGTCGATGGAAACTCATTTTTATTCGTATGGTTGTTGACATCTTTTGAACGACAACCATTGGGTCTTCTTCCTCTTGCAACATCATGCGATCAATTATCAAAAAGATAGCTCGATGAAAATCATTTCTAAAAATAGTTTTCCATATGCTTTGATTGGATTCCATCAATTGATGATAAACTCTTTGATGAAGCCCCTCTCGTCGTAATTGTTTTAAATAAAATTGTTCAACTTGACGACCGTTTTCTAAAAAATAAAAAAGCTTCATGGCAGGATTAGAAATCAATCCTTGATATTCTTCTCGAATACCATGGTAATTTCGTACATGATGGGCAGCATTGCGATCTAATAGATCACAAAGATTAAGCTCTCCTTTGGTCTGCACAATGCCAAACTTCACATCCATAAAAGTAGCACTAGCCATAGCTGGGATATATTTGGAAACCCCTGTGATAATTTCTTGGAATATTTCTAATTTTTCTTCTAAAGAAACATCACCACGTACATAGCGTTCCATATTATGGTCAATACGCACAGAAAAACTAGAAGCCATATTGGTTACATCTGCCAGAGTCATCATACCCCGGCCATCGCCCATGTTGGAAAACATGCAAAAAGCGCCCATACAAAAGAATGCTGAATTAACTTCAACCAAGGATGGTGGCAATTGAACTTCCAGCAAACATTTTAAACGATTGGTGCGCATGCGGTTGATGTAACGAACACCTGCAGTTTCATTCAGGTAATCAATGTTTTCCCATGAAGAATTGACAATAAAATTGGTTTGTATCTGAAACGATCTTGGTGATGATTCGCCTTCTATGGTCTGTAAGGCATTAATCATAAATCGCACATCTCTAGAGGGACGAGGAAATAGATCCACGACTTCAGTATTTTCTATCAAACGAATTCTTGGATGCGATTCAATAATTGCACGGATGTATTTAGAAAACTCTGGCCAATTAAATAAATGCTCAGAAGTTTCCACAGCACCCTCGACGACCTCCGGATTTACATAATCTTGATAGTCTTCAGGCCTCAGTATTTTAAGAAACTCTGATGGTGGGCCGAAAACCTCATTGGCCGGATCTTCTTCAACCATTTTTTGATATTCAGCCTGCAACTGTCTATAGGTCACCATGACTTGTTCGAAATTATAAAGAGAATCTTTGGTGATAAAGTAACGACCGTGTCTTATGGGATGCGAAAAAGGAAGATCTTTCCCAATTAAAAAATCAGGATAGTTTCGTTGCACAGCAACAGAAGCTTTAAGATACATTGAAGCCGTTTCAAAATCGATATAATGAAACCCGTGCCCCATACGCCCTGGATTGCGGCCACTTGATCCCCAAAATAAATGCTTTTTTTCAATCAATGTTACATATGAATGTTCAGATAATTTTAATGCTGCACTTATCCCGGCAACCCCACCGCCGATAATAACAACCTCAGCAGAGTGTAGACTTTCCATATTCCTCCTAAAAAACTATATCCAATGTATGAATATAGCTTGAACATGCTAATTATAATTGTATTCCATCAATTAAAGCGCCGGTAGCATCCATTCATACCGGCATAGAATTAAAACCTTAAAAAGCTTGCCAGCAAGCGTTCACCAGTAAACTTGGCATAATACCTAAAGCTAAAAGGAAAGAGGCTTGTAGAATATAGACCAAACGTGGGCCAACCGCTACAGCGATGGATTGTTGCTTTTCTAATGGTGCATCAAAATACATGGTTTTGATAATTCGTAAATAGTAAAAAGCACCCACAACCGCTAAAACAAGTGCAATACCAGCAACCCAATACATATGAGAGTCAATCAAGGCTCTAATAATAAAAAACTTAGCAAAGAATCCAATTGCAGGTGGTACACCGGCCATGGAGAAAAATACAATCATCAACATCGCAGCGAGCCAAGGAGTTCTTTTATTTAAACCTTGAAGATCAGAAATATCCAATAATAAAACCTTGTTATCCTTAGAAAGTAGAATTGCAGAGAAAGCGGCGATAGTCATCAAGGAATACACTAAAATATAAAATAATGATGCACTGTTACCTGAATGAGTACCTGCTGCAAACCCTAAGACGGCATACCCCATGTGTGAGATGGTAGAATAAGCCAATAAACGTCTTAAATCTTTTTGCACCAATGCAGCCAAATTACCAATGATTATAGAGGCCAAAGCTACAAATGCTAAAATATGGTGAATTGCAGGCAATACCTGAAACAAACCAGCAAGTGAAAGACGGAAAAAGATAGCAAAGCCAGCAATTTTAGGCGCTGCACTTAAAAACAAAGTCATCACAGGATTAGCACCAACATAAACATCGGGAATCCACATATGAAATGGAACCAGGGCCAATTTGAAAGCAGCACCTGAAATAATAAAGATGACCGCCAATAAAATGATTAATGACTGTCCTTGTGCATTGGTGTTTAAAGACTTCACAACTGCATTAAGATCAAGTGAGCCTGTTAAACCATAAAGTATGGATATACCAAAAAGAATAAATACGGAAGCAACCGCCCCCATGATAAAATATTTAACAGCAGCTTCAATCGCCTCACCGTCTTTCTTTTGTGAAGCAACTAAGGCATATAGGGGTAAAGAGGTTAATTCTAAACTAATATAGATTGATAAAAGAGATTGTGCAGCAACCAAGGACATCATGCCAACAGTTGAAAGCAAGTATAAACTTAAAATATCGCCACGCGCACTGTCTAACTCTGGAAAACGGTGTGAAGCAAATACTAAACTTAAACCAACACTGATCAAAATAAAAATTTGCATTAGGTATGTGGCATTATCTGCAATAAAATGTTCGGACCACATCAAAACTTGAACATTGTTATAGAATCCGGCACATAAACCAATACCAATTAATAAGCCAGATAAGGACAATAAATTGATTCCTTTGGCCTTGGGTTTGAATAAATCAAACATCATCACAACAATAGCTGTGAAAAACACAGCTATAATTGGTGAACTGAAAAAAAATTCTTTGGAAAGAGTCAACATATTCAATAACCTTATATTTTTGTTTTATAAGCGAAAACCATTAATTGATGCAACGGTTGGTGCAAATATTCAAACAACCATTTAGGATAGATACCCACCAACAATACAAAAGCTGCTAAGAGCATAAATGCTAACCATTCATAAACAGTTAAATCTTTCAATTGAGCAATTTTAGCATTGGTAATTGGGCCAAATATTACTCTCTTGTACATCCACAGTGTATACGCTGCACCTAAAATAAGTGTTGAAGCGGCGAGTAAGGCAACCCAGAAATTAATATGCATTGCACCTAGGATGACCATGAATTCACCAATAAAACCAGATGTGCCTGGTAAACCAGCATTCGCCATTCCAAATAACATTAAAAAGCTAGCAAAAATTGGCATCGATTCTACAAGCCCACCAAAATCATGAATCATTCGGGTGTGCATACGATCATAGATATAACCAACGCTAGCAAACATTCCGCTTGATACAAACGCATGTGAAATCATAATGATGACAGAGCCTTCTAATAATAGGGCTGCGCCTTGAAGTGCTTGAGCAGATGGTAATAAATAAATTCCAAAAATGCCTAAAGTCACAAAACCCATATGGGAGATTGAAGAATAGGCAATCAGTTTTTTCATATCCTTTTGTACAATTGCAATTAATCCAATGTAAATTACTGCGATTAAAGACAAAACCACCATTGGTTTTGCAAAAAATTGGCAAGCATCAGGCACAATCGGTAACGAGAAACGTAAAAATCCGTATCCACCTAATTTCAATAATATCGCAGCCAACATGATGGAGCCCCCAGCTGGCGCCTCAGTATGTGCATCAGGTAACCAGGTGTGTACAGGAAACATCGGGATTTTAATCGCAAAAGCTAGAAAAAATGCGATGAAAATTAATTTCTGAGCAAATAAGGTCAGTGGTGCTGAATACATGGTTTCGATATCAAAAGAATTGGTTTGATAAGAAACATAAATTAATGCAGCTAACATCAATACAGAACCCAAGAAGGTATACAAAAAGAATTTAATGGCGGCATAAATTCTGCGATCTGAACCCCATATACCAATGATTAAATACATTGGGATTAAGGTTGCTTCCCAGAATATGTAAAACAAGATAGCGTCCATTGATGAAAATACACCGACTAAAAGACCTTGTAAAATCAAAAATGCGGCCAAATATTGATGTACTTTTTGATGAATACTATTCCATGTTGCCAATATCACCACGATATTCGTAAAAATACTTAACACAATAAGACTCAATGATAATCCATCAATACCAAGATGGTATCGAATGTTTAACATGGTAATCCAATCATGATTCAATTCAAATTGCATGCCTTGCATGTTTGGATTAAATAGCAAAGACATTTTGATAGCAACTGCTAAAGAAATAATCACAGAAAACAAGGCGCTCAATTTGGCAATATGAGCACCGCTTTCTGTCTTAGGTAAAGACAAGACCAGCAATGCTGCAACAATTGGGAACCATATTAAAAAATTTAAAAAATGTGGCATATGTCAATCCTCAACGCTTACGATAGCAAAAACCAAAATAAAATGCCTAATAAGCCTAATACCATTACAGTGATGTAATGAAATAGGTACCCTGTTTGAATATGACGAACCGCAGAAGCAGCTTTAGCAACAATATGTGCTGAACCATTTACTGCAAAACCATCAATGATTTTTTGATCGCCAACATTAAAGAAAATTTGGCCAAGTTTCTTAGAGCCTTGGATAAATACCAAGTTGTTCAATGAATCGAACCCAAATTTATTAATTAATATCCAGTAGAAAAGACGTATCTTTTTCAAACATAAAGCAGGTAATTCTGGACGATAGATATAGAAGACCCAAGCTAAACCCGCTCCTAGTAATGAGAACCAAAATGGCAACTCACAAATGCCTTCAAAAATTGCGCGCAATGGTGTCTGCTCAACATGGAAATGATGCCCTGCAGCAATCGCTTGACCTAATATACCAGGTTGTTGTGCAACCATGGGTTGATATAAAATCCAACCAATAATAATCGATGGCACTGCTAAAACAACTAAAGGAAACCAAACAACAAATGGTGATTCATGCATATGATCCCAAGTATGGTGATCCCCTCTGAATTTTCCATAAAATGTTAAAAATAAACTACGAAAAGTATAAAAAGCTGTAACCATGGCGCCAATAGTCACACACCAATAGGCATATTCATGTCCTGGAATGACGGCATGATGCGCCGCAGAAATGATGCTGTCTTTAGAGAAAAAGCCTGCAAATGGTGGGAACGCACATAAAGCCAAAGAACCTATTAAGTAAGTCCAAAAAGTAATCGGCATTTTTTCCTTTAAGCCACCCATTTTTTGCATATCTTGTTCATGGTGCATACCAATAATCACAGAACCTGCCGCGAGGAATAATAGCGCCTTAAAGCAAGCATGTGTTAACAAATGAAAGATACCAACAGAATATGCCGATGAACCCAAAGCAACCATCATATAGCCAAGTTGAGATAAGGTCGAATAAGCAACAACTCGCTTGATATCATTCATTACGATACCAATTAACCCCATAAATAATGCACCAGTTGCACCAATAATTAAAATAAAGGAACGAGCTGCTTCACTCATTTCAAATAAAGGTGATAAACGGGAGACCATGAAAATACCAGCCGTTACCATCGTTGCAGCATGAATCAATGCAGAAATGGGTGTTGGGCCTTCCATCGACTCTGGTAGCCATACATGTAATGGAACTTGAGCTGATTTACCCATCGCACCGATGAATAAAGTAATACAAATTAAAGTGACCAATGAAACGTTAGCAAATCCCAATGAAACGGTTTGGTTGGCTAAAGCAAAGTTTGATTTGAATAAAGCGCTATAATCTAATGAGCCGATATTGACCATGATTAAAGCAATACCTAGAATAAAACCAAAATCCCCAACTCGGTTGACTAGAAACGCTTTCAAACTTCCCTCAATTGCAGATTCACGGTTATACCAAAAACCAATCAATAAATAAGAAACTAAACCAACACCTTCCCATCCAAAAAATAGTTGTAAGAAATTATCACCTGTTACAAGCATGAGCATCATGAAAGTAAACAATGAAATATAGCTAAAAAATCTTTGATAACCATCATCCCCTTCCATATAACCAATGCTATAGATATGCACGAGGAAGGAAACAAAAGTAACCACGAGCATCATCAGTATGGTGAGTTGATCAACCATAAATCCGATATGAAACTGATATGGGAACCAGACACCACCGTTGATAAAGCTATACAGGGTAAAGGTTACAGGGCTTAAATCAGTTTTAGAAAATTGAAAAGCAACACTAATGGCACATATAAAGGAAATGGCCAAACCCAAAATCGTTACTGTATGTGCACCTTTTTTGCCAATAACATTGCGAAGAAAACCAGAAATTAAACACCCTATCAGGGGTGTAAAAACACAAATTAAGGTTGCTATTTTAATATTCACAATCATTATCCTTTCAACGAACTCATGTTTAACATATTAATATTCCCTTTATTGCGGTATAACAATACAACAATTGCAAGACCAATTGCTGCCTCTGCCGCGGCTACAGCTAAAATAAAGAAAACAAATATTTGACCAGTAACGTGGCCATAATAATGAGAAAATGCAATAAAATTAGTATTCACTGCCATTAATAGAAGTTCGATACAAACCAGTAATAAAATAACCTGGCGTCGATTAATCACCATTCCAATCACACCTAAGGTAAATAAAATGGTACTTAAAATCATTAAATGCGTAATAGGAATCATAAGTTTACTCTTATTGTTTATTTTCAGAAGACATTTCAACCAGTTGAATACGATCTTTACGTGAAACCATGATTTGTTTCTTCACGTCTTGTCTCTTAATATTTCTGGTTCCTCGGTGTGTCAAAGTAATCGATGCAATGATAGCAACCAACAGTAATACAGCAGTCATTTCAACCAAAGCGGTATAATCGATATATAAAACATGCCCAATAGCTACTGTGTTTGATACATTGGCAGAATTATTCCCTATGGTTTGAACAGCGCCTAGCATTAAATCTTTAGGTAAAGCAATCCATAAAACACCAAGGAATGCCATGAGAAAACCGATTGCTGCAGGAATTGCAAGTTTGGGGAAGTCTTGTTCAACCTCAACGTCAATATTGAGCATCATGACCACAAATAAAAATAGCGTCATTACCGCACCAACATATACCAGAACTAAAACCAGCGCTAAAAATTCAGCGTTACACATCATCCATACAATGGAAATCATAAAAAAACTAAAAACCAATGACAAAACTGCTCGTACAGGGTTTTTTTGTAAAACAACGGCTGTTGCACCGGCTATCGCTAAAGCTGCGGAAACATAAAAAACGATTTGAAATAAATGTTCTCTCATAATCTGGTTGTTCCTTATCGGTATTGTTTGTCTGATTCTCGATCAGAAGCAATTTGGGACTCCATCATATCACCAATGGCAAGTAACTTTTCTTTGGTCATGATATTTTGACCTCTAGAATCCATGTGATAATGCTGTACAGAAGTCACAACAATCGAGTCAACTGGACATGATTCTTCGCAAAGACCACAATTGATACATTTAAACATATCAATGTCATAACGAGTTGTTCTTCTTGTACCATCAGCACGTGGTTCAGATTCGATGGTAATCGCAAGTGCTGGGCAGGTCGCCTCACATAATTTACATGCAATACAACGCTCTTCGCCATTAGGATATCTTCGTAATGCTAGAAGACCTCTAAATCTTGGTGATGTAGGGGTTTTTTCTTCAGGAAATTGTACCGTAATCTTTTTCTTGAAAAAATACTTACCTGTTAATGATAAGCCTTTTAAAATATCAACAAAGAGAAAACTACGCAGATAATGATTTATATTAGACCAGAATTTTTTCATTTCGCTGCTCGTTATTAATGATTAAACCAAATTGGCGCCTTTAACATAACCATAGTGGCTGTAAATGCTAACCAAACAATTGTCACAGGAATCAACACTTTCCAACCCAAACGCATCAACTGATCATAGCGATAGCGTGGTAAGGTTGCTCGAATCCATACAAATAAAAACATAAAAAAGGAGGTCTTAATTAAGAACCATAAAAATCCAGGCACAACAAAGAATATGTTTTCTAGTAATGGCATAGATTCAAATGGAGATAACCATCCGCCTAAGAAAAATAATACCGTTAATGCAGAGATGAGAACCATGTTTGCATATTCTGCCATAAAGAAAATCGCAAAACCTACCGACGAATATTCGACATGGAAACCAGCAACAATCTCTGATTCACCCTCTGCAAGGTCAAATGGTGCACGATTGGTTTCGGCTAAACCTGAAATCCAAAATACCATAAATAAAGGAAATAAAGGAATGAACCACCAGTGTAAGATGCCACCTTGTTGTGAAAGCACGATATCTGTAAGATTCATGCTACCTGCTGCAAGTAACACACCCACCAAGGAAAAGCCCATTGCGATCTCATAAGAAATGGTCTGTGCCGCACTTCTTAGTGCGCCTAACATCGCGTATTTAGAATTTGATGCCCAGCCAGAAATCAAAACACCATATACACCTAATGAGCTCATGGTAAAAAGAAATAAAACGCCTGCATTAATATTTGCTAGCACCAAACCTTGTTCAAATGGAACTACAGCCCAAGATACCACTGCAGGTATAAAAGAAAATAGAGGCGCTATGACAAATAAATATTTATTTGATTTATTGGGCACAATCACTTCTTTTTGAATTAATTTCAGAATATCTGCAAAAGGCTGCAGTACTCCTCGTAGCCCCACACGGTTAGGCCCGATTCTTAATTGCATATAACCAATAATTTTTCTTTCCGCCAATGTATAAAATGCAACAATGATTAATACAGGTATTAACACCGCCACAATTTTAATGATGACCCAAAGTAATGTAGCTAAATCATAAAGCATATGAAATGACCTTTTTGGTTGTTATATATATACTTATTACGCAGGTTTTAGTGTCACTGTTGTGAAACTAGAACCCAACGCCATTGTCTCCTGGCAAGCACTCGGAATCACGACTACTTTCTCTTGCAGGGAGTTATCAAATATTACTGGCAATGTTAACTTATTCTTACCTGAAGTTACAGTAACTTTTTCGCCAATTCCCAATTCCTTAGCCAGTGTAGGATGTATCCGAACCTGGATTTGATCGGCCGATGCGGCATTTTGTAAAGGTAGCGCATGCCGAACGACGATATCGGAGCCATATAAGGCAACTTCACCCATGCGATAAACATCATTGGTGATTTCTGCCATTTGTGCTGGTAATTGATAAGTATTCTTATTTAAGCGAGGTTCTACATTCATTAATATTTTTAATTCACTCAGAATTTCATCACTTGATACGTAGTCAAAACCTTCACAATGCGAAAGATTTGCCAAAACCCGATAAATTTTCCATGCTGGACGTGCCGCATCGAATGGTTGCGCTGCACCTTCAAAAGTTTGCCATGAATTATCTACGTTGACGTATGTTCCAGAAGTCTCAAAAGACAATGCCATGGGTAATAATACATCGGCATTTTCTAATAAACTGGTGGTTTTAAATGGTGTAACCGCAACAACAAATTCTGCTTGGGATAAAGCTTTGTTTGCTGCAACTGCGTCATCAAAATCTAAATCTGGGTCGACTTGATGTAATATGAAAGCTTTTAATTTTGAAGCTAACGCTTGATGTACATTTAACCCTACTTCTTCACTTTCGGAACCGGCTGCTTGCATGTGTGGTACAAAACCCGCTGCCCACGCACCTTGCGTATTACTGCCTACTGATAAATGAATCCACTGAATACCACTGTGGGTAGTTATCTGTTCTAAACAATGACGAAGAACGGCATAACGTGGATGATTTTCAAAAATGCTACCTGTGATAATCACAGCTTTTTCTGATTTTAATAATTTGGCAATGTCTTTATGTTGCGAATGAACTTTAATCGATTCAGACCATTCTAACAATTTACCTTCTAGTTTAATTTTAAGTGCTTGCATTAAGGCAATTATATGCTGTTCAAACTCTAAAGGATGGGCAATTAAACTCACCTCAGTAGGTACAGAAAAATCATAATCAGCAACATTAATTGACGCAACTTTTGCACCATTTAAAAAAGCTTTTCTAATTTTAGCCATTGCAAGTGGCACTTCTCTTTGTACGTGCGTGCCTAACAATAAAATGCCATTTTGTTGTTCTATATCTGCATAGTTCATGGTGTTTTTGATACCACTTTGCTTGAACTTATCAGCAGAAAAATCAGTTTGTCTCAAACGGAAATCAAGATTATTAACCTTTAACGCTCGCATCCATTTTTGTAATACAAACAATTCTTCTGTTGTTGAAGATGGTGATGCAAAAGCAGCCATTGATTCAGGGCCATCTTTGGCAAGCACTTCGCCTAATTTAGAGGCAACATAATTTAGAGCACTTGACCAATCGACTGCCTTCCATTTTCCGTTTTGTTTTAACATCGGTTGAGCTAAACGATTATCATTATAGCTTGCTGTATATGAAAAACGATCACGGTCTGATATCCATGTTTCGTTAATCGATTCCATCTCTTTAGGAACAACGCGCATCAGTTTGCCACGTCTGGTATGCATGTAAATATGAGAGCCTATGCAATCATGTGGTGCAATGCCTGGCTTTTGAGTTAATTCCCAAGAACGCGCCGTAAAACGATAAGGTTTTGAAGTTAATGCGCCAACAGGACATAAGTCGATGATATTACCGGAAATTTCCGAACTAAGACTTTTTTCAACGTAAGTTCCAATTTCTACATGTTCACCTCTTCCGGGTGCGCCCATTTCTCGCAGTCCCGCAATTTCTTCGCCGAATCTGACGCAACGGGTACAATGGATACAACGAGTCATTTCTGTGGCAATGAGTGTTCCAAGGCTTTTATCATCTACTGAACGCTTGGTTTCATCATATTCGCCTTCAGATTCACCATAACCCATCGATACGTCTTGTAATTCACATTCACCGCCTTGATCACAGATAGGGCAATCGAGCGGGTGATTAATTAACAAGAACTCCATCACCGCTTTTTGCGATTTCAAAGCAGCGGCGGATTGGGTGAAGACCTTCATGCCTTGGTTAACAGGCGTAGCACAAGCTGGAACAGTTTTTTTACTATTCTCAATTTCAACTAAGCACATTCTGCAGTTAGCTGCTACGGATAATTTTTTATGATAACAAAAACGAGGAATATGAATACCAGCTTCATCAGCGACTTCAATAATCATTTTCCCATTTTCTACTTCAAATGTTTTACCATCAATTTCAATTGTTGCCATGGTTTACGCCTTGTTATGCTGCCACTATCGAACGTTTGTGAGTAATAAAATGTTCAAATTCGTGATAAAAATGTTTAACAAAACTTTGTACAGGCCAAGCTGCTGCCTCACCAAATGCACAAATGGTTCTTCCTTCAATATTATTTGCGACATTGACCAATTGCTCAAGATCTGCTTTTTGGCCTTCGCCTGACATAATTTTACGGAGTAATTTGACCATCCAACCAGTACCCTCTCGGCAAGGAGTACATTGTCCGCAAGATTCATGATCATAAAATTCAGCGATACGACACAATGCATCAACCATACAAGTTGAATCATCCATCACAATTACAGCACCCGAACCAAGTCCTGAACCGGCGCCTTGTAAGCTATCATAGTCCATAGTCAACTTCATCATGACATCACCAGGTACAACTGGCATCGAAGTCCCGCCAGGAATCACTGCTTTTAATTTTCTGCCTGGTAATAATCCACCAGCCATTTCTAATAGTGTCGAAAATGGTGTGCCTAATGGAACTTCTACGTTCATAGGGTTTTGAACATGTCCACTGATACAAAAACACTTGGTACCGCCATTATTGGGTTTACCTTGCTCTAAAAACCATTGTCCACCTTTTTCTAAGATTAAAGGAACAGATGCAAAAGTTTCCGTATTATTGACTGTTGTTGGACGACCATAAAGTCCGAAGTTTGCTGGGAATGGCGGTTTAAAACGTGGCATGCCTTTTTTCCCTTCAATTGAATTGAGTAAGGCTGTTTCTTCACCACAGATATAAGCGCCTGCACCACAGTGTTGATACAAATCAAAATCAATACCTGAGCCTAAAATATTTTTTCCGAGATATCCTGCTTCATAGGCTTCATCGAGTGCTTTTTGCACTGCAGCATAAGGCTCGTAAAACTCACCACGAATATAGTTATATCCAACAGTCGCACCCATCACATATCCAGCAATAATCATACCCTCAATGAGTTGATGCGGATTGTAGCGCATGATATCTCTATCTTTACACGTACCAGGTTCACCTTCGTCTGAGTTACAGACCACGTATTTTTGACCTGGAGTATTAGGATTTAAAAAGCTCCACTTCAGTCCAGTTGGAAATCCTGCGCCACCACGTCCTCTTAAATTACTAAGCTTAAGTTGGCTAATAATATCTTGAGCAGGGGTTTTTTCTTTAAGGATTTTTTCCAATACTTTATACCCACCAATACTTTTATAGGTCTTTAATGATTGTGGATCTGTCAGTGTTAGGGTTCGGTAACATACTTGGTTGATATCGACCATGTTTTTACTCCAGTCAGGTCTCTAATAGACCGTATACTTATTCAATGTAAATAGTTTATTTATAAGCTTCTAAAACAGCGTCTAATTTATCTTGCTCAAGTCTTTCATGGTAATCTTTATTCACCAACATCATCGGTGCATGAATACAGGCGCCTAAACACTCAGCTTGCTTTAACGTAAACTGTCCATCTGATGTTGTTTCACCACATTGGATGCCAAGTTTTGACTCTAGGCTTTGTACAATTTTATCCGAGCCACGAAGGTGACAAGAGATTGAACGACAAACATGGATTACATTTTTTCCTACAGGTTCGTGTTCATACATTGTATAAAAAGTCGCAACTTCATAGACAGCGATAGCAGGCATATTCAAATACTCAGCAATAGCATCCATCAGCTCTTGAGTTAAATGATTGCATTCCTCTTGGGCAATCGTCAGGGCTTGCATCACTGCTGATTGACGTTGTTCTTTTGGATAGTGGGAAATTTCAACATCAATCTTTTTTATCGCTTGATTTGAAAGTAGCTTAACTAATTTATTTTCACTTTTATCTGTCATTATCATATTCACTCTGACAATTATCGGTCAATTTCACCAAATACGATGTCCTGACTTGCAAGAATTGCAACGCCATCAGCCAGCATATGCCCTCGAACCATCTCATCATAAGCTGACAAATGAGGGAACCCTGGCGCTCGTATTTTCATGCGATAAGGTTTGTTAGCACCATCGGATACCATATAAATACCAAATTCACCTTTAGGTGCTTCCACCGCTGAATAGACTTCACCAACGGGCAAACAGAAACCTTCTGAATAAAGTTTGAAATGATGAATCATCGATTCCATATCATATTTCATCTCTTCACGAGTAGGTGGTGTGATTTTGTGATCATCGGATTTAATAGGTCCTGGATTTTTTCTTAACCATTCAATGCATTGTCTTATTATGATATTCGATTGACGCATTTCCTCAACTCGAACAAGGTAACGATCATAACAATCACCTGTTTTACCGATTGGGATTTTGAAATCTACTTTATCATAAGCAGCGTAGCTTTGCTTTTTACGCAAATCCCATTCAACGCCTGAACCTCTAAGCATAGGACCGGTAAATCCCCAAGAGAGCGCTTCTTCAGGCGAAACGACGCCAATATTAACCGTTCTTTGTTTCCAAATACGATTATCAGTCAGTAATGTTTCATATTCATCAACGCATTTTGGAAAACGTTCTGTAAACGCCCATAGGAAGTCAAGAAGACTGCCTTGGCGATGTTCATTCATTTTTTCAACTTCACGTTCAGTATGCCATTTAGATGGTTTGTATTTAGGCATCGAATCAGGTAAATCTCGAGCAACACCACCCGGACGGTAATACTTAGCATGCATTCTTGCGCCTGATACTGCTTCATAACAGTCAAAAAGATCTTCGCGTTCACGAAAACAGTATAAAAATACAGTCATTGCGCCAATGTCTAATGCAGTCGCGCCCAACCACAAAAGATGATTCAGGATGCGAGTAATTTCATCAAACATCGTACGAATATACTGAGCTCGAAGTGGTACTTCTACCCCCAAGAGTTTTTCTACAGCACGGACATAGGCGTGTTCATTACACATCATTGAAACATAATCTAGGCGGTCCATGTATCCGATATTTTGAATATATGGTTTTGTTTCAGCCAATTTTTCTGTTGCACGATGTAATAAGCCAATATGAGGATCTGCTCTGACAATGGTTTCGCCTTCAAGTTCTAAAACCAGACGCAATACACCATGTGCAGCAGGATGTTGAGGCCCAAAGTTTAAGGTATAATTTTGTAATTCCATCATTTGCCCTCTTTCTCGCCCAAATACCGGTTATCGTCACGAATAACTTTGGGAACTAAAACTCGCAGTTCAATTTCTACAGGCTCATAGACAACGCGTTTTAAGGTTGCATCGTAACGCATTTCTACACGACCACTTAATGGGAAATCTTTACGGAATGGGTGGCCAATAAAACCATAGTCAGTTAAAATTCTTCTTAAATCAGGATGGCCTTCAAATAAAACACCATATAGGTCATAGGCTTCACGTTCAAACCAGTTTGCTGCTTTCCAAAGATTATTTACAGTTGGAATTGATAAATCATTTTCTTCTAAATAGACTTTAACTCGACATCTTTGGTTTAGTTTTGTAGAGAGTAAATGGTAGACCACAGCAAAACGATGCGGAATAGTATTGGGTTCTGTTTCAGGTTGAAGTTCAACGCCGCGAGAAAATCCACACTCGGAAGCTGAATCTGTTTCCCAATCATACTTTCCAAAATCCAAATAATCGACTGCACATAAATCGATAAGGGTATCAAATTGCGCTGCATTATCTTTTTTAAGAAATTGCATTAATTCGATAAGCTTATCTCTTGAACATGTCAAAGTGGTTTCTGTAAATGCTTCTTGAATACTAACTTCAAAACCCAGTTTTGACCCATCTATTTTTTTTATCAATGTAGAATTGAGCACAATAATTTCCTCAATCTAATCTAAGGTGAAACATCAATTATAGAACGATGACGTAATTTGTTTTGTAGTTGGATGATGCCATATAGCAAAGCTTCTGCGGTTGGGGGGCAACCAGGCACATAAATATCAACTGGCACAATGCGATCACATCCTCTAACAACCGAATAGGAGTAATGGTAATATCCACCTCCATTTGCACAAGAACCCATTGAAATTACCCAACGTGGTTCAGGCATTTGATCGTATACTTTTCGAAGTGCGGGGGCCATTTTGTTACATAAGGTACCAGCAACAATCATAACGTCTGACTGTCTTGGACTTGGTCTAAAAATAATACCGAAGCGGTCTAAATCATACCTTGATGCACCGGCGTGCATCATTTCAACCGCACAGCAAGCTAAACCAAATGTCATAGGCCAAAGTGAACCACTTTGAGCCCAGCCTACTAGTTTTTCCACAGATGTTGTTAAAAAGCCATTCTTTTGGAATGAAGAAGACTCAGCTGTAGATGGCATTACTCCCATTCTAGCGCTCCTTTTTTCCATTCATAAATAAACCCAACGACAAGGATAGCAAGAAAAATCATCATCGAAGCATATCCTAGCCACGAAATTTGTCTTAAAACCAATGCCCATGGAACAAAGAAAACCGTTTCAAGATCAAAAATTATAAATAGAATTGCAACCAAATAGAACCTGACATCCGCAGGAATGTGTGCTGACTCAAATGCAGCAAAACCACACTCATAAGGTGCATTTTTTTCAGGATTTGGTTTTGATTTTGCAACTATACGGGCCAACGCCATAAGAACAACGCCCATGACAGCTGCAAATAGGATAAAAATTAAAATATATAAATAATCAGTGAGCATACCGTTTCCAATTTTTATAATTTTATAAAAAAAATGGTACCGAAGGCCGGACTCGAACCGGCACGGCTTTCGCCACCGCCCCCTCAAGACGGCGTGTCTACCAATTCCACCACTTCGGCAACACGAACTTTATCAACAGAGTTTTACAAAATACAACTGCCCTTAACTTACTTTGAGGGTTGAGGTACGGGTAGTGTATTCTTTTGTATTTCTGTTTTTAAATTATTATTTTGCACAGTATTTAAGGTTTGATGCTCGTAAGATGTTCTGGCTGAAATTAACAAGCTGGTAATAAAAAAACCAATTAATAATGAGCCAGTCAATCTGAACAGAAAGTTTCCTGTACCTTGGCTACCAAATACTGTTGCTGATGCGCCTGAGCCAAAAGCAGCTCCCATTTCAGCACCTTTACCCTGTTGAATAAGGACTAAGATGATAAGCATCACAGAAATAATAAAATGTAAAACTAGCAGCAAACTGTACATTGTGTAATTTCCAATAACTGTTCTATTTTTAAAGAGGCACCGCCAATTAAGACGCCTTGACCTTCTTTAATATTATTGATGCTTTTAATATTCTCAGGGGTTACACTACCACCATAAAGTAGCGGTAATTTTTGAGAATGTTCATCAATTTCTTTTAATATTATTCGTATATCTAAAAAAACCTGTTTAATTTCTTCTGGCGTTGGTGTAAGACCAGTCCCAATCGCCCACACAGGTTCGTAAGCAATTATACTCTTTTCTAAAGAAAATGCATCATTAATTTTCAAACTTTTCAATTGATGTCTGATGACTTCTTTTGTTTGCTTTTTTTGGTATTCTTCAAGCGTTTCGCCTACGCAAACGACCGGTATCATACCATACTCTTTTGCAAGATGAAATTTGTTTGCGATTAATTTTTCATCTTCTTTAAACACATGGCGTCTTTCGGAGTGGCCGATTAAAACATACTGACAATTGTAATCCTTGAGCATAGCAACTGATATTTCTCCAGTAAATGCGCCTTTGTCAGATGCATAAATATTTTGAGCACCCCAACTAAATTTTTGAGGATTGGCATATCTTTTAAACTCAGGTAAAAATATCGCCGGAGGAAATACTACAATTTCTACATCTTTTGCATCCGAGTGCTCATTGAGCTTTGATATGTAATGGCTAACCATTTCTTGGTTACCATTCATTTTCCAATTGGCCATGACCCATTTTTTCACCATCGACTCCTTTTTGGCGACTTAACTTACTTTTTCTTGTATTTGATTCAAAAATCTTTCTAGTTCATTTGTATAAAGATTCAATTCTTCCTCTTCAGGACCCTCAAATAAAATTCGAAGGACAGGTTCTGTGCCTGATGGTCTGACCAACACCCGACCTTTACCCTCTAATTCTTTTTCAATTTTTTGAATATATTGCTGAAAATCTATATTTTTCATCAATTCAGTGGCGTTTGTTGTTTTATAATTCAACATGATTTGCGGGTAAAACTGAATATCTTGCATCAACTCTTCTATAGTCTTTTGTTCTCTAACAAGACGAGCAAGTACCTGTAGAGCAGAGATGAGACCATCACCGGTTGATGTTTTATCAAGGCATACAATATGTCCTGAGGTTTCACCACCAATCCACCATCCATTTTCTTTTAACATAGAAAGTACATAGCGATCACCAACATCTGTTCGAACAAATGGAATACCCAGTTGTTTAAAGCGAACCTCTAAAGCCATATTCGTCATTAGCGTTCCAACAATACCACCATGGAGTCTTCCTTGATTAAATCTATCCAAGGCAATGAGATATAAAATCCCGTCGCCATTGATAACTTGGCCTTTTGAATCAACCATGTGGACTCGGTCGCCATCACCATCAAATGCAATGCCCAGGTCGGCGTGGGTCGCAATCACTTTTGCTTGTAATTTTTCAAGATGTGTAGAACCGCAATTGAGATTAATATTCAAACCATCTGGCTTATCACCAATAGTTGTGACTTCTGCACCCAATTCCTTAAACACACTGGGTGCTATTTTATAGGTCGCCCCATTTGCACAATCTAAAACGATTTTTAAACCATTGAATCGAATTTTTGAGGATATGGTTGATTTGCAAAACTCAATATATCGCCCATTTGCGTCAATAATTCGACTTGCTTTACCTAAACTATCTGGCGCTACCAATTCAAAAGGCTTTTCCATTTCTTCTTCGATAGCAAGCTCTATTTCATCGAGTATTTTTTCACCATGCGCATCAAAAAATTTAATGCCATTATCTTCATAGGGATTATGTGATGCACTAATTACAACACCGGCATCAGCACGAAAGGTTTGGGTCAAATAGGCAATCGCGGGCGTTGGCATTGGCCCCAAAAGACGAACATTTACCCCAGCTGCTGCAAATCCTGCCTCTAATGCAGATTCAAACATATATCCAGAAATACGGGTATCTTTTCCAATCAAAACAGTTTTATGGTCACTATGAATTAGTACACGTCCAACAGCCCAACCCAATTTCATCATAAAATCAGGATGAATTTTATGACTGCCCACTCTACCTCTGATTCCATCAGTACCAAAATATTTTTTTTTCATAAAAACCCTAATCACTTTTGAAAATAGCTTCTGCGACTTTTAAACTTTCTTTAGTTGCTAAAACATCATGCGTACGAAATATTCGACAGCCTTTGGTATATGCAATGAGATTAGCTCCCAACGAACCATACAAGCGTTCATCAACGGATTTGTCTAATATTTCTCCAATGAACCTTTTACGAGAAACACCAATTAAGCTTGGTTGTTTCAAATGAGTAAATTGTTCAAAATTTTTTAAAATACTTAGATTTTCTTGAGTTCCTTTCCCAAATCCGACACCTGGATCTATAATTAAGTTGTTGCGTGAAAGCCCCATATCCAAAAATGCCTGAATTTTTTTACTAAAAAAATCTAAAATATCATCTACAACTGAATCCTCACTCTCGAAAGGCTGATTCATGATTTCCAGCCCCCCCGAAATATGCATCACACAAACAGGGACATCATAGTTTTTTATCACTTCAATGGAGTCAATTGAATTCAACCCTGTAACATCATTTATCATGCTGGCTCCAACATCTAAAGATGCTCTCATCACTTCAGGTTTATAGGTATCCACTGAGATACAAACATCATATTCCTGCCGGATAAGTTGAATTACAGGAATAATTCTATCCAACTCTGTTTGTATATCAATTCGTGTTGAATTAGGGCGAGTTGACTCAGCGCCAAGATCTAAAATATCAAGCCCTTCATCTAACATGGTTTCAACGCGAGCTAAAATTCCTTTGGGTTCTACAAATCGACTATGCTCATAAAATGAATCAGGGGTAACATTCAGTACCCCCATCACCAAAGGCTTAGCTTTTTCCACACTAAATCGTTCTAACCACTGTTTCAACTCGAAACCATTCATCCCTTTTACTCTTTGGCTTCTTCTTTAAATTCAGGAATATGTTTCAGTTCTCCGGACATGATTTTTTGAATTTGTGGAGAATCAATGGTTTCAAATTTTATTAAAAACTCTGCCATGGTATGTAATTTATCAATATTATCCATGATTATTTGTTTTGCTCTTTCATAATTACGCTCAATAATTTCTTGAACTTCTATATCAATTTGTTCAGCAGTTTTGTCAGAAATTTCTTTGGTTTGAGAAACGGTACGTCCGAGGAATACCTCGCCCTCTTCTTGACCAAAGGTTCGTGGCCCAAGTGATGATAATCCCCATGAGGTAACCATTTTACGAGCAATTTCAGTTGCACGAGAAATATCATTGGATGCACCGGTGGTGACTCCTTCCGCACCAAAAATAAGTTCCTCAGCGACTCGACCACCAAATAAACTAGAGAGCTGACTTTCTAAACGTAGTTTGGTATGACTGTAACGGTCTTGTTCTGGTAAAAACATCGTCACACCCAAAGCACGTCCACGTGGAATAATCGTTACTTTATATACTGGGTCATGTTCTGGAACAATTAAACCAACAATGGCATGACCTGCTTCATGGTATGCTGTTAACTTTTTCTCATGATCATCCATCACCATCGATCGACGTTCAGCGCCCATCATGATTTTATCTTTAGCCTGATCCATTTCTAACATACCAACTTTTTTCTTATTTGAGCGAGCTGCGAATAAAGCCGCTTCATTGACTAAGTTTGCAAGGTCTGCCCCAGAAAATCCAGGTGTTCCTCGAGCAATAGATAGTATATTGACATCTTTTTCTAATGGCACTTTTTGCACATGAACTTGTAGAATTTGCTCACGACCTCTTATGTCTGGTAAAGGTACCACGACTTGACGGTCAAAGCGACCTGGACGAAGTAAGGCTGGATCTAAAACATCGGGTCGGTTTGTTGCAGCAATGACAATGACACCCTCGTTGCCTTCAAATCCATCCATTTCAACTAACAATTGATTCAGTGTTTGTTCACGCTCATCATGCCCACCGCCAAGACCTGCGCCACGATGACGACCAACCGCATCAATTTCATCTATGAAAATGATACAAGGCGCTTGTTTTTTTGCCTGCTCAAACATATCTCTGACACGTGATGCACCAACACCCACAAACATTTCCACAAAATCAGAACCAGAAATGGTAAAAAATGGTACCTTGGCCTCACCTGCAACAGCTTTGGCAAGCAATGTTTTACCTGTACCAGGAGGCCCAACCAACAATACACCTCTTGGAATGCGTCCGCCTAGTTTTTGAAACTTGCCAGGTTCTCTTAAGAAATCCACCAATTCTTTGACTTCTTCTTTGGCTTCATCACACCCGGCCACATTTGAAAAATTGACTTTAACTTGATCTTCACCTAACAAACGAGCGCGTGAGCGTCCGAAAGACATCGCACCTTTACCGCCACCGCCTTGCATTTGGCGCATAAAAAACACCCAAACTCCAATCAATAAGAACATTGGGAACCAATTAACAAAAATATGCATCAAGAAGCTTTCTTGTTGTTTTTCTTGGCCATTAACGTCAACATTGTGTTTAATTAATTCGTCAAGTAAAGCAAAATCAGGTAATGGCATAAAGGTTACAAAGCTTCGGTTGTTTTTGGTAACACCTCGAATAATTTTATCATCTTCGACCATCACACTTTGAACACTACCTTGTTTAATATCCCTTAAAAATTGAGAGTATGAAACCTTATCGATCGATGCATGTCGAGGATTAAAATTACTGAATACAGAAACCAATACCAAGGCAATAATTAGCCATAAAAACATATTTTTAATCATGTCGTTCAAAATATTTACCTCTTAATATCAATGATTTACATTGGTTTTCTTTTTAAATTACTACAATTTAAAGCCCTTCGCTAGTAAGTAAACTTCACGCGATCGATCCCGAGAAGCATCTGGCTTAATGATTTTTACTTTTTCAAAAGAAGCTCGTACAGTCTTTAAATATTGATCAAACCCTTGGCCCTGGAAGATTTTTACTAAAAAGAAACCACCGGGCTTTAACATTTGCATTGCAAATTCAGCGGCTAGCTCGGCCAGATACATCGCTTTTATCATATCAACTTGCTTAAGACCACTAAAATTCGGCGCCATATCAGAAATTACTGCATCAACTTCTCTAGCAGATAACTTTTCGCTAAACTGAGCCAAGATAGATTCTTCAGTAAAATCACCACATAAGAAATCCACACCAGGTAAATCTGGCATAGGTAAAATATCTAAGGCAAAGATTTTTGCTTGCTGGGCCAGCTTTTTTGATAAATACTGCGACCATCCCCCAGGAGCGGCCCCCAAATCACAAATGGTCATACCTTTTTTAAACAATTTTTCTTTTTGGTCCAACTCTTCTAATTTAAAATAGGCACGGCTTCTTAAGCCTTGTTGATGTGCTTGTTTAACATAGGTATCCGAGAAATGTTCTTTCAACCATCGTTTCGAGGAATTTGATTGCTTCATGATCTGTTCAAAAATTAGTTAAAAATATCAAAAATTGTTTACAAAAAATATACATTGTAGTAAAATATATATCAATGGATGATTTGTATCGTTAATTTAATGAATAAAGTATTTAAATTGTTTTAGAATATAACATCATTTCACGAAAAACTCTAAGAAATATTGTTTTAAATACTGTAGAACTGTATGATACAACTCCAAATTAACTTTATAATTTTTACCAAAGGTTTCATTTTATGAACAAAGAAAAAATTCTCCAATTAAGAAAACAAGCGCATCATTTGAAACCGATTATTTTAATTGGGCAAAAAGGTTTGACTGAAGCGGTGTTAACTGAAACCAATATAGCATTAGATGCTCACGAATGTATTAAAATTAAAATTGGTGGTTGTGAAAGGGACGAACGACCTGAGATTATTAACCAAATATGTCAATCTTTGAAAGCAGAGTTAATTGATACGATTGGCCATATTGCAGTTATATATCGAAAAAATGAACAAACCAAATCTTAATGTGAATCAAAATGACCTTGAGCAATTGATAGTTGATTGCATTCAAGGTGAATCCAAAGATCATTCAAAAGCAAGATTGATTGATCTTGCCCAAGATTTTCAAAAAAACCCATATGATTTATTTTCAGGGTCCAATTATTCTTTGGATAACCCTGAAGGTTTGAATAACATTTTGGCGACCATTGCCACCACGCCTGAACAACAAAATGCACTTATCAATGCTTTTTTTGAACGCTGTAATAGACTTAATATTTCTACAAACTTGATTAATTTTTTAGAGTTTATGGCGAGCCAGGGATTTCATCGCTTGCACCCTTATATTCAACTGATTAACCAAACTGATGTACATGGTTATTCTTTTCTGCAATACATTTTAGGAAGTTTGGTCGCAACCGCTACGGCTGGCATGATAGCTTTTCTTTATAATCAACAATTATTGCATGATCTTGAAGTCTGGTTTACTAAAAATTCTGAATACTTTTTAAAATTAAGCTTAAAATATATTTTGATTGCTGAAAACTTGGCATTCATTTCGCTTCTTTTTAAACTGGTTCGCTTGATGTATCAATTTTACGCCCTAATCAATAATCATGCGACCAATGAAGAAAACAAATTTAATAAATTACTGAAATTAATTTTAAGCAATGCTTTAATTATTTCTGCCCAAGTGCTTACCTATATCAATCATGGGGTTATGGCGCCAGCAGCAGGTTATTTAATTATCACTGCTTCTTTTTTGGATTTGTGCTGGAGCATATCAAACCTGATTCAATTAGAGAAACCAATTCGCCCCGATGAATCTTTAAAAACAGAAAATCCCGAATTGTATAAAAAACAAATGGCTCATTTTTATGAAGAAACAGCCTTCTACAATCGAAAGCTCAAAATCTTTTATCATGAAATTTGGGCGTTTACTTTAATTGCAGCGGCTACAATAGTTAGTATCATGTTCGCACAAAATTTTTTAATTCTTAATTTATTGTGTATCGTCTTGCAATTGTTAGTCACTGTTTTAAAAGATTACTTAATCTCTCGCAGCCAACATGCCATCAATGAAAACTTGCAACGAGATATTAAAGGACTCTACAAAACTGAAGGATTTTTTGCAGCACCAGCATCTTCAAAAAGTACTCAACAATTTACACCAAGTATGGTAGCATAAGATTTAGGATTGATTATTATTTAGATCATTATGGGTAACATTTTCAATATGTTTGGTCCATCTCCAATTCGACCAATCGAACAACATATGCATAAAGCCTATACTTGTGCCAAACAACTTAACCCACTTTTTGATGCTGTATTAGTAAAAGATTGGCAACTCGCCCATCAGCATCATTTACAAATTATTCAGTTAGAACACGAAGCAGATGAAATTAAAAAACAATTAAGGCTACATCTGCCAACTGGTTTATTTTTACCTGTTGCACGAACTGATATCCTAGAATTATTAAAGACTCAAGATAGACTAGCTAATAAATCTAAAGACATCGCAGGATTATTGCTGGGTCGCCGTATGCATATTCCTGAGTCAATTCAAGCACATCTCAAAAGCTGCCTTTCTCGTTGCCTAGACGCAGCTAAACAAGCCTGCAAAGCTATTAATGAACTCGATGAATTATTAGAAACTGGTTTTCGTGGAAACGAAGTAAAAATTGTCGAAGAAATGATTCACACCCTAGATGTCATTGAACATCATTGTGATGACTCTTTAGCAAAAGTTAGAGAAGAATTATTTAATATTGAAAAAGACTATCATCCTGTGGATGTTATGTTTCTTTATCAATTACTCCAATGGATTGGTGATCTGGCTGATGAAGCTCAATCTATCGGGGGCCGTCTTCAGATTTTGATCGCCCGATAAACAATCATACTCCAAAAATTTTTATAGAAGGTAAAAGATGACCATTAGTTTGCTGGCAATTATTTTATGTTTTTTAATGACATGGGGAGTCGGTGCCAACGATTTAGCAAATGTCATGAGCACCACCATGGGCTCAAAAGCGGTGACTGTTAAAACAGCCATCAGCATCGCGATTATTTTTGAATTTGCCGGCGCATTTTTAGGCGGCGCCCATGTAGTAGAAACCATGAAAGATGGCATTATTAACACACAACTTTTATCAGATCAGCCACAAATCTTGATTCTGGGCATGTTATCGGTATTAGCGGCCTGCACCATATGGATGAATTTAGCTAGCTTTTTTGGCGTTCCTGTATCGATTACTAATGCACTTGTGGGTTCTGTCGTCGGTTACGGCGCTTTAGCACTAGGGCCACAAGCTGTTCATTGGTCTCAAGTTTACCATATTGCAATCGGTTGGATTACCTCTCCCTTGATTGCCGGTTTAACTTCTTATGCCTTGTTTTTAACTATTCAGTCGACGATATTTGTTTCTTCAGATCCCTTAAGAAGAGCCGAATGGATGATGCCCATTTACCTCTTTTTAACCGGTCTTGTACTTGCCTATATGATCATTTTAAAAGGATTAACCCACTTTCATATCCACTATAGTTTTATCATGGGGCTTGTGATTTCTTTTACCACCAGTGGAATAATTTCTTTAATTGGAATTTATATACTTTATCGCTTACCTGAAAAAATATTGTTGAAACGCCGCGATAGATTCAATCAAGTTGAAAAATACTTTGGTGTTTTAATGGCCATGACTGCATGTATTATGGTTTTTGCACATGGATCAAATGATGTTGCTTTAGCAACCAGCCCACTGAATCAAATTTTTTCCTATACAAAGATGGATAAATTTATTTTAAATCCCCAACAACTGACCAGTATTACCTTACTTTTTGGTTGTGTCGGCGTTGTTGCTGGATTTTTGATTTATGGACGTAAGGTGATAGAAACTGTAGGAAGTGGTATTACTGCATTAACACCAAGTCGCGCATTTGCAGCAACTTTATCAGCAGCCACCACTGTCATCATCGCAAATACACTCGGTCTTCCTGTATCTGCCACACAAACTTTAGTTGGTGCTGTTTTAGGGGTCGGCCTTGCAAGAGGTATTGGCGCATTAAATCTGGTTGTTATTCGCAATATCTTCATGTCTTGGATTGTTACCTTGCCAGCTGCAAGTTTAATGTCTTTGTGTATTTTTAAGCTTTTAATGTATACACTTCCACATTTCCAACATTTGTTTTAAAATTTAAAATCGCTTCTAAATAATTGTTCAGGATGAACCATGATTACAAGGAATGTTGGATTTTTTTCTCTTCTATTGGCGATACAAACTGTTTATGCACAAAAACCCGCCATGACCAATGCCGATTGGTGGCCACAACAGTTGGATTTATCTCCGCTTAAACAATCTGCCGCCAATTTTAGCCCAAATGCCAGTGATTATAATTATGCGCAAGAATTTCAAAGTCTTGACCTAGATGCTTTGACTCAAGATTTAAAAACACTCATGACCACATCTCAAGAATGGTGGCCTGCAGACTATGGCACTTATGCACCTTTTTTTATACGCATGGCTTGGCATAGTGCTGGAACATATAGAGTTTATGACGGTAGAGGGGGTGCAGAAGGTGGTTTGCAAAGATTTGCGCCTTTGGACAGCTGGCCAGACAACACCAACTTAGATAAAGCTCGGCGCCTACTTTGGCCCATTAAACAAAAATATGGCAATAAAATTTCCTGGTCGGATTTGATGGTGCTGGCAGGGAATGTCGCACTCGAATCGATGGGATTTAAAACCGCAGGCTTTGCTGGAGGACGTATTGATGCGTGGGCACCAGACAATACCAACTGGGGTAGTGAATCCACATGGTTAGAGGCCAAAAGAGAAAACAAAAAAGGCCAATTAAAAAAACCTTTTGCCGCAACACAGATGGGACTTATTTACGTCAATCCTGAAGGACCTAATGGCACCCCAGACCCCATTAAAGCAGCAGCCCATATCCGCGAAACATTTGGGCGAATGGCCATGAATGACGAAGAAACTGTTGCGTTGATTGCCGGTGGTCATGCGTTTGGTAAAGCCCATGGTGCAGCACCTGCCGCCAAATATCTTGGACCTAGTCCAGAAGCAGCACCTATTCAAGAGCAAGGTTTAGGCTGGAAAAATAGCTATCAATCCGGCAAAGGCCCAGATACTATCACCAGTGGATTAGAAGGCGCGTGGAGTGCCACACCGACTAAATGGTCCAATAATTATCTGGAAAACTTATTCCACTTTAACTGGACACAAACCAAAAGCCCTGCTGGTGCTACACAATGGATACCCAGTGACTCCAAAGCAACTCAATTGGTTCCAGATGCATATGATACCAAAAAAAGACATGCACCGATGATGTTTACCACAGACCTGGCTTTAAAATTTGACCCAAGCTATAAAAAAATATCAGAGCGTTTTCTTAAGCATCCAGAACAACTCGAAAAAGCTTTCGCCAATGCTTGGTTTAAACTCATGCACAGAGACATGGGGCCTCGCTCACGTTATTTAGGAAAGTTAGTACCACAAGAGGTATTTGTATGGCAGGACCCAGTTCCGGCTCGCGAATATGAACCACTTGATGCCGAAGATATCGCCAAACTAAAAGATAAAATTATGCATTCAAATTTAAGTATTCCACAAATGGTACGTACTGCTTGGGCTGCTGCCTCAAGTTTTAGAGGTACAGACATGCGTGGCGGCGCCAATGGTGGACGCATTCGATTATTACCTCAAAGCAGTTGGCCGGTGAATAATCCCGAAGAATTACAAAAAGTAATTCATTCATTAGAGGACATCCAAAAAGATTTCAACCAAACTCAAACCAATAATAAAAAGATATCTTTTGCAGACATCGTGGTTTTAGCTGGGAATGCCGCTATTGAACAGGCCATTAAAAATGCCGGTTTTGATATTCAGGTGCCTTTTACTCAAGGCAGAACAGATGCTACTCAAGCAATGACGGATGTGACCTCATTTGCTGTTCTCAAGCCCAAAGCAGATGGATTTAGAAACTACTATGAAATTAAAAACCATGAATCCCCTGAGGTATTATTGGTGGAAAAAGCCACTTTACTCAATTTAAACATTCCAGAAATGACTGTTTTAATCGGTGGAATGCGTGTCTTAAATGCCAATTACAATCAGAATTCTTATGGGGTTTTGACAAGCCATCCAGAACAGCTATCCAATGATTTTTTTGTTAATCTATTGGATATGTCCACTGTATGGCAAGAGTCAAAACAACCCGGAATTTATGACGGCGTTGATAGAAAGACTGGTCAATTGAAATGGCAAGCAACCAAGGTTGATTTGGTGTTTGGTTATAATTCTGAATTAAGAGCATTTTCTGAGTATTATGCGCAAGCAAATTCTAAAGAAAAATTTATCCAGGATTTTGTTCGTGCCTGGGTCAAAGTGATGGACGCTGATCGGTTTGATGTAAAAAAATAATCTAAAATTCTGCAAAGTGGCTTTTTTTGTGCTATATAAAGGTAAAAGTCACTTTTGGAGAATTCAATGACAAAAAAAGATTTTTCCATCAAGCTCAATGAGGAACTTGATATGATGGGCTTCCCAATGGGAGACCATGAAAGAATACATGCTTTGTCCAAGGTTTTAAGAATTAAACCCTTTCAAGCTGCTTGTATCTTGCATGGGGATATGCTCCCCAATAAAGAAATTATCAATAAGATTTCAACTGAATTACAAATTAACACACAATGGCTTTTGGACAAGTCCAAACACTAAGCTTGAAAAGATTTATTTCGACTCAAAGGTTGGGCATGACTTTCAACATAGTCAATAATCTTTCTGGCTACATCCACTCTTGTTGCTTTTTCAATGCCTTCTAAGCCTGGCGAGGAATTAATTTCCAATACCAATGGGCCATGCTTTGAACGAACTAAATCAACGCCTGCCACCATTAAACCCATAGCTTTGGTTGCTGCAACAGCAATAGAGCGCTCTTGTGGGGTCAAACGAACCTTTCTTGAAGAGCCGCCCTGGTGAATATTCGCTCTAAACTCACCTTCTTTAGCTTTTCTTTCCATCGATGCAACAACTTTTCCGCCGATGACAAAACAACGGATATCTGTACCGCGGGACTCCTCAATATATTGTTGTACTAAAATATTCGCCCCCATCCCCTTAAAGGCATTGATGATAGAAACTGCTGATTGATGGCTATCGGCTAACATCACACCACGGCCTTGAGTTCCCTCTAACAATTTAATCACAACTGGAGAGCCACCAACCAATTGAATGAGGTCCTCAGTGTTATCTGGCGATTGAGCAAAGCCTGTCAAAGGCATTGGAATACCCTTTCGTGCCAATAACTGCAATGATCTAAATTTATCCCTTGAACGTGCAATCGATAAAGAGGTATTGACCGTATAAACACCCATCGCCTCGAAATGTCTTAATACAGCAGTTCCATAAAATGTGTTCGATGCACCAATTCTTGGAATAACTGCATCAAAACATTCTAAACGTTGACCGCCTTTGTAATGAACTGAAGGGGATGCGGCATTTACATTCATGTAACAAAGTAAAGGATTAATTACAACCATTTCATGACCGCGGCTTTCACCTTCTTGAATGAGTCGTTGATGTGAATATAATTTTCCGTTCGTTGATAAAATGGCAATTTTCATTATTTAACCTTATCCTAATAAATTATTTTACTTGAAACGATTGAATTAACGTTTCTAGATCTTTTGCCACATCCTTAGCTTGCATTGGAGGGATAAAAAACGCAACAACCTCCCCTGCTGGGTTAATCACAGTGATACTACCACTATGATCAATTTGACCATCTTGACTATTCATTTGAGCATCATAAACGATACCCAATTCTTGCGTTAATTGATTGATGACAGATTTTTTCCCTATAGCACCCTTGAATTCTTGGTCAAAACCTTCCACATATTTTTTCATGGTTTCTAAAGAATCTCTTTGTCCGTCCAGTGAAATCATGACCATTTCGGGTCGATTGCTTACACCATCTTTGCGTAAAATTTCATAGGTTTTATGAAGCATATCCATTGTTGTTGGACAAATTGAGTGACATTGAGTGTACCCAAAAAATAAAATAGTCCAGTGTCCTATCAACTGGCTGACGTTTAAAATACTGCCGTCGGTTTTTTTCAACTGAAAAGGCGATAAAACTCTTCCAGGTTGCACATAGGTTGCATGAACCAACTCTTTTTCAGAAAGCGGTAGACGGTGTGCGTGTTGATAAACATAAAGGCCTAAAAACATAGACATGAATAGTGTTAAACCTAATAAAGTGATTTTAATTGCTTTCATCACATTCCTCTTAGTAATAATGATCTACAAGTAATAAAATAAATAACCCTAATAAATAATAAATTGAATATTTAAAGGTTGATATTGCGGTTTTGGGCTTTTCTTGGGTATATAAAATAATGGCCCAGTATAAAAACCGAAGATTTAACAGCATCACACCGATTAAATAAATAAGACCACACATCCCGATTAAAACGGGCAAAATAGTAACAATAATCAATAAAAATACATAGAGTAAAACATGTAATTTTGTTAGTTTTTCACCATAAATCACCGGAAACATTGGTATCTCAATGTTTTGATAATCACTTAAGCGATGCAGCGCCAATGCCCAAAAATGTGGCGGTGTCCATACAAAAATAATTAATACCAATAAAAGTGCTTGGGGATCGATATGATTGGTAATCGCGGTCCAACCCAACAATGGTGGCGTAGCACCAGCCAAGCCACCAATCACAATATTTTGTGTGGTTGCTCGCTTCAAAAATCCCGTATAAATACCTGCATAGCCAATTAAACTTAAAAAAGTTAGAGCAGCAGTCAAAGGATTCACATAATAAAACAAGATGCCAACACCCAATGTAGCCATAATAAATGAAAATATCAAAACTTGGCGCGGACTCACCCGGCCCTTAACCACAGGCCGATTTTCAGTTCGACGCATTTTAGCGTCCAAATGACTATCCAACAAGTGATTAATCGCTGCAGCACTGCCTGCACAAAAAGAAATCCCAAACATCGTGGCCAGAAAAAGCCCCCAAGACCAATGATCACTTGGGGCTAATAACATTCCCACTAACACGGTGACCAACATCAAAGCAACCACTCTGGGTTTACTCAGTTCCCAAAAATCTTTAACCACAGAAAAACTACTCAATAAATTAAGCCTAGACATCATTCACTCTCTATCTAGTTTATTCAATAAAATAACAATGCATCCCAAAAATAATGCGCCTATTCCGTTGTGCAATACCGCAGAAGTCAATGGAAGCATGAAAATCACGTTAATAACACCTAAAATAATTTGGAAAATCATTAAAATAGCCAAGATAACCAAAATTCCCCTAATGCTTACGTTCTTCACTTTGATAAACATTACAGAAATTAAAAAACTCCAATAAGCAAATACTATCAAGGCACCCAATCGATGTACCCATTGAATCGTCATGCGAGCATCAATATCTAAAAGTCCTCCTTGATAATTGGGGCCAATTTGACGGAAAAAGTCAAAAGCATCATGAAAATTTAATGCGGGCACCCACTGACCATTGCACATCGGAAAGCCGATACATGAAATTCCAGCATAATTTGAACTGACCCAACCACCTAAGGCAATTTGAATGAAAGCCAAAACCATCCCCATGAAGACATATTTTTTTAAACAAGGCAGTTGCGTTTTAACTTTTTCTAACAATTGACCTCGCATCGCCGCAAGACAAGAAAATATTAAAAATCCGCCCAACAGATGACCCATGACGACAACAGGTAAAAGCTTTAAGGTCACCGTCCACATGCCCAAAGCCGCCTGAAAACCCATAAGGAATAATAAAAATAACTGTAGTTTTTTTGAAATTAAGTGTCGAAATGATGGTTTAAATTGAAGTAGCGCTAAAATACTTAAGATGCTTAATAATAAGGAGCCTGCTAAATAACGATGAGCCATTTCTGTCCAGGCTTTATTAGATTCAATAAAAGCATCTGGATAGCTTTGTTTTGCAACATCGACAGAAGGCATCACCAGATGCCCATAACAACCAGGCCAATCTGGGCAACCCAAACCTGCGTCAGTTAAACGGGTATAAGCGCCTAACATTAACACACACCAGGCCAAAACCATCGCCAGTTGAATTATTTTTGCTAAAATTTGTTTGTTCACCATGTCACCTATTTCACAAGCACTTGAAAATCATGATACATTTTTTTGGAATCAAAATTGAGCGGATATTCTAATACAGACTCATGCTCAGGCCCGAATAAAACAATGGGATATTGCTTAAAATTTTTGTTCCAAATAGGTTTGTCTTTCAAAGGAAGATATTGATAGTAAAAATTCCACTCTTTGAGCTGTCGCTCTAGTTCTGACGAAATCTCAATACCCTCTGGTACTACTAAGACGATATCGACTTCATACACTTTACGACCCATAGCCAAGCGAACGCGGCCGAGTTGATCGAGTGTTTGCATACAACTTTGCTCACAAGAACCATCATTCCATAAGACAATTTGCCAAGCCCTCGCTTTGGCTTGATTTAATTGCCAGTTTGTTTTGGGGGCCCAATTTCCATAATTGGTGGATGATAAATGACGCCACAATGCAGGATGTGTAAAAAGAAAAAATGCCGCAAAGAACGGGATAGAGAAGATAACCACCAAGACCAAGACACTGATATATTTTTTTATCTTATTTTTTTGCATGTTTAATGATTCGCCATAAAAAGATAATTCCCACCACAAAAGCCATTGTATACCACTGAAGGGCATAGGCTCTGTGTCGATTTGGTAAAAGATTGACGACTTGCCAATCTCGTTTATACATTCCCTGCGCCTCAGGCGCCAAACGTAACACCCATGGATGAACTGGATGTTTTAAAATTTTTTGCAACTCAACAAAATCGACAGATTCTATCACATAAATTTGACCTTGTTGATTATCGACCATCTTGCCAAGCTTAATAGAGCTCTTAGCGGGATAATAAACTTGTCCTTGCCATGAATTGCTAGGCAAAAGATACGGCCTAGGTAGTTCATTTCGTTGTGGATTGGCCTTTAGCCAACCCTCATCAACCATCACGATGGAATCATCGTCTAATAATACGGGTATAAAGACATCAAAACCAATTTGATGTTGATAAAATTGATTATCTAAATAAAAAAATTTATCCAAAGCTTTTCCATGAATAATCAGCGGTTGAAAAGGCTGTGGATTTTTATTGCTACTTGTCCATGTTGTTGGGTTTAATGCTTGCATGGTTTGATATTGATGGAGGAGTTGTTCTTTTTGTTTTGCACGGTGCAATTGCCAATTTCCCAAATGCAACAAAAACATCAACAGCAGTATTAAAATAAAATATTCTAATACAGGATAGATGAATATTTTGAAAAAATTGGTTAAACTCTTTTTCATATCAAAAACCTTTTAGCTTAGACAAGAGTATATCAAATGTTACCCAAAATAGTTATTATTTTTATTCTTTTTGCTATTTTTTTTGCACTAGGCAGCAGCTTGTATTATTTAGTAAAAGAAGGCAATCAAGGGATTAAAACCGTCAAAATGTTAACTTGGCGTATTTTACTCACAATTGCATTATTAATATTTTTGGGAATCGCCGGCCATTTTGGCTGGATTAAGCCTCATGATATTTTACCTCCCGGAGCCACGAATGACCAAGTATAAATTTATTTTTTTGGGGCTTTTGTCTTTTTCACATCATATTTTTGCAGATTCTATCGGGCATTTTATGGGCATTTCTCAAAATATTCCCCGAATGGAAATGAAAGCAGATTCAAGTTCACAAGCTTGGGCTCGTTCAGCCAGAAACGTTTTATTGCTTACCGGCGAGAGTATTTGGGAAAGCTTAAAAATTGCCAACCAAAGTGCTGCTCAAACAGGACACCCTTTATTTTGCGTGCCCTCACAACAAACAATCACCGCAGAAATCATGTATGAACTGATACAAAACACCTATCAAAAAATGAATTTAACTGTTGAAGAGCAAAACCTAACCAGTGTTGCACAAGTTGCCCTCAAGGGTTTAGAAGACAGCTACCCATGTCAGGCCATAACACCCCAAACACCTCAAATTACCATACATCAACAAGGTGAAGGGGTAGCTCAAAAATTAATGCATGTATCAAAATTCTAAACTTTAGAAAACTCTTCAAATGCGGCAACCGCTTCTGCAGCATACATAAGAGATGGTCCGCCGCCCATATAAATAGCCATTCCCAAAGTTTCCATAAACTCTTCACGGCTTGCTTGTAATTTCACCAAGGCTTGCGCATGAAATCCAATACACCCATCACAACGATTTGCTACAGCAAGAGCCATGGCAATTAGTTCTTTGGTTTTCTTATCGAGCGCACCATCTTTGGTTGCACTTTGCGCCATTTGCGAAAAGCCCGCCATCACATCAGGAATTTCTTTTCTTAATTTAGCCAATTCATTGCTTAAATAACGGGTGTAATCCGTATAACTTTTTGTCATCTAATTCTCCTTAAGATGTTAAAGACCACTTACAATACTGAATATAAAAAATACCATGAAAAGATAGCATCAATGAAAAACTTTTTATTGGACAAACTACATCAATTGGAGTTTCTGCTTCGATGACTCTAAGATGTCTTTTTGCAATCGTAATATGAGGAATAAAAGGATGGTTGGAGCTGCCTTGCGGTAATTGTAATAATAATTTTTCTAGTTGATTGGGTACTTGTGATGTTTTTAAGACAAAACACTTCGCTCTTTTCCACTGCTCGCAGGATGACAAATGGATATCAAAGGCTGAAATATTTTCAACCTCATCACCAATTTTTTTAAGCTCGTGTAATTTTTCTAAACCGTTATGTCCTATGTAACTTAATGTCATGTGTAAGTTATTCATAGGCTCTAATTCATCAATCTCAAAGCCTTGCTTTAAACCAATCTCTAAACATTCTTGTTGCAAAGATTCATCTTCTAAATTCAATGCAAAAAAACAATTCATCGGTATGTTCAAAGGATATAGACTCGAGAGAATCGCTTGTCTTAATGCTTGATAAATGACTTGAGTTATCACCTGTTGGCGATTTCCAACAAAATGAAAAAGTTGAACCTGTACTTTTGTATCTGGTGCTCGCCAAGCTATATAAACATTGCCAATCCTCTCACCTTCAGGCCCGGCAAAGCCAGTCACAGCCAAGCAAAAATCATTTTTTTCTCCCCCTAGCCCTTCAACCATCGCCAAAGCACAATTTGCACTAACAGCACCATCTTTAGCAATAAGCGCAGGCGATATATACAAATATTTTATTTTTGCTTCATTAGAATAAGTGACCAAGCCATATTTAAACCATTTGGAGCTGCCTGGCAAAGCCGTTAATGTTCCAGATAGATTGCCGCCGGTACAAGATTCAGCAACCAGCATTTGCCAATGGTTCTCCATCATAAATTGAGCAACATAAGGCAATAGCTGTTCAATGCGCCGACGAAGATGCATTACAACACTTCCTCAAAAAATTCATACATGGCTTGAAATGTTTTTCGGGCCGTATCTGGCTGAAATACCGTTCCCAATACTGGGTCATTTGCCATTGGATTGGTGAAGGCATGCATTGTATTGGCATACATATTCACCTGAAAATTGGCATGATGGCTTTTCATTTCCTCACAAAAACCAATCACATCATGCGGCGATACCATCGGATCATCATAGCCATGCAAAACTAAAATAGGTGTCTTGATGGTTTTGGTTGGACATGAGGGTTCATTTTTTAAAATACCGTGAAAACTAACCACTCCTTGAACATCAGCCCCCATTCGAGCGAGATCTAAAACGCATAAGCCACCAAAACAAAAACCAATCCCTGCTATTTTATGCTGATTCAAAACAGGTGTTTTTTTAAATTGCTCTAAACTCAAACCCATGCGTTCTCGAAGCAATGCTCGGTTACTGATGATAGGTGTCATTAACGCTTGCTTTTCTTCATTTGTTGTCCCGAATCGCCCTAATCCATACATGTCGACAGAAAAAGCCACGAAACCTTTTTCAGCAATTTCTATAGCTCTTTTTTTATACATCTCATTGAGGCCTGCCCAATCATGAACAATCATCACACCAGGTAATTTTTTAGCATCTTTAGGGTAGGCTAAAAACCCGATTAACTTTTCATTTCCATGAAAATATTCAATCACTTCTGTAATGATTTGCATGATTCAATCCTCTAATCTAATGTATTTCGATAACGTTTATAAGCTATCATCATCACGACCAACATAAAAGCCAAAATATATAATAGCTCAGAGTAAATTTCACTCCACCCATTCCCGCGTAATACAATGCCACGCACAATCACTAGAAAATGTGTTAAAGGCAAACAATTGCCAATCCATTGCGCCCAGGCAGGCATGCCTTGAAACGGAAACATAAATCCTGATAATAATATCGATGGTAAAAAGAAAAACATTGCACTTTGCATGGCCTGTAACTGATTGGTGGCCAAGGTTGAAAAGGTTAAACCCATCGCCAAGTTGGCACAAATAAAAGGAAAACACATCAGCATCAATAAAATAAATGAACCATTCATGGGTAAATGAAAAAGTATTCGTCCAAGAATGAGTATCAAAATGACTTGGATGTATCCCACAACAGCGTAAGGGAGAATCTTACCTATCATCACTTCTAAAGGTTTTAAAGGTGTTGCCAATAACATTTCCATAGTACCACGTTCAAACTCTCTGGTGATTGCCAGTGCGGTTACTACAACCATAGTCATCGTTAAAACAACACCCATCAGACCTGGCACGATATGAAAGGCGGTGTTAATTTCTGGGTTAAAGGCGGATAGAACCACTGTTTTATACACGCGATTTTCACTTTGAAAATTTAGAAATCGAAAACGATCGCGCCCTACCATTTGAGAGAGTTCATTAAAAACTGCACTTGGCCTCCCCGCTGCAATGGGGTCACTGCCATCCACCAATAGCAAAATCGATGGCTGAAGTCCCTTGGCTGCATCACGATAAAAATTAGGAGGAAAATACACCACAAACTTCACTTGGTTGGTCAGAAGCATTTTTTTGGCTTCAGCCAAAGAGGTGTTTTTCTTAATAAATTTAAAATACAAAGATTGTTCCATGCGCTGCAAAACATCTTGAGCCAAAGGATTAGGTTGCTGCATGACTACCGCCGCTGGCAAATGCTTGGGATTAAGATCTATGGCAAAGCCAAATAAAATCAATTGAATGAGTGGGATTCCAATCATCATGGCAAAAGTTGCTTTATCACGCCGCATTTGCATAAACTCTTTTTTTATGACCGCAAGTAAACGTGTCCATGAGATTAGTTTCATGATATTTTTTTTTGTCCTAGTGCGATAAATGCATCCTCTAAACTCGATGCAATGATTTCAAATTGAAATTCACATTGCGTGCATAAGGCTTTGAGCGCTTGTTCAACTTTGACTTGTTCATAACAACATACATGAAAATATCTACCAAACCAAGCGGCCTGAACCACCCCTGGGATTTTTTTAAGTTTTTGTAAAAGCTCAGCACTTAAATCACCACTGATTAAAAAGGTAATCAAGCCTGTCGAATGAATCACATCGGCAACACTACCCTGCACCACCACTTCACCCTCTGACAAATAAGCCAAACGATTGCATCGTTCTGCTTCATCCATATAATGTGTGGACATTAAAGTTGTCACGCCTTTTAAACTTAATTGATGAATTAAATCCCAAAAATCTCGGCGTGCTAAAGGGTCGATACCTGCCGTTGGCTCATCTAACAACAAAAGTTTGGGTTGATGAATTAGACATGTGGCCAAGGCTAGTCTTTGTTTCCAGCCCCCCGATAGTTCACAGGCTAATTGTTTTGCTCTAGGCCCTAAACCAAGCTCATCCATGACTTGTGCAATCTTATTTGGGGCATCATTTACACCATAAATTTGTGCAATAAATTCAAGGTTCTCTAAAACGGTTAACTCTTGATACAAACTAAATTTTTGTGGCATATAGCCAACATTTCTTTTGATGTCTTCAGATTGAGTTAAAACATCATAACCAATACAAGTACCTTGACCATTATCAGGCGTTAATAGCCCGCAAATTAAACGAATCGAGGTGGTTTTCCCACTGCCATTGGCGCCTAAAAATCCAAAAACTTCACCTTCATAAACTTCAATATTTAACCCCTTCACAACCATTTGACCAGCAAAGGATTTGGTAATTTTTTTTACATCTATTGCCAGAGATTTTTTCATACGCGCACATTAATAGGCTGTCCCAGAATAAATTGTTTTGTATCCATGGGTTTTGCGCGAATACGGAAAACCAAATCATCTTGATGATGTTGGGTATACAAAACAGGCGGCATGTATTCAGCTGTTTGTGAAATATAGTTGATATCAGCGCTATACCAAGTGTTATCACCATAATATTGATAATCAATACGTTGATTCAACTGTAAATACTTCAAGTTTTTTGCAGGAACAAAAAACTCTATAAAGTTGTTTTCTGGTAGTACAACGCTCATGACCGGTTTATTGGCAGGAATCAATTCGCCAATAGAGTAAAAAATATCAAAAACATAACCATCTTTCGGGGCTGAAACTTTTTTGTGTTCCAAATACCAAGCCACTTCTTTCCAGTGATAACGTGCTGCTTTTTGGGCTCTTTGTTGCGCTTTGATTTGGTAACGTCTTGCCCCCATATGGGATAATCTTAAATTTTCCTGGAGTTGTTTTTTTTGAAACTGTAATTCCTCGACTAATTTTTGATTGGTAAACAGTGTGTCTGAATCAATGTATTGTTTATCTTTTAGTTTTAATAAGCGCTTATAATGCATATTGGTTTTTTCAATATTGGCATCGATTTGCTGGATTTGAAATTCAATAGCTGCGATTTCTGGTTTTCGGCGCGGTCGTTGTAAATCTATCAAAGTTTTTTGTGCTTGCTGATATTGAGCAAACGCAGTCTCTAATTGAACAATATCAGGCATCGCATCTAGTTCATATAAAATTTGACCTTTCTTAAAAGCTTGGCCTTTTAGAATAAATTTTTCTTTTAAGTACCCTTGAGATGGCGATGACAAATATAGATAAAGCGTATCCGTATAGCCTGAAAATGACAATTTTGGATGCCATTTACAAGCCCCTAACATGAATATATTCAAAATAAAAATACAAAATAAAATACGCTTAGGCAAAGATCTAGTCCATTAGGTCAATTCATATTAGTCTAAAATTGAAATTAAATAAAAACAAGGCAATTGGTATAATTACACTAAAGATTTACAAATACCCGAACTCTAAGGTACATTAAAGAATCACATGGTGATAAATATTAACTAAATGTGTTTTTTGGAGAGAAAATATGGATTTGCTCACCCAACAAGAAACCGATGAAGAAAAAATTTATCGTTGGAATCAAACTCAAAAATCTTTTCAAAATCATTTAACACTTGATGAAATATTCCAAACCCAAGTACAAAAAACACCATCGCAAATCGCGCTTCAAGATGCTTCTTATACTTTAAATTATCACCAATTGGATATTCTAAGTAATCAACTGGCACACCATATCCTTCAACATTCAGCCAATAATCAGATAATTGGTATTTGTTTAGAACGTTCTATTGATACGGTAATATCAATACTTGCCATTCTAAAAACTGGAAATGCATATGTGCCTATTGACCCCAAAATTCCCCAAGAACGTTTGGATTACATATTAGAACTCACAAACTGCCAAACTATTATTTATCATCAAAAACTAAATTCATTATTTAATAAAAAAGATATTCGAAAAATAGCTTTTGATCAAAATCCTTTTATCAAAGAAGCAACTCATACACCACAAAAAAAACATCAACCCCAAGACTTGGCTTATGTGCTTTTTACATCTGGCACGACTGGGCTGCCAAAAGGGGTGGCTATCACACACCAAGGGATTGTCAATCGCCTAGAATGGATGCAAAACGAATATCAACTTAATACGCAAGATATTGTACTCCAAAAAACACCCTATACCTTTGATGTTTCTGTGTGGGAATTATTATTGGCCCATCAAGTTGGGGCATCGGTTTTTGTCCCTGCACCGCATGCTCATCAAAGCCCACAAGAGCTTTATGAGATCATTGAAAAACACCAAATTTCAGTAATCCATTTTGTGCCCTCAATGTTACATGCCTTTAATCAATTTTGTTTTGAAAAAAATTTAAATATTCCAAGAAGTCTTCGTTATGTATTTTGTAGCGGCGAAGCGCTTTTCCCATCACAGGTCAATGCTTTTTACAATTTATGCCAACATCCATTAGAAGTTCATAATCTATATGGCCCTACGGAAGCCTCTGTTGACGTCACCTATAGCCATTGTCCCAAAGATTGCACAAAAATTTATATTGGGCGTCCAATTCAAAATATTCAAATTCAAATTCTAAATGAGCAACAAATGCCCTGCAAAATTGGTGAAATTGGTGAGCTTTATATTGCAGGGGTTGGGCTTGCCAAAGAATATATTCAGCAACCCAAACTAACTCAAGAGCGTTTTATATATATCAATCATGAAAGACTTTATAAAACAGGTGATTTAGCCGCATGGGCGGAACATGGCGAAATTGAGTATTTTGGCAGAAATGATAGTCAAATTAAGATTAGAGGATACCGTGTTGAACTGGGTGAAATTGAACAGGTATTGGCAAAATATCCCAGAATTCAACAAACTGCTGTATTAAATGTTCCCACTAAAAACCAATCCATATTGGTGGCATATTATGAAAGTAAAAAGGAAATCCCACAGCAAAAAATCATCACTTTCTTAAAGAAATATTTACCTGAATACATGATTCCTGCCGGATATTTATGTGTTGAGAAATTTCCATTAAATGACAACGGTAAATTATGTCGAAAAACCTTGCAACAAATGGATATTCCTTTAAATGGTTCAAAGAAATTAGCAAAAAATCAAACCCAAGAACAATTAATCACCATATGGAAAAAAGCACTACATCTTGAAGAAGTTTTTGTGGATGAAGACTTTTTCTTGCTGGGTGGTAACTCTTTGAGTGCGGCTAATATTGTTGCAGATATTCAAGAGGCCTTTCAAAAGAAAATTAATATAGCAGATATCTATCAGTGCCCAACCATTGAGTTGGTCGAGAAAAAATTAAAAAAAATAAAAATCAGTAACGCCAGAACTTATTCAAAAAAGAAATGGATGGACAAGATTCAATTGCCATTAACTGATTTTCAAATTCTTTTGTGGTTTTCTTCATTATTTGAGCCTAAGGCTAAAAAAATGAATATCGTCACTCGAAAAAGATTAAAAGGTCATTTGGATATAGAGCATTTTAAACTTGCATTGTCGCGAGTTATCGAAAGGCAGCATGCACTTCACTATGATATTTCAACATGGATACCCGCTCAGCAATTCATTCAAAAAAACCCAATATCTCCACATAATTTTGAATATTTCGATATATCAAAATTTTCCAAAGCGCGAAATGAAATCCATTTAAATGAATCGATGTTAGCACTTAATGAATTTAATGATTGGTCAAAAAAACATGCGAAAGTAAAAGCAAGGGTCTTTAGGCTTGATGATAATGAATTAGAAATTCAGCTGTGTATGTCACATTTGATATGCGATGAAACCTCCATGCGAATTTTATGGGATGAGTTATCAGGCTTTTATCTCAATCAAAAGCTTGATGATTTACAAAGCTCCTTTAAAGAATATGTGATAGAAGAACAATATGAGCATCATCAGGAATTTAATAAAAAAACCAAATTTTGGAATGAGTATTTAAAAGAAGCAACTCTATTTCAATTTCCAAGCAGTCATGTCATCAAAAATATGAAAAAATCGAAGCTTTCATATTCTCAATATTTTGAAATACCTGAGCAATATATTGAAAACCTTAAAGCGTTTTCAATCAAAAATCATGTGAATTTAAATACAGTTCTTTGTGCCATGTTAGGCATAAGTTTGAAAGAATATATCCCTGAGGAAAATCAGGCAAAACCGCTCATTAATGTCATAAAATCAACACGTTATCATCACAAGTTTGATAATGTTTTAGGTTGCATGATACGCGTTGACCCTATTGTCATCGACCTGAAGGGTTCTTATTCTTTAGAAGATATTTCCCAACAAGTTCAAGATGAAATGGGCAAAATGCATAGCTTACAAGCTTATTCAAGTATTATGAAATTTGCATTTCACAGTAATTGTTTCAAAATTAAAAAACTGATTTCAACCAGTATTATCAAAGTTGGTCTGCCACTTTACACTGCAGTATTAAAACTCGCAAAAATTCCATACCTTAATCCGGAAGTGTTTAATTTCTGCTGGCGGTTGGCTGCATTTGATAGGAAAAAAGTATATATTGTGAATTTAAATATGTGGAATAATTTTTTACAGCCAGCAGAAAACCAAAACGACTATTTTGGGATGTCTGCAGCAAAACATGACATGGTTCCCTATGAATTGACTAGAATTGATTCTTTATTGGATGTTTGTTTTATACGTGATCATTCAAATCACAAACCATATTTGGTTTTATCTGGTAATTTAGCTCAAGAAATAAAGAATAAAATTAATAAAGATATTTTAGAAATGTGTAAGGGATTAAAATAAGATAAAAAACTTGGCGATGACCTACTTTCACATGGGGAAACCCCACACTATCATCGGCGTATGATTGTTTCACTTCTGAGTTCGAGATGGATTCAGGTGGTTCCAAACAGCTATCGTCGCCAAGGAAAAAAGGAAAACTTAAAAAAAAAGCCTGGCGATGACC